>JAZQPD010000001.1:0-15961 GCA_045628285.1 Bacteroidaceae bacterium
GTAACACCTTCAGGGGCTTTCTCACTGGCTGGTGTCATGCGGCATTTGGCTCTCTTATTTACGCTGCCAGTCTCAGGCTTGGCGGTGACACTCTTCTTATTCTTTTCCCTTTTGTCATTATTAAAAGGGAGGGAAGAAGAAGGTAACACGACATCGCAGCCTTGCCCTTGGGCAAAGTCTGTGAGTTCCTGTAGGCTTATTCGTGTCATCCGCTTGCCGAGGTTGACGGCTTTCAGTCTGCCGGAGGCAATAAGCAAGCGCACCATCTTAGTGCTGACACTGATGGCGGCGGAGGCATCCTTCACGGACAGAAGGATGTTGGGAATTTGTGAAGTTTGATTCTTGCCCATATCGAGTATTTTTATCAAATTTTGCACAAATTCGGGGGATGGTCCTTGACGGAAACCAATTAAGCGGATTTAAGGGGAAATAAGGTGATTTAAGGGAACACCCTACGAACCCTCTGCTCATCCACCCGAGGTACAATGGCGGTACAAAATTACTCTAATCGGGGCAAATCTGCAATAGGCGAAGAATAAGGTTAGTTAAGCGGAGTTAATTGTATAACAGTGTTTTACACGATTTGATTTAGGGTTTGTTTCGTTCTGTTTAGACCCAATTTAATCGGTGAAGAATTCATGTAGAAAGTCATCTGCCGATTGAAGCTTGTAATTGTTTTTCTGTGCTTCTCGAACTTCTTGAATTGCAGTTGATAATGTCTGACTTACGTAGTTTTGTTGAGGCGTAAGTGCTTGTATTTTTGGTGATTTTACTGTTTCCACTCCTTTTAATAAAGAAATGGCTTTCTTTATATTGCTCATCATGGAAATGTCGCTGAGCGTTACGATAAGTTGGTTTGGGGCTAATTCTGTAGTCGTCATGTCTGATTCTTTTATTTTTTGCAAAAATAGAACAATCTTTCCACTCTGCCAAATCTTTGTGGAAAATAAACTAAAATAAATTTTGTCTGCTACAAAAATAATTGCTATTTTTGCATTTTGAAAAGTGTGTTTTCACCTTGTGAATATGCAATTATGAATTACGAATTAAATAATCTATGTGGTACAGGATAGTATACAGGTTCTTTTGGCTTTTGTCGTTGCCGCCGTTGGAGTTTCTTTACGTGTGGAGCGACCTGGCATATCCGATAGTGAGGAGGTTCTATCGGAGGAAACTTGTCCGTAGGCAGTTGAGGGAGTGCTTTCCTGAATTGTCGAAGGAGGAACTGACACGGATAGAATGCAAGTTCTATCATCATCTGTGCGATCTTGTACCTGAAATTCTCAAACAGTTCTCCATGTCGCGTGAGGAGATGATGAATAGAACGAAGTTCATTGGTCTTGAACCGATTGACAAGGGCTTTGCCGAGGGAAAGACCGACCTCTTCTGCTATCTCGGCCATTACGGCAACTGGGAATGGTTGACGTCGCTGCAATATTGGAGCAAGGAGTATCATTGTGCCCAGATTTATCACCCGCTCTACAATAAGTTCATGGACAGGATGTTTCTTGATGTAAGGAACAAATATGGTGGCGAGTGCATTCCGATGAAAGTGGCTGCCCGAACGCTCGTGAAGCGTAGGGCTGAGGGGAAGAAGGTGTTCTGCGGATTCATCAGTGACCAATTGCCCAAATGGGAGAACATTCATCATTTCTCTCCGTTCCTCAATCACGAAACGGCTGTGTTCACTGGTGGGGAACAGATGGGCAAGCATTTCGATGCCATGATGTACTACGGACGGGTGACGATGCCGAAACGGGGGTATTATGTGATGGAGGCCATTCCTTTGGCTCACGATTCAAAGGATGTGCCTGACTATGAGATAACTGACAAGTACATGGCTCTTCTTGAAGAAGACATCAAGGCTCATCCTGAATTGTGGCTCTGGACTCATGACCGCTGGAAGCGGACGAAGGAGGAGTGGGAGAGAAGAAGAGCATGTAAGTCTGAATGATGGCCTTGAGGGTCTTGGAAGCCTCTCCTAAATCCTCTCCAAAGGAGAGGACTTTATTGTTGGATTGCGTTGAAATCCTGTTGTTTTTTAGCAGGGTATCGGTCTTGTAGTCATAGAGACCGATTATTTTTCTTCCGTCGAATTGGAGGAGGAGACTGTCGGTGATGTACTGATAGATGCCACTTGTGTAGTTGACAGCCCAGGAGGCGGCTGATGGAGACGCGTCGGGCGAAACATCAGGAGCAGTGGCGATGTGGAGGTCTTTGCCGAAGGCGGCGAAGGGCTTGTCGTAGTGGAGATAGGAGAGGAGCGTAGGCATGATGTCGGTTTGCTGGGCAATGGTGTTGCTCATTCCGGTGGGGAGACTGCCCGACGGATCGAAGAATATGATTGGTACCTCGTAGCGGCCGATGTCGGTTTGGTAGCGTTCCACTTCCGATTGGTTCGTGTGGTCTGCCGTGATGACGAAGAGGGTGTTTTCGTACCATTTCATCTTTTTCGCCATCGCGAAGAACTGGCGGAGCGAATTGTCGGTGTAACGCACGCATTTGTGGATGGGCAGTCCTTCTTCCTTATACACCTTATTATATATAACGGGCAAGGCGTAAGGGTGGTGCGATGTTGCCGTGAATATTCCTGCAACGAACGGTTGTCGGAGTTCGTCGATGTGCAATGCCGAGAAGTGCAGGAACGGCTCGTCCCAGATTGCCCATTTGCCATCAAACTCCTCATCACCTTTGAATCGTTTGTCTTTGCCGAATTCTTCCCGACCGAAATAATGCGTGAATCCTGTTGCTTTCGTGAAAGCGTGGATACCCATGGAACTGTTGTCGGCTCCGTGGAAGAATGCCGTAGAATAGCCCTCGCCCATCAGTGCATCGGCAATTCCTCCCATTCCCGAGAGTGCTGCATCGGTGAGGAAGAACGACTCTTCGAACATGGGAATGCCCGACAATATTGCCGGCAGTCCCTCCATGCTCACCCTTGCATTGCTGTAGGAATGGCGATAGGTGAGACTGTGTCCAATCAACGAATCGAGGAACGGGGTGTACCCATCATAGTCGTTGAAGGCACCGAAATATTCCTTCCCGAAACTTTCGAGTATGAGTATTACGATGTTCTTCCTGATGTGTGTCCCTACCGTATTGTTTTCAGCCTGGACGGCACTTTCCTTCCACGGATTGAAAATCCGCAGTGCCTCTTTGTCGGAGTAGTAGTGGGGGTTGACGAACTGGCGTTTGTTGATGGTGCGGATGAAGGCAAACGGTGTGTTGATGATTGCTGCGGCCCAGGAAGGATGCTGTGCGTATTGGTGTGCGTGGAGTATGGTGATGGGCTTTGATGCTGCCGACGTTCCTCCGCGGATTCCGATGATGATGAGGGGTGCAGCCAGCAGGATTGCAATGGAGTGGGTGAGGTAATAAGTGAAGGTTGAAGGTTGAAGGTTGATGACCAGGTGTTGCGATAGAGTTTCAGAAGGGTGAGGATGAGAACGACAGTCAGAACTACCAGATACCAGTGATTCACCAATTCCGCACCGATGATGCCCGGCAGGTGCTGCTCGCCCGAAAACTGACGGAAGACGGACAGGGTGGTTCTTCGTCCTGTGTATTGGAAATACACTACATCGGCGAGGTTCGCACAGATGCAGATTGCGTTGACAATGATGAAATACCATTTGGCAAGGTTGTGGAAACCTTGTCTTTCCTTCCAATGTAGGGGAAGAAGAATCATGATGGCATAAAGTGCCATTGTGTAGCAAATGGCGGAAGTATCGAAAATGAGACTGCCCTTGATGAAGTTCCAGTCTGTAAGTAATGACAAGTCAAAGTTCTCCATCACGAATGCCACTCTGCATACTGCAAAAATGGCATAGGTGAGAATGATATTAAGTGCAGAGGAAGTGAAGGTCTTTCCCAAGTCCCTTCCTATTTGCTCTTTTTTATCCTTCCGAACGCCTTGATGCTGGTGTACACTCGCCATAAGTTGAGCTTGCGGTATTTCGGCACTCCGTGACGGCGGATGAAGTCACGCGCACCTTCGAGCATTCTCTCTCCGACCTTTCCGTCGAGATAAGGGTCGTAGTTGTCGATTAGCCAACGTCTCAGTTCGGTGTACTTGTCGTCGTTGAGCACATCGCTGTAAGCCTGACGCAGTTCTTCCGGCTTCTGCATGTTCCTCCAATACTGCTGCTTGGCAACGGCACGAAGGGTGATGACAGGCTTGTCGAGCAGGAGGAATTCATAAATCGTACTGCTGGTGTCGCTTATCATCACATCGCTCATCAGCATGTATTTCGTCACGTTGAAATCGTTGATCCAAATGATGTTCTCTACTTCGTCGGCAAGTTGCTTATACTCGTCGATGTACTTCTGTGCCGTGAGTGGATGGAATTTCAGCAACACCACTACATCTTCGTTTTTGGCGAAGTCGCGGAGACTTTCCCTCATGTAAGGCAAAGATGTGAGTGATGGTGAGAATGTAGGGGCATAGAGCACGATTTTGCTCTTGCCATATTTAGCCAGATACTCTTCTCGATCAGCATCGAACGTATGCAGGTTGTTGAAAATCCAGTCCTGACGAGGCCACCCCGTTTCGAGTACCTCGAAGTCCTTGTATTTCTTCGCCAAGCGCTCGAATCCTTTTGTGAAATACGGTCCTTGCGTGAAGTATGTATCGAAATATCTTCTGATTACCCAATGGTCTTTCTTTTCCGAAGCATAACCGTGGAATATCTCAATCTTCACTCCCGGAAGGTAGTAAGGCATGATGTTGCCCGGGCAGAACGATGCCTCGGGCGAGAAATCATATACTTCCTGAATGGAATTGGTGAATTTCACCTTGTCCTTCAAAGGGAAATCAGGTATGTGGCGATCATCCACATACCACAGAACATCGTTCCCACCCTCCTTGTCCGCTGCAATCTGAATGGGTTCGAGTATGCTCACCGCATATTTATGCTCACAAAAAAGACAAATTCGCATAATAGTTAACAGTTAATAGTTAAAAGTTAAAAATGAATGAAAAGTTAACAATTATTATTTGGCCGTTAGCCATTAGCCATTAGCTTTTTATTTACTCATTTGCGGGCCAATAGCCAATGGCTAAAGGCTAATTCCTCCGAGCGAAGCGAGGTTAAAGTCCTCGACCGTGTCGAGTTCCATGCTGAAGAAATCGGTTGTGTCGATGATCTTGAAAGTCTGGCCTTGTGGGATGAGGCGCTCGAAGGCCTTCTCGTAGAACACGTTCACGAGTCCTTCATCCTCACACATCTTTTTCAGTTCCTTGTAGAGCATTGCAGAATATTCAGCCGTCATCTTCTCCACACCTACCGACTCACCTATGGCATCCGAGATGCTGCACACCTTGCTTATTTCCTTCACACGCATTTGCTCGTCAGGAATGACCTTGATTTCCTCTTCACCCAGTTCGTGACGATTGAGGGCAAGTGCGGTTTCCTGTTGCAGGGCAATGGTCTTCACAAGTTGCGGGTCGCAGTAGATGTCGCTGTCCATGAGGAGGAAGTCCTTGCCTTCCACCTGTGTGCGTGCCAGCCAGAGGGAGTAGATGTTGTTGGTCGATGGGTAGTCTGCGTTGTGGATGAAATGGAACGTGAGGTTGGGGTAGTGTCCGTTGAGGAATGTGACTATCATGTTGCTGAGATAGCCTGTGACCACTGTTATTTCGTTGATTCCGGATGCGGTGATGGCATCGACTGTACGCTCGAGGAGAGTCCTGCCTCCAATTTCCAACAGGCACTTGGGACAATGTTCGGTAAGCGGACGGAGCCGGGATGCCGTTCCGGCTGCGAGTATTACTGCTTGCATATACTGAGGATTATGTCACACACCTTTCTGTTCTGTTCCTTGCGTCCGAGGGTGATTCGCATCTGCTGGTTGAGTTCAGGTTCGTTCATGAACTTCACCTTATAGTCTTCACCTGCAAATGCAGCCTGAAGGGCTTCCTTCTTGTCTGTAGGGTATTTGATGAGGATGAAATTGGCAACGCTCTTGTAGACCTTGAAACCGGGCAGTGCACCCAGTTCATCTGTGTACATCTTCCTTGCCTCGTCCATTACATTGGCGATGTCGCGGTAGTGGCTGTCGCTCTTCATTGCAGCTATTGCCACTTCCTCTGACAGACGGTTGTAGCCGAGATACTTGTTGGAGAACCTTGCGAATTTCTCCATCTCCCTGCTCCGGCTGATGAATCCGAAACCCATCCTCAGTCCGGGAAGACCATAGAACTTCGACATTGTTCGACTGATGATGACATTCGGATGTGCATCGACGAGACGTCTGATATAGGTAATGTCTGACGAGAGGTATGATGCATAGGCTTCGTCGATGAGGACAATGGTGTCACCTGAGGTCATGCTGATTATGCGGTCGAGTTCATCGGGTGTAAGTCCGTTGCCTGTAGGGTTGTTCGGCGAGGCAACAAGAAGTATGCGGGGCTTCTCTTCTTCAATCATCTTTTTGAGTCCATCCATGTCGTAGCGGAAGGAGTCTTCCGTCTCGTATACAGGGTATTGCAGGGTGTTGCCATCCACTTCGTCGGCGATGGACTTATAATACCACCATGAAAACTTGGGAATCAGTATCTTATTGTTGGTTCCCTTGGCGAGGAAGTAGTGTACGGCATTTTTCAGGATGTCCTCAGCACCATAGCCGAGCAGAACCCGATCCTCATCAATGTTGAACATTTCAGACAGGTAGACGGAAAAGATGCTCTTCTTTCCCTGGTCATAGATTCTGGTGTAGAAACAGAATTTACCGATGTCGAAGTTTTGTATTGTATCAACCACTTCACTGGATGGCTGGAAATTAAACTCGTTTCTATCTAAGAAATTCATCGTTTTTGTAAGTTTTTTATCAATTAAGATGCAAATTTAGTAAAAAACTCCTAACTTTTTGCTATTTTTGCACAAAATTTAACGAGAAGGACATGGAAATAAATCGAAATCTCATCGAACGGTTCTATGATGAACTTGACGAACGTTCGCGCGATGCACTGGACAAGTCAGTAAGAAAAGTGGTTGACGCAAAGAAGCGTGGCGGCAGGGTTGCCGTAGTAACAGGCAGCGGTCCGAATATCCACGAGGGAGTGACAACACTTGTAGCGGAGTTGATAACGAAGGGTATAGTCGACGGAGTGACGACCTCTTCTGCCGTCATCAATCACGAAATGGGCGGTGTGCTTGACCGTGTGAAGATGTGCCCGGCTTCCCAGTTCGGACTCCCGGAGGAGAAGATGCCAAGGGGAAATGTGTTCGAATTTACCGACCTTACTGACGAACAGATAGACGAACTCTCGAAGGAAATGATTCTTGACCGTGAACTCCTTGCCAAGCGTAAGGATGCAGAGGGTCATTTCGTAATCAAGGCTGCTGCAAACATGGCTTATCCTATGGGACTCCGCACGGAGATGCTTGCAGATGAAATTCATTCCATCTGCCGCCAGACGGGACTTCCGTTCGAGATGGTTGCCGGTCAGGGATGCGACGACCGTACGATGCTCGGTGCTGCTGCAAGGAAGGGGGTACCGGTGCTTGTCACACTGCCTCAGCTCGTAGGCGGCGGTCATGTGGGACTTGCTGTAGGCGACAGTATTCCGATTGCAGAGCGATCCCGACGGATTGCAGCCCTCATGGGCAGTGCCGACGTAATCATCGAGTCAGCAGTAGCACTCACGCAGGAAATCCATGACGGTCCGTTTGAGACCTATACCGGTCATGGTATCTGGTCATGGTGGCAAAACCAGCCTACATACAGCCTGAAGGACAAGACCCTTATCCGTTTCGACCTTGACGAGAACCTCCGTAAGGCTCAGGATCTTCAGAAACAGAGTGCCATGATTCAGGAGGCCATCAACAAAGGATTGCCTAAGACAAAACTCTCGAAGATTCCGTTTAGAATGGAGATGTCTGCATTTGCACGCCATGAAGGCAGCCTTCCTGTAATAGGCGATATCGGCATGATATGGCCTGTGTTCGCTCTCCGAATTGCAGATGAACTGGGTATTGCACTCGACTTCATGAGCTACAAACAAGAAACCGAGGACGGCAAGAAGATGAGAGAATGGATAGTGGACAATATCCAGCCATTCTCAAAAACTAAGATGTACAATCAGTTATTTCACACATAGACGCGGCATCTGAATCTCATTGATGAATGCATCGATGAGAAGACGACGCGCATCCTCCATAGGAATGCCTCTCTGTTGCATGTAGAAGATTGCATCCTGATCAAGCATTCCTATTGATGAACCGTGTGAGCACTTGACGTCATCGGCATAGATTTCGAGCAACGGTTCGGAATGCATATGTGCCTGCTTGGTAAGTGTGAGATTGCGGTTCAGCAGGACGGAGTCTGTCTTCTGTGAATCTGGGGCAACATACACCTTTCCGGTAAAGTCGCCTTGCGCATTATCATCAAGCACGTATTTGTAGTAGACATCGCTCTTGCAGTTGGGACTTGCATGATTGATGAGTATGTTGCGTGAGATAATATCGGTATCCTTGCCCTGCATCCTTCCTCGCATAGTCACCTGTGAGCCCTCACCCTGAAAGTGGATGGTAATGTTGATTTGTGAGTTGAGCGGATTGACACTGCCTCCGAGGTCGAAGAAGCGCAGAGTGGCATCTGCCTCCATGAAAATCTCCATGTCGGTGTCGTGATTGCGAAGCAGCATCAGTTTGTGTTCGCCTGTGTGTATGTTGATTATTTCAGCCAATCGAATCCTTGTTTTTCAATTTGTTCGGCCAGTTCAGGACCGGCAGTCTTGATTATCTTTCCATTCATGAGCACATGTACGACATCGGGACGGATGTAGTCGAGCAGACGCTGATAGTGTGTGATTATCATTGCGCTCGTCTGTGGGGTGCGCAGTTTGTTGAATCCTTCTGCGACGATGCGTAGTGCATCGACATCGAGTCCGCTGTCGGTCTCGTCGAGAATGCAGAAAGTAGGTGACAGCATTGCCATCTGGAAAATCTCGTTGCGTTTTTTCTCGCCACCCGAGAATCCCTCGTTGACACTGCGGTTGAGAAGTTTCTGGTCAATCTCTACCAGTTCGCGCTTTTCTTTCATCAGACTGAGCAGGTCTTTGGATTTCATGGGTTCCTTGCCGTTTGCCTTCATGCGGGCACTGACTGCCGCCTTTATGAAATTGGCCATACTGACTCCGGGTATTTCTACGGGAAGCTGGAAGGACATGAAGATGCCGGCATGTGCCCGCTGGTCAGGAGTCATGGCGAGGAGATCCTGGCCATTGAAGGTGATGGTGCCTTCTGTGACCTGATAGCGGGGATTGCCTACGATGACATTGGAGAGGGTACTCTTGCCTGCTCCATTTGTTCCCATCAGGGCATGAATCTCACCGTCATTGATGGTGAGGTCGATACCCTGGAGTATTTCTTTGCCGTTGACTACGGCATGTAGGTTCTTTATCTCAAGCATGAATGAGAAATTACGAATTATGAATTACGAATTATGAATTATGAATTACGCCATCATTATCCAACTGTCCCTTCTAAGGTGACTGTCAGGAGCCTCTGTGCCTCGACTGCAAATTCCATAGGGAGTTTGTTGAGCACTTCCTTGGCATATCCGTTGACAATCAGTCCTACGGCTTCCTCCGTAGGGATGCCTCTCTGGTTGCAGTAGAAGAGCTGGTCCTCACTGATTTTCGACGTGGTAGCCTCGTGTTCTATGGTTGCTGTGTCGTTTCTGACATCAATGACAGGGAAGGTGTGTGCTCCGCACAGACTGCCGAGGAGAAGCGAGTCGCAACTGCTGTAGTTGCGTGCGTTGTCGGCTTTCGGCGAAACTTTCACCAATCCTCTATAGGAGTTCTGGCTATGTCCGGCACTGATTCCCTTACTGATGATGGTGCTTCGGGTGTTGCGCCCGAGATGAATCATCTTAGTGCCTGTGTCGGCTTCCTGATAGTTGCTGGTGACGGCTACGGAATAGAACTCAGCCTGTGAGTTGTCGCCGGAAAGTATGCAACTTGGGTACTTCCATGTGATGGCAGAACCGGTCTCTACCTGTGTCCATGAGAGTTTGCTGTTGATACCACGCAGGTGGCCTCGCTTGGTGACGAGGTTATAGACTCCGCCCCTGCCTTCCGAATCACCCGGGTACCAGTTCTGGACGGTACTGTATTTCACTTCGGCATTGTCCATGACGACTATCTCGACTATGGCTGCATGGAGCTGGTTCTCGTCCCGCATTGGTGCTGTGCATCCTTCAAGATAGGATACGTAGGAATCTTCGTCGCACACAATGAGTGTGCGTTCGAATTGTCCGGTATTTCTTGCATTGATACGGAAGTAGGTGGAGAGTTCCATCGGACAGCGGGTGTTCTTCGGGATGTAGACGAATGAGCCGTCACTGAACACCGCTGAATTGAGTGCCGCAAAGAAGTTGTCCTTGTAGCCTACTACACTTCCGAGATATTTCCGTACCAGTTCAGGATGATTCCTGACGGCTTCGCTGATGGAACAGAATATGATTCCCTTTGCCTGGAGTGCCTTCTGATGGGTGGTCTTCACGGAAACGGAGTCCATGACGGCATCCACCGCCGTACCTCCGGCAAGTGCCAGACGCTCTTCGAGAGGAATGCCAAGCTTGTCGAATGTCTTGACGAGTTCGGGGTCGAGTTCGTCCTGGCTGGCAGGTCGGTTTTTTTGTTCTTTCTTAGTAGGATCGGCATAATAGGAAATGGCCTGATAGTCTATCTCGGGAAGATGGACGTGCCCCCATGTAGGCTGCTTGCATGTCTGCCAGTAGCGGAATGCCTTGAGGCGGAATTCCAGCAGCCAGTCGGGTTCACATTTCTTTGCGGAAATGAGGCGTACTACGTCTTCGTTGAGGCCTTTCTCGATAATTTCAGTCTGCACATCTGTCGTAAAGCCATATTTGTATTGTTGCTTTACGGCATCTTCAACTATTTCGTTTTTTGCCATTCTAAGTCCTTGATCTACAATTTCTGCTTGATCTTGATTTCCTCGAATGTCTCGAGTATGTCGCCTTCCTTGATGTCGTTGTAGTTTGTGATTGATATACCGCAGTCGAAGTTGGTTGCCACTTCCTTGACATCATCCTTGAAGCGCTTGAGGGCGAGGATGGTGCCTGTATGCTTGACAATACCGTCGCGGATGACACGAATCTTGTCGGAACGGTGTACCTTTCCGCTTGTGACGAATGCACCGGCAACTGTACCGACCTTGGAGATGTTGTAGACCTGACGTACTTCGATATTTGCAGTGACCTCTTCCCTGATTTCAGGAGCCAGCATGCCCTCCATGGCACTCTTGACTTCCTCGATGGCATCATAGATGACAGAATAGAGTCGGATGTCTACGCCTTCCTGATCTGCCAGACGGCGTGCTGCCTGCGAAGGACGTACCTGGAAACCTATGATGATGGCATCGGATGCTGCTGCGAGGGTGACATCGCTCTCGCTGATCTGACCGACAGCCTTGTGGATGACGTTGACCTGAATCTTGTCGGTTGAGAGCTTGATGAGAGAGTCGCTGATGGCTTCGATGGAACCGTCAACGTCACCCTTTACAACGATATTGAGTTCCTTGAAGTCACCGAGTGCTATACGGCGGCCAAGTTCGTTGAGGTCAACACGTTTGAGTGTGCGAATACCTTGTTCTCTCTTAAGCTGGTCACGCTTATGTGCAAGTTCACGGGCTTCCTGTTCTGTTTCCATGACATGGAATGTGTCGCCAGCCGTAGGTGCTCCGTTGAGTCCGAGGATGAGTGCTGGTTCGGCAGGGAGTGCCTGCTGAATCTTCTGTCCGCGTTCGTTGAACATAGCCTTTATTCTTCCGAAGGCTGTTCCTGCGAGCACTACATCACCTTGATGGAGGGTTCCATTCTGTACGAGTACGGTTGCTACATATCCACGACCCTTGTCGAGAGATGACTCGATGACTGATCCCATTGCCCTTCTGTTTGGATTGGCCTTGAGGTCGAGCATTTCGGCTTCGAGGAGTACCTTCTCCATGAGCTCGTCAACATTGAGACCTTTCTTTGCACTGATTTCCTGGCACTGGTATTTTCCGCCCCAGTCCTCTACGAGGTAGTTCATCTGTGAGAGCTGTTGCTTGATCTTTTCAGGGTCAGCTGCCGGCTTGTCAATCTTGTTGATGGCAAATACCATAGGTACGTTGGCGGCTACTGCATGTGCAATGGCTTCCTTTGTCTGTGGCATTACATCGTCGTCGGCTGCGATGATGATGATGGCGATGTCCGTAATCTTTGCACCGCGGGCACGCATGGCTGTGAATGCCTCGTGACCTGGAGTATCGAGGAATGTGATATGCTTGCCGTTCTTCATCTTCACGTTGTAGGCTCCGATGTGCTGGGTGATACCTCCAGCCTCGCCGGCAATTACATTGGCATTGCGGATATAGTCGAGGAGTGATGTCTTGCCATGATCGACATGACCCATGACGGTGATGACAGGAGCGCGTGATTCGAGGTCCTCGTCGGCATCTTCCTCGTCTTCGATAGCATGAGTGACTTCTTCGCTGACATAGTTGGTCTCAAATCCGAACTCTTCTGCTACGATGTTGATGGTCTCTGCATCGAGTCGCTGATTAATGGATACCATGAGTCCGAGCGACATACATGTTGAGATTACTTCCGTCACGGATACATTCATCATGATGGCAAGGTCATTGGCCGTCACGAATTCTGTAAGTTGGAGTACGTTGTTCTCTGAATCTTCCTCGGCAAGAGCTGAAAGACGATGGCGTTCACGGTTTTCCTTGCGATGCTTTACACCACTCTTGACTGACTTTGATGTGAGGCGTGCCAATGTCTCCTTTACCTGTTTTGCAACTTCTTCTTCAGTAAGTTCGACTTTGACGTTCTTCTTGTTCTTCTTATTCTTCTTGCCTCCGCCTTGCTGGTCACGGCGCTCGTCCCTCATTTCGCGGCCCTTCTCCCTGCGGTCATCCTTATTGTCGCGGCGTTCGTTCTTGCCTTTGCTCTTTCCGTTGTCAGCCTGTGGACGATTCTCTCTCTTTTGGTTTTCAACGGCTGCGTCAATGTCAACCTTACCCTTGTTGATTCTCTGGCGTTTCTTCTTGTTAGGGTCGTTGCTGCTGCCGCCGATTTCCTTCATGACCGACTCCTTGTACTTGTTCTTGGCTTCCTGACGGGCAGCTTCCTTTTCTTCGCGTTCCTTTTTCTTCTCGGCCTTGCTCTTCTTGTCAGGACGGGTCTTGGTATTAATGGTCGAGAGGTCGACGAATCCTACTTTCTTGAAACTGAGCCCCGGATTTGGCAATTCAGGACGGAATACTTCGTCTGCCGGCTTTTCTTCTTTCGGAGTTTCAACCTTAGGTTCTTCCTTAGGAACCTGTGGCAGTTCGGGCTCTTCCTGCTGAACTTTTGGCTCGTCTTTTGCCATATCTTCTACCTTATTCTCGCTGACGACAGGCTGTTCTTCCACTTTCTTCTCCTCTTGAGTGATTTTGCCGACGACCTTGAAACCTACAGTCTTTTCTTTTTCACTCTTTGTATGGAAAATTTCTTCAGACTTCTTCTTTGCAGCTTCTTCCTGAAGGCGTTTCTCGCGTTCCTTTTCCTTGCGCTCTGCGCGTTCCTTCTCCTCCTTCTCTTTCCTGCGCTGAATGTCTAATTTCGTTTCCTGATTCTTGCTCTTGTCCGCACCGAAGGCGGAGGCAAGTATCCGATACTGCTCGTCAGATATCTTTGCGTTTGGTGTGGCATCTTCAAGAGCCATGCCCTTCTTCTGAAGATACTCGGCAACGGTGTTGATACTGACGTTCAGTTCTTTTAGTATTTTATTTAATCTTATTGCCATTGGCTGTCTTTTTTATTAGTCTTCAAATTCAGCTTTGAGGATTCTCAATACTTCGTCTACGGTATCCTCTTCGAGGTCGGCCTTTTCTATGAGAAGTTCGCGTGGTGCGTCGAGTACGGCACGGGCTGTGTCAAGTCCAATGGCCTTGATGGCTTCGACAATCCATTCTTCGATTTCGTCCTTGAACTCGTCGAGATAGATGTCGTCAAGATTTGTATCATCTTCGGCAAGTTCACGGAATACGTCAATAGTGTAGTCTGTGAGCATACTGGCAAGTTTGATGTTCATACCGTTCTTTCCGATGGCAAGTGATACCTGATCCGGCTGGAGGTATACTTCGGCTTTTTTGTTCTCCTCGTCGAGATTGATGGAATTGATACGTGCAGGAGAGAGTGCGCGCTGAACAAGTAACTTCATGTTTGGCGTATAGGTGATTACGTCGATATTCTCGTTCTTCAGTTCGCGTACGATACCGTGAATACGACTTCCTTTCACTCCCACACAGGCTCCTACAGGGTCGATTCTGTCGTTGTAGCTCTCTACTGCAATCTTTGCTCTCTCACCTGGAATACGGGCAATCTTGTGGATGGTTATCAGTCCGTCGCTGATTTCAGGAACCTCATTCTCGAGCAGTCTCTGTAGGAACATGGGATCAGTACGGCTGAGAATAATCTTTGGATTGTTGTTGAGGTTGTCTACCTTCTGGACGAGTGCCCGTGCTGTCTCTCCCTTGCGGAAGAAGTCGGTTGGAATCTGCTCTGTCTTTGGTAGGAGAAGTTCGTTTCCCTCGTCATCGAGAAGAAGGATTTCGCGCTTCCATATCTGATATACTTCACCTGTAATAATGGTTCCGACCTTGTCGGCATACTTGTTGTAAAGGTTGTCATGCTCGAGTTCAAGTATCTTGGAAGCCATTGTCTGGCGGAGGTTGAGGATGGCTCGGCGGCCGAAGTCGCTGAAGTTAATTCTCTCGGATACATCTTCACCGATTTCATAGTCTTCATCGATTTTCTGTGCTTCTGTAAGACTGATCTGAGTGTTTTCATCTTCGAGTTCGTCATCTGCAACTACCTGCCGATTGCGATAGATTTCAAAGTCGCCTTTGTCAGGATTGACGATGACGTCAAAATTTTCGTCTGAGCCATACTGCTTTTGCAGTACGCTGTGGAATGAGTCTTCTACTACACTGATCAGGGTTGTGCGGTCAATGTTCTTTTTCTCCTTGAATTCCTTGAAGGTTTCAGAGAGATTTGCCTGTTCAATACTTTTTTGTGCCATTTCTATATGTTTTATGTTGTTTTCTTTTTTGTGTTTTTGATTATTCAAAGTCAATTACGGCTCTCACGTTCTTGAATTCTTCAAATGTCAGGGTAGTTTTGTCGTCGATAGTGATGCTTTCTGAGGTTACTGCTGTCAGTTTGCCGATGAGCTTCTTGTTTTCTTCTGTCAGCACTTCTACCTTGTTGCCAATGTTGTTCTCGTACTGCTGCATTACCTTGAATGGCTGGCCAATACCTGCAGAACCGACTTCAAGTTCGAAGTCCTCGACATCTCTGTCGAAATGTTCTTCGATAAAACGGCTTAGATTGCAGCAATCGTCAATCCAGACGCCTTCCTTGTTATCGATTTCGACAATCACCTTGTTGTTCTTGTCGACACTTACATCTACGAGGAAATACTCCTTGTCCTGAATCCATTCCTCAACGCATTGTTGTACTTTGTTTTTATCAATCATGTTTCGTACTAAAAAGGTTATAAAAAGGAGGAACTTTTCAGCCCCTCCATCTTGGTTTTCTTCTTTACGATGCAAAATTAGTGAAAAAAATGGTATTGACCAAATTTTTCTGATAAATTAGTGACAGAAAATATTCTTTGCTATCAGAATCGTATGATTATATCCTTTTCAGGTAGTTGATCTGGTAGTCAACGAGTGAATCGGAGAATACATTCTTGCTTGTGTATATCTGTCTTGATTTCTCCAGTTCGTCGGCTGCTTCTGCACAGGATGCCGGTAGTTGTCGGAGTGAATCATGGAGTTCCTTGTTCTTGGCATCATGGATATTTACTCCGAGGTCGACATAAGTCTTCTTCGCTACTTCCAGAGCTCCATCAGTCTCAAATCCGTGACGTACAGCACAGCATAGTGCTGCCATC
>JAZQPD010000002.1:0-4388 GCA_045628285.1 Bacteroidaceae bacterium
AGGGAGGAATGCTTCAGTTCCGAGAACGTCAACAATCATACCACCCTTAGTGCGGCACTTAACGAATCCCTTTACGATTTCGCCTGCGTCGCAAGCAGCATTAACGCGGTCCCATGAGCGTGCCTGGCGTGCGCGTTTGTGAGAAAGAAGGAGTTGGCCCTTCTTGTCTTCCTGATTCTCGATGTAGACTTCAACCTTGTCGCCTACAGCGAGTTCTGGGTTGTAGCGGAATTCGCTACGAGGAATAATACCATCAGACTTGTAGCCGATGTTAACGACAACTTCACGGTCGTTGATGTTAGTTACAGTTCCGTCAACAACTTCATTGTCCTGGATGTTGTTAAGCGTACCTTCGTAAGCCTTTGTCTGCTCAGCAACGTTTGCTGCGCTCTTGCCACCAAGTTCGAATGCTTCCCAGTCGAACTCTTCAAGCGGCTTGATGTTTTTAGTTTCTGTCATAATTGTTAATTGTTTGTTTTTGTTTTTGACAAGTTAGACATTATGTTTTGAATGCTTTTGTCATGAGCATGCCTTTTACCTATCTACGTGATTTACACGTATATGCGTGTACGCATGCGCACAACGGCTGCAAAGGTACGAAGAAAAAACGACATGGCAAAGGATTTTGCCGATTTTTTCTTCACCTTAGATATTGATACCTGGGTTAGTTAAACTTCTTCTTTCTTGCATCTTCGAGAGAAAGAAGGGTAGGGTGCGCCTGTTCGTAGTCGGTTCGGAGTTCCTGCTGCACCTTCCTCAGTTGAGCCGTGAATAATTCAGCCGACTGCGCGTCATTGAGTTTCTGGGCAGCAATCACGTTCTGCGAGGCATCATGCATCCAGAGTACCGGACCGTCGTATTCAGTAGCGATTTTCAGGGCAGTATGCAGTTCGCTGGTAGTGGCACCGCCAATCATCAGCGGTACGCACACCCCGGCTTTCCTCAGCGCCTGGGCAGTATTGACCATCTCAGTCAGCGACGGAGTGATAAGTCCTGAAAGACCGATGAAGTCCACCTTCTCCCTCAATGCCGCAGCCACGATGTCCTCGGCAGAAACCATCACCCCGAGGTCAATGATTCGGTAACCGTTGCAAGCCATCACCACACTCACTATGTTCTTTCCAATGTCGTGTACGTCACCCTTTACGGTGGCGAGAAGCACCTTCTGCTGCGTGCAGTCAGCACCGTCCTTGCCGCCTGAAGGATTTTCGATGTACGGAGTGAGAATATCCACCGCCTGTTTCATGGTCCGGGCAGTCTTCACCACCTGCGGAAGAAACATCTTGCCCTCGCCGAAGAGTCTGCCCACCTTGTTCATGGCATCCATCAGCGGACCCTCAATCACCTTCACCGGATTGCCCGTCTCCCTCATCGCCTCCATCAGTCTTGCCTCAAGTCCCTCAGTCATACCCTTCATCACGAGTTGTTCCAGCGAGTATACCTCCTCCCTGCGGCATTCTCCGCCCGCAGCATTATCCTCGGCAGACTGCCGGCTGATTACCTCCGTAAGTCTTTCCGTAGCATCACACCTGCGGTTCAGCAGCAAGTCATCTATGGCTTCCACGATGTCAGCGGGAATGTCGCTGTACATCACCTTGGTCGCCGGGTTCACGATACCCATGTCCTGTCCGTTCTCAATGGTATGGCAGAGGAATACCGCATGCATGGCCTCACGCAGATAGTTGTTTCCGCGGAACGCAAACGAAAGGTTGCTTACACCTCCGCTCACGTGACATCCCGGCAGGTTCCTGCGTATCCATTCCGTAGCACGTATGAAGTCGAGGGCATAGTTGTTGTGCTCCTCAATTCCCGTACCCACGGCAAGCACACATGGGTCGAATATGATGTCGGAAGGATTCATGCCCACCTTCTCCGTAAGAATGTCGTAGGTACGCTTGCATACCGAAATCTTTCTTTCGTAGGTCGTGGCCTGACCCTCCTCGTCGAAAGCCATCACCACGAGCGCCGCACCGAGTCGCTTCACCAGTCCGGCATGCTCCACAAACAAATCCTCACCCTCCTTGAGCGAGAGAGAGTTCACCACCGACTTGCCCTGCACACATTTAAGTCCGGCTTCGATGACCTCCCAGTCCGAAGAGTCAATCATTACAGGAACCCTGGAAATATCAGGGTCCGACATAATGAGGTTGAGGAAATGCACCATCTCATGACGCACGTCGAGCAGTCCGTCATCCATGTTCACGTCGAGCATCATGGCACCGTCCTCCACCTGCTTGCGTGCAATCTGAAGCGCTTCGTCATACTGCTTCTCGCTGATGAGGCGCAGGAATTTCCTTGAACCAGCCACGTTGCATCGTTCACCCACGTTGATGAACCTCACGTCGGGCGTGAGAGTCAGGGCATCAATACCGGAAAGACGGAGCATATTGCCGAAACCATCATCCTCCACCTTCCTCGCCCTGGCATCGCAGAGAGAAGCCGACAGTTCGCGTATGAAGTCGGGAGTAGTACCGCAGCAGCCGCCGACGATGTTCACCAGACCTTCCCCGACGAATTCCATCACCTCGTCCCTCCATTGCCTTGCAGTCTGGTCATACTGTCCCAGTTCGTTGGGAAGTCCGGCATTTGGATGGCAACTAATCCTGAACGGAGCCACCGCAGCCAGTTGTCTGAGGAACGGAAGAATGTCCTTAGCCCCGAATGAGCAGTTGAGTCCAAGCGAGTAAATCGGAGCATGACTTACCGAAGTCACGAAAGCCTCGATGTTCTGTCCCGAAAGCGTGCGTCCCGCCTTGTCCGACACCGTGAGCGAAATCATCAACGCCACTTCCCGTCCCGCAGTCCTCATCGCCTCTTCGGCAGCATATACGGCAGCCTTGGCATTGAGCGTGTCGAACACCGTCTCTATGAGAATAGCATCCACACCGCCTTCAATCATAGCCTCCATCTGTTCCTGGTAGGCTTCGCGGAGTTCGTCGAACGAAATGTCGCGGCGTGCAGGATCGTTCACGTCAGGACTGATGGAACAGGTACGGTTCGTAGGTCCCACACTTCCAGCCACGAAACGAGGCTTATCTGGAGTCTTCCCCGAGTATTCGTCAGCCACCTCCCTTGCAAGTCGGGCAGCAGCAAGGTTCATCTCCCTTACCATCTCCCCACACCCATATTCACCCTGTGAAATTCTCTGGGAGGAAAAAGTGTTGGTACTGATTATGTCGGCACCTGCTTCAAGATATTGTCTGTGTACGTCCTTCACGTCGTCGGGATTCGTGAGGCACAGCATGTCGAAGTTTCCGGTAAACCCCTTTTTCTGCAACATGGTACCCATTGCTCCGTCGAGAACGAGAATGCGGTCAGTATATAGTCCTTTGTTCATGATTCCTGCGTGTGATAAAAAATGAAAGCCTTAAAATTTCCTAGCCCTGTCCATTTCGCGCCTGTCCTCCTTCTCCTTGAGAGTCTGACGCTTGTCGAATTCCTTCTTACCCTTAGCCAAGGCAATATCCAGTTTGGCAAGTCCGCTTTCGTTAATGTAGAGTAGGGTAGGTACGATAGTGAACCCCGGGTTCTTGGCATCAGCCTCCAGGTTGCGTAGTTCCTTGCGGTTGAGCAGGAGTTTGCGCTCACGTCTTTCCACGTGGTTGTTGTACGACCCCTGCAGATACTGGGCAACATACATGTTCTTCACCCACATCTCCCCCTGCACGAAATAGCAGTAAGTGTCCACCAGACTGGCCTTGCCCGCACGGATAGACTTTATCTCCGTACCGGTCAGGACAATTCCGGCAGTAAACACATCGATGAATTCGTAGTCGAACGAAGCCCGCTTGTTCTTTATGTTGATTCGCTGTTGCTTCAGCAATTTCTTCTTTGCCATACAATGGTCCATTTCAATTTGGCTGCAAAGTTAGCAATAATTCTCGATTTAGACAACAATAATATCCGGACAAAGAAAACATTTCTTGTGTTTGCGTTATCGGGGATTATAATTAAGACAAAAACCGAAAAAAACAGGTAAAAAACCAAAAAGACAAAAAACTTTAGACAACAACCCGAAGGGGTGTGCCGTAGCCTTTGCGTTTGCGTTAGGGTTTGCGTTCTTCCCCCTTCTGGGGGGATAGAGGGGGGCTACTTGTAGACTCGTAGACTTGTTGACTTGCCCTCCCCCTTGAGGGGGTTAGGGGCCACACATTGGTCATTATGCCACAAAGTACCTTCCAAATGTGGTCTGGGTGCTGAAATTCAGAAGTGCTTCATGTGCTCCGAGAACGGGGAAAATCATCGGAACAATGGGTTCATACATGTCTTTTGATACCTGCGAGAGCAGGATTTTGATACATTCTGTGCCTTTGCCGAGTGTTGGCATCGCAGGCGCAGTAGGTTTTGAAATATCGTACTTCATTGTAAATCTGCTTTTTAGATGAATA
>JAZQPD010000003.1:0-11422 GCA_045628285.1 Bacteroidaceae bacterium
GACCAAGGCACGATACCCCAGAGGAGGCTGTAGATTCCGATGATGAGGAATGTATCGAATGCGAGGGCAACGATTGAACCTACGGAGAATGCCACGTTGCGGAAACGAATGAGGATGTAGATGAAGATTGCGATGAGTGCAAGGATTACCGACCAGATAGCACCGTATGTGATGTCTTCTGCAATTGAGGCACCTACCTTCTGTGAGCTGATGATTGAACCACCTATGCGGTTGTCGCGGTCGATGAAGTTCTCGAATGTAACACTCTTGTCAATCCAACTGTGTGCTGTGAATACATCGTAGAGCACCTTCTCGATTTCTGAGTCAACTGTCTGACCGTTTTCGTTGATTCGGTAGTTGGTTGATACGCGGACAGTCTTGTTGTCTGTTCCGACTGAGATAACCTGTACAGTCACCTTGTCTACGTCTTCTTCCTGACTCACCTTTGCCTGGAACTCGTCGTTGAGTGCGCTCTCCACTTCTTCTGGGATTACCGGAGTGCTGAACTCTACCTTGAAGTTACGTCCGCCGGTGAAGTCGATTGATTCGCTAAGTCCGCGAGTGAAGCATGATACAAGACCGATAACGAGTGCGGCGATGAAGATTGTGAATGAAATCTTGTAGACACTCATGAACTTGAAGTCGGTGCCCTGCATCATGTTCTTTGAGAAGCTGGTATTGAATGTAAGGTTGAGCCACTTGTCGCGAGCCATCTGGTGTTCGTACCAGATACGGGTCAGCCATACTGTTGTGAAGAACGAGCAGATGATACCGATGATGAGTGTAGTTGCGAATCCCTTGATTGGTCCCGTACCGAAATTGAAGAGGATAATACCTGTGATGATGGAGGTAAGGTTGGAGTCGAAGATAGCAGAGAATGCGTTGCTGTAACCTGCAGCGATGGCGTTCTTGATGTTCTTTCCGGCCTTCATCTCTTCCTTCGTACGTTCGTAGATGAGCACGTTTGCGTCAACGGCCATACCGAGTGTGAGGACCATACCTGCGATTCCCGACATTGTCAGTGCAGCCTGCAATGATGTGAGGATACCGATTGTGAAGAAGAAGTTGAAGAGGAGTGCTGTGTTGGCAACCATACCGGCACGCACACCGTACATAAGGCACATGTAAATCATCAATACGATGAATGCTATGATGAATGAGACAAATCCAGCCTTGATTGATTCAGCACCAAGTGACGGGCCTACGATATCTTCCTGAACAATCTGCGTAGGAGCAGGCATCTTACCCGACTGGAGAACGTTTGCAAGGTCCTTTGTATCGTTGGTTGTGAAGTTACCGGTAATCTGGCTGCTTCCGCCAGTAATCTTGTCGTTTACGTTTGGCGCACTGTATACCAGTCCGTCAAGAACGATAGCGATTGCGTGATTTACGTTTGCCTCCGTGAGGGCAGCCCACTTGCGGGCACCTTCCGTGTTCATCTTCATCGACACGCATGGATTGCCATACTGGTCGAACTCGTCCTTGGATTCAGTTACGACGTCACCTTCGAGCGGTGCACGACCGTTAGTGCCTGTAGTGCGGATTGCATAGAGTTCGAAAATCTTTCCAGCCTTGTCCATAGCCTTTACACCCCACTTCAGACTCATGTCGTTAGGGAGGAGTCTCTTGGCTGTCTCACAAGTGAGGAGAGCGTTCACTTCTGCTGTATCCGATACGAGAGCATAGCCTACCATGCAACCTCTGTCGCCCTGCATAGGCTGGAGGATTGCGAAGAGCGGGTTCTCTGCCTTTGCCTTGGCAATTGCCTCTTCGTCCGTAGCACCTGCCTTGGCATCGTTCTCGGCTGTTGTCACCTTTGAGAGGAGGCTCTTCTCCTCCTTTGGTGCTGCTTCAGCTGCTGAGTCCTCTGCAACCTCTGCCACTTCTGCCACCTCTTCCGTTGCCTCCACTGCAGTAGTGTCTTCTTCAGCCGGAGTAGTTCCCTGAAGCTTGAGTGCGTTGTTGAGCTGGGTGAGGAAAGGAACGGCTACCTGAGTGTCGTAGGTCTCCCAGAACTCGAGGTTGGCACTTCCCTGAAGGAGCTTACGTACTCGTTCCGGTTCCTTTATACCCGGAAGTTCCACAAGGATACGTCCTGTCTGGCCTTCAACCTTCTGGATGTTTGGCTGAACCACACCGAAACGGTCGATACGTGTGCGGAGAACGAGGAATGAGTTGTCGACTGCAGTCTTCACCTCTTCGCGGAGCACCTCCTCGATGTCCTTGTCGGAACTGTTGGTAGTGACCTTACCCTTGAGCTGCTGAGTTGCGAAGAACTGTGCAAGGTTCTTGCCAGGGAAGTTCTTCCTGTAGGCATTGAGGAAACATGTGATGTAGTCATCCTGACTTGTGATGTTTGCCTGCTGGGCCTCGTTCAGTGTGCGGTTGAAGAGAGGATCCGGGTTATGGTCGGCAAGTGCCTTCACGATGTCCGGAACCGACACCTCCAGCATTACGTTCATACCGCCCTTCAGGTCAAGTCCAAGACCGATAGCTGTTTCGCGGCACTGTTTCAGATTATAACTCCCGAGATAGAATGGAGTAGTATTCAGAGAGTCCAAATACTGCTCAGCCTCGCTCTGTTCCATTTTTGCAGCCTTGTTGTCAACGTAATTGGCAACAATTGTGAAAGACAGGTAGAACAGGCAGATAAGTGTTAGCGCTATGGCTAAAAACTTAATGAATCCTTTGTTTTGCATTTTGTTTTTATTTTGAATTGTTAATCATTGATTCCTATCTCGCGTACACGCCAATGCGCATACGGAGTGCAAAGGTAAGAAAAAATAACGAATTGAAAGTGATTTTTCAATATTTTTTCACAATTCAAGGGTGCAAAATATCGGATAATGGTCACTTCTGTCCACGGAATCATCCACTTTTGCATGGTAAGCCCTGATATTTTCACTCACCAGGATGTTGTCAATCCTGAAATACATCCCATTCCTGTGATAGGAAAAACCCAACCCGTTTCCCGACCGCGTGTACGCATCCTTGAGATGCCGCGACATAACGTTGTGGACATACGAAATCGGGCAGTCGTTGAAGTCACCGCAGGAAATGATATACTTGCTCGTGCATCTCTGCACGAAGGCATCGATTGAGTCGGCCTGGACGGCACGGATCTGGTTTGCCTTTGCCAGTTTTTCCTCAAGGAGCCAGAAATTCTCCCTTATCTCCTCCTTGCCGGAACGGTCACGGATGTCACGGAAAATCTCCTTGTATTTCTCCTTGTCGTCATCATTCAGCTTGTAGGATTCAAGGTGGTTGTTGATGACCGTCATAGTGTCCTCGCCTACGAGAAGATTGAAGGCACAACTGATGTTTGTCTCCGACGGAATGTCGATAAGCACGGAACTGACCACCGGAAACCTCGACAGTATCACCGACGACGATGTGTCATTCTTGCAAATACCTATGTAGTCATACTTTTCCCTTATCAACTTATCCACCGCCTCGTCCTCGATATGAACATGCTCCTGAAGGCACACGATGTCAGCTTCGGAGTCGAGTATATACCTCAGGATGTCGTTGTCCTCCCATGCCTCGTCCGATTCAGATCTGCCAAACATCATCACATTGTACGACAACACCTTGATGGTCCGTCCTTCCGGATTGCCCTGAAATGGATTTATCGGAAACAAAGTTCTGATGGCACTCATGCACAGACACATTCCCACCAACGGAACGGGCAGATATTTGGGCTTGAAAATCCACACAAGAAAAAAACATGCATTGACAAAGAGCGGAATGGGAAAAAGCATCCCCAAGTACGACCAGTTGGGATAGTGAACCGGATGAAGGTACACAGAATAGGCGCACACCATCATCATCAGTATGACGAGTATGTTCAATGTGATGAGTATGTATTGCAAGACCTTTTTCACACCACTTTTTCCTTTTCACAACAATCCGGCTGCAAATGTACAAAAATTCCGTAAATCCCACAAATCATTAGACAATTATATACAATTTGACACCTAATATCATTTGGCCGTTAGCCATTTTTATTTGGCCATTAGCTATTAGCCATTAGCTATTGGCCCGCAAATGAGTAATAACGGCCATTGGCTATTGGCCCGCAAATAAGTAAATAAAAAGCCAACGGCCAACGGTCAAATAATAACGGCTAATTGCCAATGGCTGTTATTACTGTTTATGGTTTCAAAAATTTTTAAAAGTACAAAATTTGCATACTTCCCTCCATCAGGCATATTAATGCATTGATAACCAATAATATAATGGGTGTATGCATGCATACACCTTTGCATACACCACTTTACTTATTGATATACAATGTATTACAATGCGTGGTGGAGGAATGTATGCAGATTTACCAAAATTTTTTTCAAAATTATTTTTCGCTTGATGAATGTCAATTCCGCCCACTATTTTGGAAGTGCATACGCTCTGTTTCGGAAAACCACTTATGTCCGGCAAGATGAGAACTCGCCCTATTGCAGACTCTCGCATCAGCTACTTCCGATGCACACATGTCGCACTTCTGAGACGTGCAAAAATTACTACTGACGCATCAGGCATTTTGTACTGACGCGTCGGGCAAAACGTCAGTACAAAATGGGGCAAACGTCAGTAATAATTTTTGACCGTCTCAGTAGTACCATTTGCCTGCATCAGCAATGCCACTTGTCAGCGTCAGTAGTACCACTTGTCAGCATCAGAAGTAGAGGCTGGCACCGACTTGAATGCTGCAACCTGTCATGCCGGACAGGTGTATGGATGTAGGCTTATGATTCACCGATTCACAGTGACATTTTTCCTGGGTTGCACTTGTCGCTGAGTCGCTTTCTTTATTTATATATACGAAAGCGACTCAGCGACTAAGTATAGCAGCCCGGATTTTCGCAATCATCTTTGTTTACAGTTCAAACGTCTTTTCCTCGTAGGGCTGGAGGACAGGGATGCTGATGGTGTGTGGATTTCCGGATTTGTCCTTGACTTCGATTTGCTGTGGTTTTGATGCCGTGAGTCCGAAGTTGCCTACATCGACGCACTGCTTGCCGTTCTTTTCGTAGACTGCACTCGGAGAAATCACTTCAGGACTATAGTTGACGTAAGGCAGACGTGCATAGCCCCAGAGGAGTTTGCCGGACTTGTCCTTGCCTATGAGTTTCGGTGCCCATTCATCGGGAGTGATTCCACTGCCCTTTGCGTTGAAGGTGACGATGAGGTCGTTGCCGTCCTGACGAGACTTGACGGCACGTGCCCCCTTGCCGTAGTTGACTTCGGTATATGAACCGAATGTGAGACTCTTGAGATCAACCTCTTCTGCTGGATTGAAGTCCTTCTCGCCCTTGATGCGGAGTTCTATCTTCCTTGTCTTTTCTGTTATCGGTTCGGTGTTGAGCACTTCGAGGAGGAGCCCCTTGTTCATGCTGATGCAGATGTTCTTGCTGCTGTGGGTGTCATTCGGACGGTCTTCGTTCTTGAGGGTGTCGATGACTGCGAAGTTCATCTGGACGACACGGCCATGCTCATCTTGAAACACCTTTGCACGTTCGTACTTGAACCACGGTTCAACGGTTCCGTCATTGTGGCGTGAGAAGGCGTAGGTGTATGCTTCGCCTGGCTCTACAATCCAGTGAAGTCCGTCGAGTGAGCGTTCGTACCATGCAATGCGTCCGAGCCAGTCGTTGACGATGAGGTGGTACTGGAGTGAATCTCTCCAGACAATAGGGTCTTCAAATTCGCCCTTTACCTTAGGATACACTCTCTCCGAAGTAATCTGACGCCAAGGTTTGAGGCCGTCACGACTGATCCAAACACCTCCACCACGACAGACCATCAGACGCGAACCGTCAGGACGACGGCAGAAGGTGAGGTTGCTGAGTCCTTCGATGATGCGATGACCACGCTTGTCGAAGTCGAAATAACTGTAAACCCACGGGCCTTCAGGCTTGTCGGCTATGTAGTAGCCGTCGATGCAATAGACCACTATGCGACCATCATCCAATTTGTATGCTTCCGGGTTGTGCCCCTTTCCGATGCTGTTCTGAATCCTGTAGGGTCCGCCGAGCTGTGTACTGGTTGCATGGAAGATGGTTGAGTTGCTCCAGAACATGTGTCCGTTGGTTGAGTTCTCAAACCACCCACAAACGAAAAGATGGTAAAGTCCATTGTCGTCCTGAAGGATGTTGCCTCCCCAGAAACTCATCCCGTCCTGTTCGATGCCGTTGTCGACAAGACGATAGCGGACTGCCTCAGTACCCCAGTTTGCACGTGCGACACGACCTTCGGGCATTGTCTCGAAACGGTCCATGTGACGGCCACCAAAGACAAGATTCTCCCACTCAGCAGGACGGGTACGCTCTGTGACCTGTGCTGTTGCAGTCGTAAAAGACAACGAGACAACAAAACAACAAGACAACAAGTGCTCAAATGTAATTTTCATTTTTTTACTTATTTGCGGGCCAATAGCCAATTATTACTCATAAATTTTCCAGTCATAAACTCCCTTGATGCCGTGAGTGATGGTGAGGCGGAGATAGCGGAAAGTGTTGCCGAGACTATCTACATGTGGTGAACACTGACGGACATTGTCGTGGCCACCGATGCGAGTCCAGGCCTTTCCGTCGAGCGAACCTTCGAGAATGTAGGCATGGCCTGCCGTAGGACGAACGAATGCCACTTCACTCGAACCGACTTTCTGTGCCTTGCCCAAATCAATGGTAAGTGTAGGGCGAGTGTCCTTGTCGTCAGCCATCCAACGAGAACCGTTGGCACCGTCAATTGCGAAATCTGGCAAGAACTGCTCTGTTCGTTGGCAGCGCCAGTCCTTATTGTGGCGAATGAGATGACGAGGTGCCTCGCTTGATGCTTTCACGTCTGCAATAGGCCAAATTTGTTTTGGATGGTCGGACGGACGCAGATAGCCCACGCCATTGAGGTCAACATTGACCTGACGCATTGTACCATCATCATTGAACTCCATCTTGTTGACGTAAGTCATCCGGTTTGTACCTCTACGACCATATTCAAGGAATGCCAGATAGTAGTTGTCGCCATCATTGAACACACTTCCGTGACCTGGCCCGAAAACGCCATTGTCGATGTTGGTCGTACATACAAGGTCGTTCTTCGGAGTTTCCCATGGTCCGAGTGGACTGACACTACTCATCTGATAGTAGTATTCGTAGTTTTCATCACCACCTATAGTATAAAGGTAGTAATAAATGCCTTTGCGCTTGAAGAAGATGGGACCCTCGCTGTATTCTGTGCGACGGGTAGGGATGGTAGGGTAGATTGTGTCGAGTGTGACCATGTCGGGATTCAACTTCGCGACATTGCGACTGCCCCAGAATGCGTAGGCGGTGCCGTCATCATCTACGAATATCTCGGTGTCAATGGCGTGTACCTTGTCCATTTCCCACAGACGGTTCCCGACAGTGAGACTGTTGCCCTTTGCAGGGCTGAACGGACCGTCGGGTGAATCAGCCACACATGGGTACATGTAACTGTTGATGGTAGGATAGATGTACCATTTGCCGTTTGCGGGAACGACCTTGCTCGGTGCCCAGAAACGCTCGCTTGTCATGTGAGGGAATGTGCTTCCTTCGAACGACCAGTGGACGAAGTCCTTTGATTTCCATACCACAGGCGGACCTGCCGTTTCAAGTCCTCGTCCGTAACCATCGGTGGTTGCATAGCAATAGAATGTGTTGTCGATGACCTGGATACTTGCATCGGCAATCATGTCGGGCACGAGAGAATTTCCAAAAGGATTTGCAAGCCCGGGCTCGTCGGAAGTCGTGTAGGAGAAATCGGTGAAAGTCGATTCGCCTGATTCGCCTTCGTTGTTGTAAGTGAAGAGTCCGAGCCGGTCACCACGATAGTTTCCCCATTCAAGGTTGTAGTAGGCAAGGGTAGTCCAGCGTGTTCCCCCATCATAACTGACCTTGTATCCGCATCGTCCGTCGAGTCCCCATTCACATCCGAGAAGGAAGACTGCAGGAACCTGTTCGTCGGCGAAAGTCTGTTCTTTTCCGTTGTTGGTGCGGAAATAGAGTATCCGTTTGCCCCCTTTCATCTTCACTCCGAACTCCGACCATGCAGCAGAGAAATGACAGATTCCACTCCGTTGTCCTTCTGCCATCCTGCTAAGGTCGATCTTCACTCCTACATTGTTGGATGGAGTCTGGTAAGAACGCTGAGTGAGGGTGTTTCCAGCCTTGAGCAAATTGTCTTTCTCCAAAGGCTTGAAGGCTTTCAGCACGACTTTGTTCTTTGTCCTTGTGTAGAAACCCTCGCGTGGGTGGTAGTTCCATTCCCATGCCTCGAAGTCTTGTTGGCTCGTTGACTTGTCGACTTTAAATGCTTTTGGCATCTTGTGTCTCCAAACCATGTTGCCCACGTTGTCCTTGTCGGGATTACCGATGATAGGCCAACCATCAATCCAAGTTACAGGAAGCAGACTGGCCTCACGACCTCCCCAGTCACCATGACCATGATGGGTGAGGAAGAACCAGTTTCCGTCAGCATCCTTGAGATAGCCACCCTGATTCGGCTCGTTCCACTCACGCTGAGTGTTGCAGAGCCGGTGACGCTCGCTGTACGGGCCCATAGGGTTGTCGGAACGCTGCATCACAAGATAACGACCTCCGTCACGGTCTTCACTGAAGAGGTGATAGTACTTGCCATTCCACTTATACAGTTTGTTTGCCTCACGACCATAACCTTCGTTGATGAGAACCTTGCTGTCCCAGTCAACGGTCCTGCCATCCTTTGAGAGTCGGAAAATGTAGGTTTTGTAACCGTCGGCAAAGTGGGTGGCAACGAAGTAGTTCTGTCCGTCATCGTCGAAGAGGGGACAGCAGTCGTCCCACCCGCCATCAATATTCATCTTGAAGAGTGGACTCCAGGGACCTTCAATCTTCTTGGCAGTAATCATGAACATACCTTCATCGGGACAACCGAAATAGACATAGAACCGGTCCTTGTGCCAACGAATTGCACCTGCCCAAATTCCACGGGCATAACGGTCCATCTTCGTCCAGTTCTGTCCTTCACTTATCTGGGTGATGTCGGGCACGGCATGACTGTGGATTTTCCAGTTCACCATATCCGTTGAACGCAGGATGACCATTCCCGGTTCGAACTGGAATGTGCTCGAGATGGCATAATAGTAACCATCGTGCTCTATGCAGTCAATGTCGCTGAAATCACCTGGAAGCACAGGATTGATGTATGTACCGTCGGGCTGTTCTCCCCAAGTCTGCCAGTCACCCCAAGTCTGCGGAATGAACTGATTTTGTGCGTTTGCCATTGTGAAAGACAACGAGACAACGAGACAACAAGACAACAAGTGCTCAAATGTAATTTTCATTTTTTTTACTTATTTGCGGGCCAATAGCAAATGGCTAATGGCTAATAGCTAATGGCCTAATTCATACTACTTTTCAATCTTTACGACTGGCATGATGCGGTTGAGGTTCTCTTCGGGGAGGTCGATGACCAAGGCATCGTTGGTGCGAGTGAACTTTACCTTGCCGTAACCGAGCAGTTTCACGCTCTTGATTTTCTCTGGGTAAAGCGGGGAACCTTCCTTCAGGTTTTTCACCGTCATCCTGTGGTCTTTCGGCCATGCGAGGTCGGCAACATAGAGAATCTTGCCGTCCTTGCTCTGAGTGAAACGAATCTCATCAGAACCTGCCTTAGTGTAATTCCCGTCGTTGAAGCCCTGAGCATTTATCTTCACGTCGGCATCAGCGATAGGGCCTTCACCGAATATCTTCCAAGGGCGGGTAGCGACGATACCTTCCTTGTTGATGTTCATCCATGCACCGAATTCCTTCATGATTGCCAGTTCCTTCTCGTCGGGAGTTCCATCGGCACGGAGAGGCACGGAGAGAAGCATGTTGCCGTTCTTGCTCACGATGTCGACGAGCAACTTGGCAACTGTTGCAGCACTCTTGTAACTGTTGTTCCTGTATGTGCCTGTGTCATAATGCCATCCACCGATGCAGTTGCAGCATTGCCAAGGACGTTCCATAATCTGATTAGGTGCGCCACGCTCTACATCCCATACGAGCGCACTCTTCTGGTCGTCTTCAAGAATCTTTCCGAATACAACACCAGGATTCTGTTTTGCAGTAGCAGGAGTCTTGATGTCAGACTTCTTGCTTGTCACGTCATTGTGATGATTATACATGTGAGTCGTTATCTTCATTCCGCAGTCGCTTACAGGATAGAACGGCAGGATGGTCACATCAAAATAAATAAGGTCTGGCTGATAGCGGTTGATGGCATCGAGGGTACGGTTGTAGAAGTTCGTCACGAATTCCTGAGTCGGCAGGTTTGCTCCGTTTCCCCATCCCCACTGACTGTGAATGGAACCGTTGTCCCAAGTGTTGTTGCTGAAATCATGGTCTTGCCGGTAGAGTTTCTGAGGGTCGAGTCCCTTCCACCATTTTTCGGTTCCGTCGGGGTTGAGTTTGTAACCGTCTTCTTTCGTGAGCCAGCCATCATACTTTTCGCCGCGCTTGTCGCCTTTAAGGTCGAAACGGCGGCTCGGTTCATACCACGTCCAGGCATGGTCGGCATGGAAACTGATTCCGAACGGGAGTCCTGCCTTTCGTGCAGCCTTCGACCATCCGTCGAGGATATCCTTATGCGGACCTATGTCTTTTGAGTTCCACTCCTGGTATTTCGAATCCCAGAGGTCGAAGTTGTCGTGATGATTTCCGAGAGCAAAGAAGTATTGTGCTCCACATTCCTTGTAGAACTGCACGAGTTCGTCCGGATTCCAGTTCTCAGCCTTGAAGAGAGGGAGGATATCCTTGAAACCCACCTCGCTCGGATGTCCGTAGTGCTCACGGTGGTAGTTGTACTTGTAGTTTCCTTCCATGTAGAGTTCGCGAGCCATCCAGTCGCCGCTTCCCTCAACACACTGAGGACCCCAATGTGCCCAGATACCGAATTTTGCGTCGCGGAACCACTCAGGCACTTCGTATGTCCGAAGCGACTCCCAATCAGGGGTAAACTGGCCTGTAGCCATCTTTTCGTCGGTTTCAAGTACTGGAATCTTGTAGTTTTGAGCCCATACCGATGAAGTCATCATCAGCAATGCTACAGTGGAAAGGCATAACTTTTTCATATGAATGTAATTTCAAGTTAATATTGTTTTAAGTCCATTAATTCTTTTCATTTGACAAAGATACGATTAAGCGAGCGAAATACAAAATAAATAGTTGGGAAACTTTTATTTTTATTCAACTTTCGCTGTATATTAAAACATTAATGGCCATTCTTCGGGTGCTACGACCACTCAGGCGAGCAAGCTCGGAGTTATCTAAACATTCTTCGGGCACTACGGCCACTCAGGCGAGCAGAGCTCCGAGTTATTTTATTTATGGCTGATGGCATGTTTATATCAAATCATAGTCAATGATTATTAATGTCCCGATTA
>JAZQPD010000004.1:0-3709 GCA_045628285.1 Bacteroidaceae bacterium
AATATGGCACGACTCGGCATGTTCATCGCACTACGACACATTCTATTCCGACCGCTACCTCACTACGGAGCAGGTCCACAACCTCTTCGACCTTCTCAGCGGAGGTCCTTTCGAACACGTCATTGTGCTTATCAACTCATCGCTCTACGGAGGCGGAGGAATATATAACCAGTGGATGTGTACCACGTCCGGCCACCCTACATTCAGACAGGTACTCGTACACGAATTCGGACATTCCTATGCAGGACTGGCTGACGAGTATGACTACGGTGAGAGCCATGTGCTCTGGTATCCGCCAGAGGTTGAACCGTGGGAGCCGAACATAACTACCCTCAAGGACTTTGACACAAAATGGAGGGACCTCATTCCTGCAGGTACTGCCGTACCAACCACACGGAATGCTCAGGCAGGACGCACGTCACGGCCAGCCGGCACGGAGTTTCTCTCTGGTGCAAGCAGGAACGAACTCACACAGAAGGTGGGGGTGTTCGAAGGTGCGGGTTACCAGACTACTGGAGCCTACCGCCCCGCAGAATTGTGCAGGATGAAGGTGAACGAGGTGGATGACTTCTGTCCGGTCTGCACAAGGGCAATAAAGCGAATCACGGAATTCTATACGGCAAAACAGGCAGACGAAAACGAAAACTAAAACTAAAACTAAAACTAAAACTAAAACTAAAACTAAAACTAAAACAATAGGGTATGAAACAGCATCAGATTGGGAAGACTGGCATGACGGTGTCGGCACTCAGTTTCGGGGCATCATCGCTCGGGAGCGTGTTCCACGAGACGAGGGAGACTACCGCCATCCAAGCAGTATTCACCGCCATAGAAAGCGGCATGAACTTCATAGACGTATCGCCTTACTATGGTCACTACAAGGCAGAGACCGTGCTCGGCAAGGCTCTCAAGGAACTGCCACGCAACAAGTATTTTCTCTCTACAAAAGTGGGACGCTACGGCAAGGACGGAATCAACACATGGGACTACAGCGGTCGGCGTGCGCAGGAAAGTGTGTACGAAAGCATGGAGCGACTTAACATAGACCATATCGACCTTATAAACGTACATGACATAGAATTTCAGTCGAATCTCCCCGGAGGGCTCCAGAAGGTGGTGGACGAGACTCTCCCTGCTCTTGTGGAACTCCGCGAGAAGGGAGTGGTAAGCCATGTTGGCATTACCGACCTGCAACTTGAGAACCTCAAATGGGTAATCGACCATTGCGAGGCAGGCACGGTGGAATCTGTGCTCAATTTCTGCCATTTCTGTCTCAACGACGACAAGCTCACGGACTTCCTCGACTATTTCGAGGAGAAGGGCATAGGAGTGATCAATGCCTCGCCACTCTCCATGGGACTCCTCACCATGCGTGGGGCTCCCGACTGGCATCCGGCTCCGGCACCGCTCATGGATGCCTGCCGCAAGGCTGCCCAGCACTGTGAAGCGAAGGGCTACCCTATAGAGAAACTGGCAATGCAGTATGCAGTGAGCAACGAGAGGATTGCAACCACTCTCTTCTCGAGTGCCAATCCGGAGAATGTGCGCAGGAACGTAGAATGGGTGGAGGAAGAAATCGACTGGAACCTCGTGGAGGAAGTACAGGAAATCATAGGTGACCAAAAGCGGGTTTCATGGAAGAATACATAATCATTGATGCCCATTCCCATCTGTGGAGGGAGGCAACATGTCCGGACGCACGTCCGTTAGGGAAGAATCCCAGCCGGAGCATGTTTTTCGGTGAGGAGCGCCAGATGCTTCCGCCGTTCATGATTGACGGCAGGAACACGGCAGAGGTATTCCTCTCCAATATGGACTACGCACGGGTGTCGGCAGCAGTAGTGGTGCAGGAAATCATCGACGGAAACCAGGACGAGTATCTCTCGGAGGTGCAGACGCGCTATCCCAGCCGTTTCCTATGCTGTTCGCTGCTCACCAGTCCTGACGCAACCATCACAGGGCAGTTGGGAGGTGTAGCCATGCCGGGGCATCGCATCAACAGGAGTCTTCACGACTTCATCCCCCTCTTCCGCCAGATGGAAGCCGACGGCAAGATACTCTCCATGTGCCTGGGCGATGACGAGCACCAGATTGGCGAGATGAGAGAGGTGATTCAGGAATGTTCCGACCTCAGGATAGCAATAGGCCATTTCGGAATGGCCACCACACCGGGGTGGAAATCACAGATACTCCTTGCCCGCTATAAGAACGTGATGATTGAGAGTGGAGGCATCACATGGCTCTTCAACGGCAATGGCTATCCTTTCCCGGATGCAGCCGATGCCATCAGGAAGGCTGCCGACATGGTGGGAATGGACAAACTCATGTGGGGTTCCGACTATCCAAGGACCATCACAGCCATCACCTACAGGATGTCGTATGACTTCGTTGTAAAGACCAATCTCCTCACGCATCAGGAAAAGGCTCAGTTCCTCGGAACGAATGCAATACGCTTCTATGGGTTCGACAAGGCACGGTTTCCGCAACTTCCGTACATTAAGAACATGAGCGAATAGAATTTGGAATTCAGGAATCTATGAATTTAGGAAAATCAGAAGTTATATGAAATCAATTCAGATTACAAAGCCGTTTGAGATGGAAGTCACCGACTTGCCACCGATAGGCATGAAGGAAGATGAAGTCCTCCTGAAAATAAATTATGTAGGGTTCTGCGGAAGTGACCTCAACACATTCCGCGGAGGCAATGCCATGGTAGCCTATCCCCGCATACCGGGGCATGAAATAGGTGCCACGATAGAGGGCATTGGCAAGGACGTCCCTGCCGGACTCTCCGTAGGTCAGACAGTCACAGTCAATCCGTACACCAACTGCGGGCACTGCGACGCATGCCGCAACAACCGTGTAAACGCCTGCGAGAACAACGAGACACTCGGAGTCCAGCGCGACGGAGCCATGAAGGAATACATTGCTCTCCCCTGGCAGAAAATCATTCCTGCCGACGGAATCCCGCCACGCGATGCAGCACTCGTGGAACCTCTCAGTGTGGGATTCCATGCCGTTGACCGTGGAGAGGTGACCGATGCGGACGTAGTGATGGTCATCGGATGCGGAATGGTAGGGCTCGGTGCAGTGGTACGCAGCGTTCTCCGCGGGGCTACAGTCATTGCCGCCGACATCGACGACGAGAAACTCCAGCTTGCCAAGAGCCTCGGAGCGGCATACGGCTACAATACCCTCAATCCGAAAGGGGAGATTCCGACTCCGTCAGTAGTCATCGAGGCTGTAGGTTCGGTCCCGACCTATCAGCTTGCCATCAACACAGTAGGATTCACCGGCCGAGTGGTCTGCATAGGCTATGCCAAGACCGACGTCATGCTCCCTACATCGCTTTTCGTGAAGAAGGAACTCGACATCCGCGGCTCACGCAATGCCACCCCGAAGGACTTCGAGGCAGCCATAAAATATATCGGGAAGACCGACAGACAGACCATCGATACCTTCATATCGGACATCGTCACTCCGGAGGAAGCCCCGGCAGCAATGCAACAATGGCACGAGGCACCGGGCAGAGTATTCAGAATCTTAGTAAAATTTTAATAATCAAATTAACAGCTAAAGGCCAATGGCTAACGGCTAACAGCCAAATAATAACGGCCAACGGCCAAATAAATAGTAAATTCGTAAATCGTAAATAATCCAAATCGTAAATAAATAGTAAATAATTAAATCGTAAATAAATCGTAAATAG
>JAZQPD010000005.1:0-8343 GCA_045628285.1 Bacteroidaceae bacterium
GGTGTTTCAAAATCTGCAAAGAAGCTTTTGCAACACCCTCGTTGAATACAAATAGTTTCTATGTCAGAGGGACAAACCTTTCTTCTTTGCCGGTGCTCCCAGCCCTTGCTTTTGAGTGCCATCCCAGTTCGTAAGCTGGTCTGCACATCCATTGGAACCACTGATAGATACGTATGTTTCTGCACTGCATGACATATGATCTACAAATGCGCAGAAGTTGTTAATGGCAGCCTCCGAGAAATCAACTCCTTTTGCAGCAAACAACCTTGTCCAGTTGCAAACACAGTCTTCACGAAAATCGCTGCAGTCTTTCCATGAAATGCCAGACAGGAATTCTTTTACAGAAGCTTCGATGCCATTGCTATTAGAGAGTGTGCGGTTATGTCTTGAAGCAGATGCCATTATACCATAATAGATTGATGATGCCTCTTTCTGGTTTAATGAGGTTCTTGTGGTCAACGCAAATGCGCGGAGTACTGCCCGTCCTTCAGATATGAACTTGTCAAGAACGCCATTGTGTCTTGTGATTCGTGCTTCTGCCTCACGTTTCGCTTCTGCTGCGAGACGTGCCTCACGGTCCTTGCGCTCTTTCACATTTCTGGCAGCCTCGTTAAATTCAGGCTCTTTCCATAGAGCGTTCCACTGCATAGAAAGATTCTCATAAGCAGAACGGAGGTTGCCCAATTCTCTCTCAGCCTTATCTGCACGAGTCTTCTCTGCAATTCTGGCGTTACGGAGTTTCTGAACAGCATCCTCATCAATCAGAGTCAAGCGAAATTTGAGACCATCGACCTCCTCTGTCAACTTGGTAACCTTGACATTGAGTTCATTAATCTCAGCATCCTTCTCTGAAATAAGACTATCCTTGTCCTTCAGTTCCTTTGCGAGGTTCCTGTTACTGTCCCATGCCATTCGGTATTTCTGACCGAATGATTCTGCCGTTGGAGTCTGTTTCCACTTCAATCCAGTTGCCTTGTCAATACCATCAATAGTTTCCTTGGCTCCTGCCTGGTATGCATCCTTGATCTTTCCAGCCTCCTCCTTCTTGTATTTACCTGGCTGAAAGATCTTGGCAAGGAATCCAGACTGAGCAGTCTTCAACTCCTTCTGGGCTTCATCCTTCTGACGTTGGATGACGGCAGTCTCTGCTTCAATTTCTGCTTTCTGCTGTTTTGCCTCTTCGATAGCTAACATCGCCTTACGCTCTGCTTCAAGAGTTACCTTGTCTTTGTGCTTACGCTCACGCTTCTCTTCATCAGAGAGTTCTTCGTAAGGGATGCCTCGTTCAAGTCCGTACTTGTAACCGACCTCATCATGATAATCAGTGTGAAGTTGGGAAAGATATTCGGACTTCTCCTTCTTTGTCTCACCCCATACCTTTGCGTATGATACACGCTCAACCATGCCCTTGGTTGCTTCACGCTTGGTGTAGTTGCCTCGCTCGTCTTTTGACAGAGCCTTCCATTCTTTGGTGGTGAGTTCTACATCAGGATTGTCATTGCTGACATACACGCTGCCTATGCGACCGCGTTTCTTGACCTGTTCAACAGGAACAGTGAGGACATGAGCATGGATGCCTGTCTCATCGCAATGAACACAGAATCCGATGATGTTCCCTACAAGTGGAACGCTTATTGTGAATCCTGCTGATGGTAAAAACTTCTATTTGACATCACCGACTGAATGTTTCATAATTTCGCATGATTTCGCAGTTGATTACGCAACTGAGATGTTAGTTCAATTACAGGCAAATGTTACCTCCAGGAATACAAGTGTTTATTCCAGGACATTGCGAATTGCTGAAATTGTTGTTAATGCAGAAAACGAATATTTGACAGGCATTGATGATATCATCGAACATACCGACTTTATTGATGGTGATGATAACAAATATGACTTACTTGGACGAAAGACTAATAGCAAAAATAGAGGTATCTATATCATAAAAGGGAAAAAGGTTTTCCAATAGTTTTTTGAATAGTCTGACATAAATGTAAGCATTCGATAAATTACAGGTGCTAAAACCTATATGATATGGTTGCAGCGACTATCACTTTATATTGGAGTGGATAGTCGCTGTAATCCGATTTATCGAATGCTTACGCCCTTTTCCATGTTGTACCTTTGTGCCGTCACAAGCAAATCGCCCTGCGGACAAGTTAGGTCAGTGTGATTGATGTCAAAATTCGGTGTGACGCAGCATACGGTCAACAGATGGCTAAAATGTCCCGCTGACGCATTGAAAATCAGGGTTATGGCGTCACGGGACATCGGGACATTCGTATATATAAATAAAGAATGTACCGATGTACCAGTAGAAACCCCCTGCGAGGAATTGCCGTTTAAGAAAAAATTGTGTATAATTGTGAAAAAAAATGCGATACAAAGACAGGTAGTGTATGGATGATTGGAAGTTATTGAAAATCAGGAAAAAGTCTGGGTTGTGAAGCTAGTAACTTTGTAACTTTCGTATATATAAAAAAGAAAGTTACAGAGTTACAGATGCAACCCAGGAAGAAATGCCGTTCCGAATAGGCCTTTGACAACGAGCGTCAGATTTCCAGTAGGCAGTTTCGTGAGTGTCGGCACGAAGCCATGTGTGGAGTTCGACCAGTGAGGTGTCCTTGTGGATTTCGGAAGAATTCGGAACTTTTCGGAACATTTCGGAAATGATGCTTTTTCCATGGCGTACCTTTGCAGAGTCGCAATCTAAAAAATCGTTCACCCAACAGGGACGACTTCACCGTCCACTGCTGACTCGGTGCAGGTGTGCTCCTGAGGTGCACCCGGAGCAGTTCCGAGAGGGTTAGAATTTACTACTGACGATTTGCCCGAAACGACAGTACTAAACGGAAAAACGTCAGTACTAAATGCCCGATGCGTCAGTAGTAAACTGGGCAACGCTCAAAGTGATGGTTCCCTTCGACAAGCTTCAGGATAAACTAAGCTCACCAACAGAGCGAAGAGTGAAAACAGAAAAGTGGTGCAAGTATGCGTTGAACTCTATTGGAAGCCGCCATCAAGCAGTTCGGACATTGTAGAAAGAATGCGGTTGTTGTATTCCCTGAAATCAGGGTCTCCATACAAAATGACGGCACTTGGTGCTGATGCAAGCGAATCAAGTGTGCGATAGACAGGGTGGGCATTTTCAAACATACTGCTTACCGATTGCCTGGCAGGAATATAGAAAAGGGGGGTACCGCCATTTGAAATGTATCGGTCAAGGAACTCCCTGCTGCAAAGGAGATTGGCCAGAAGAATGGCAGCCTTTCTCTTGTTGATGTCAGTCACTGACTTGTTTATGCATATTTTGTCGGCGTAATAATAGTTTGAACGCTTGTCATCCGCTATTGAGAAATTGATTACGGAAAGAGGCTCGGGATACCTATGCAGCATCGAAAGTGCCTCGGAGAAACAGATGTATGCCCTTCCGTCACCATCAATGAAAGCCTTAGCCGTTTCTTCTCCGTGTACACGGGTGGCTTTCGCACCTCCCAGTGCCAGATATGGTTTCAGATTCTCAAGCACATCCTGGGTGATATCGGTTGAATGGAATACACCATCATAGCCATACATGTCTGCATAAGTGCGGAGATAGATTCCATTCATATTGCCTGCAGTAAGTGTCCAGACGCTACCGGGACCGGCATAATTGAGAAGGTCCCGCGCATTGACTGCATCAGCCATCCGTCTGTCATTTTCCGGATATATCAGGAAATCCTGACAGAGAAGAAAAGGTATGCCGTTGCATTCGCCTGACAAGTCGAAACAGTCATAAAAATCATCCGGGTCAGCAATGCTTGTCCTGGAGATGGCAGAAATCATCCCCTCTGCCTTATAATATTGCTCGAACAGACAGTCAATACAAAACACATCGACATCGGTGCTGGGACTGTCCAGATAACAATTCCAATCATCAAATACCAAAGTCCAACCAGTGTTCTGCCCGTCCCAGATTTCCGTGATTATCCTCTTGGCTTCATCCATTCTCTGCAGGTAAGGATACAGTGCCACGGAGAGTGTCTTGCCTACTGGTTCCTCCCCCTGTCTATGGCAGGAAACACATAAGATTACCAGAACAAAGTACAATATTCTTTTTATCTTTGTATATGGAGGGGTCATTTCTCGTTTTGTATCCATCGTGGTTTCAAAAATCATTGCAAAATTACAAATAATAGTTGACATATCGGATTATCCAAACACGAAAAGTGACATAAATGTGCATTTTCCAGACTATGGACAAAGTGGAGCTTTCTTAAATTCTCGCAGAGAACAGCTGTGGCACTTCGTAAAGAAAACATTGCAGGACGGTTTTCAATGCAGATAAGGTCCGAAAAAATATAAAAGTGATAATGTGGATTGTTTGCGTATTTCAAAAAAATACAGTAACTTTGCGCATTGTTTTAAATGATATGTTATGAAAAGGTGTATCGCACTATTATTGACTATGTTGGTCTTTGTGGCAGCAAGGGCAGTGGAAGTCAAGGAAGTTGGGTCGGCTGCAGCATTGAAATCGGCAATTGAGAGTAATCCTTATGCCAATATCAAGCTTACAGACGATATTGACCTCACAAAGATTGGGACTATCGGCACTACATTCCGTGGCACGATCGATGGTGAAGGAACAAAGATAATCGATGGAAAGGAGGAAACGGTATTCTTCTCTCTTGGCAATGGAAAGAACCGTGTGTATCATCCAATATTCAAGGCAATTGAAAATGCAACCCTGAAAAACCTCGTAATCCAGTATTTTCGTATCGAATGGGATGATGATGACATTGGTGCTGTGGCTTATACTGCAAAGAACTGCAAATTCAATCAGGTCATCCTTTCGGAGATTTCGATATTCAACGATGATGATGATGCGGGTGCCATAGTCGGCAGTGCAGAAAACTGTGACTTCCGCAATGTAAAGGGCATGGGCAACGACGTCACCGTGGACGGTAACCGTGCTGGAGGATTCGTGGGATTGAGTGTCAACTCCATCTATTGCAATTGCAGCAACAGTGCCATGTCGACAGTTTATTCCGACGGCAGTTGGGGTAATGCTTATGCGGGCGGTTTTGTAGGTGAGAGCAAGAGCGACCAATTTGTGTTCTGCGTGAATTTCGCCAGTGTTGGTGCACTTGATGACCGCATAGGCGGAATTGCGGGCTACAGTGCGAAATCGTTCTTCACCAACTGCAACAACAGCGGCTATATAATGCATTGCGAAGAGAAAGATTTCCTTACTTGCACAGGAAGGATTAAGGCAAATCTTAAGGATAACTTCAAGAAGATAATTAACGATTTGGAAAAACAATACGGTAAGCAGACCTTTGATCTTACTGTAGGATTTGCTTCGTTTCTCGGCACATTGGGCCTTTCCGCAGGAGCCTTTGGCGTGGAACTGTGTCTGCTGTCGGTAACCACCGGTGGCATAGGGGCATTCACCGTGACTATCATCGTTGCCGCTACAGGTATCGTCGTTTCTCTCATTAGTCTTATTGATGCCGAAATATGGGCACACGATGAGATGGGCGGTATCTGCGGGTCGTGCGAAACGGGCGTTTTCGACTGTTGTTCCAACTACGGAACACTTATGTGCCGCGACTGTTATGTAGGAGGCATCGTAGGACTCATGAGGGATATGCCGGTGAAGAGCAGAATCACCAACTGTCTCAATGCTGGTGAAATTCGGGGATTCGAATCGATAGGAGGTATATTCGGTGAAGGCAATCCTTCCGATGAAGTAATCAATTGTCTGAATGTCGGTCAACTCATACCGGGATATAAAGATACCGCATCAGACCCGATTGGCTGTGTGCCAAGAGGAGATTACGGCATGCAAAAGTGCTACTATCTTTCAGACCATTACGATAGAGAAGCGACAGTTAGGATTCCTGTAGAAGCGGGAATCCTCAAAAGCGGATTAGTGGCAAGTAAATTAAATGAAGGAGCAACCGGCCAAAATGCTCCTTGGCATCAGACTCCGAAAGTGGATATGTATCCTGTGCCTGACCCGTCGCACAATCCTGTAGAGCCGCAAAAGCATGACGATGTGTTTGCCATTTCCAATGTAGAAGACTTGATTGCATTCCGAAACTCCGTAAACAGCGGAACAAAGGGCAGTTACGTGGTCTATATTGACGCTGATATCGACTGTTCAGATATAGACTGGGAACCTATCGGCACATCAGACCATCCGTTCACGGGAATATGCTATGGCAACGGACATACCATCAGCAACCTCAAAATATCCAAAGGGAGTGATTATAAAGGTGCCGGTTTCTTCGGAGTGGTTGGACTCGACACTGAAGTCCACGCACTCAATATCGGTAGCGGTTCAATCACTGGAGGTAACGGCGTAGGTGCAATCATCGGTTGTGCCGAGCACGTAAACGATACAGATGGCTACATCAAGATTATAGGCTGCGGCAATGCGGCAACCATCAATGGAAATTACGACTGCGGAGGCATTATCGGTGCCGTCTATTCCGACAAGCTGATGGAACTCACCCTTGACAACTGCTACAACATGGGAGATATCAATGCCAACAGCAAGTCCGCCGCACTCTGTGGCTCTGCCAAAAAGAATGCACTTGTCACGAGTTGCTGGAATTCGGGAACTGTAAGGGGCTTTGAAAAAGGCAAGGGATTCGTCCGTGGTGACGATGGTACTGCACCAGCAATTTACAACTGCTACAATGCCGAGGATTTGAATTATCTTTCCCAGGTTGGGGTAGAATTCTTCACTCCTGAAGACGCACTGGCCGGTACATTGTGCTATAAACTCAATGGAGGCAGCAACGACACCAGTGTGGGACTGCCGTGGGGACAGGACATCACCTCTGTCCCACTCCCTAAGTATGCAGGCTACAGCGATCACGGGAAGGCCGTGTATACCAGCCGTGATATAAAGAACGAATATGGTACGGTCGTACTGCCATACAACGTGAAGTCGGACGAATATATCAGATACTACGTCCTTTCCGGTACTGACGGAACAACACTCAACTTTACAAGTGTCAGTACGTTGCCGGCAGGTACTCCAGCCATCTTCCGAGTTGCTGAGCCTGGCGTATATGAGTTTATAGGTATTGACGAGGTCTTCGACTATACGCTCAAGGAGAGTGAAACTACCGGCTGGACCATGACGGGCAATCTCTCCTCATCAGACGAAGTAATAGAGGACCCTGAGAAACTCCAGTCGTTGTACTACATAAGTTCCGGTACAATCAGGAATGCAACGAAGCAACTGACCGTAGGTGCATTCCGTGCCTACCTGCAAGGACCGGCAATCCAGGATGCTTCTTCCGTACGCGCCTTCGATATCACCTTCGATGACGGTAGCGATGCAACCGGTCTGCGGCTTGTTTCTGCCGGGACAGACGACGCTACAGTCGGATACGGACTCTTCAACCTTGCCGGTCAGCGGCTTGACACACCTCAGCAGGGTATCAACATCATCAATGGAAAGAAAGTCTTCAGGAAGTAAATGAACTGTAATTATGAAAAAAACATATATAACTCCATCAATCCATTCGGCTGCACTCCTAAACGGTTGTCTGCTGTCGGCAAGTGAAATACATTCGGATGATCAGGGAATCTATATCCCAACTGATGCAGTGCGCGAAGAGGACTTAGGCTTTGCAGACTGAACTGCGGTGATGAAAAGGAAATCTGTACGGTTTTTTTGGTTGTCTCGAAAAAATATAGTAAATTTGCACGTTCAAAAAGATTTATAATTCAAAGAAAGAAATGAACGTATCTTATAAATGGCTGAAAGAGTATGTGGACTTTGACATGAGTCCCGAGAAAGTGGCAGAAGCACTCACAAGTATTGGTCTTGAAGTGGAAGGTGTTGACGAAGTACAGGCAATCAAAGGCGGACTGAAGGGTCTCGTGGTTGGCAAGGTGCTTACATGTGAACAGCATCCTGACAGCGACCACATGCACATCTGTACGGTAGACCTCGGTGAAGGCTACAATGATGGCAAGCCGGAACAGATAGTCTGCGGTGCTCCGAATGTGGCTGCCGGACAGAAGGTCATAGTGGCAACTCTCGGAACTGTGCTCTACGACGGAGACAATGAATTCAAGATAAAGAAATCGAAACTCAGGGGAGTGGAGAGCAACGGCATGATATGTGCAGAGGACGAGATAGGGGTAGGTACTGACCACTCCGGAATCATCGTCCTTCCAGAGGATACTCCGGTGGGAATGGAGGCAGCCAAGTATTTCAGACTGGAAAGCGACTACGTCATCGGAGTCGACATAACGCCCAACCACAGCGATGCATGCAGTCACTGGGTAGTGGCACGGGATCTCTATGCCTACCTCCGCCAGAATGGACACGCGACG
>JAZQPD010000006.1:0-5213 GCA_045628285.1 Bacteroidaceae bacterium
GTAAATAGTAAATGTTTTGTTAATTCGGGAAAATTAATATAACTTTGCAGGCAAATACAAAATTCATGGAAAAAAAACTTACCGCCAAAGTGATTGCCCTATTGGTACTTTTCACTTTTCACTCTTCACTATTCACTCTGAGCTTTGCTCAGTTAACCGTTGAAGTCAGTCTCGCCAGTGCCGATACGTCAGGAATACGTGCGTACATCTATCCGCTCGGAGTGGACACGAGTGATGACTCCCCCATGCAGAGGAAGAAGGACGGCACACTAACCCAGACAATCGTTTCCTCCGAGACCGGACTCTACAACATGGTGTTCGTATCCGGAACCGCACAGTACTCCCTGCCCGTCTTCATCGACCCTGCCGGCAAGACGACCAGCAGACTGGAGGTGAATCTCGACGGAGGATGTCCTCATGTCACGAAATCAGCCAACCAGCACGACAACGATGCCATAACCGAGTTCAACACCCTCTATTACCGTCAGAGCAAGGAAGTATGGACCAACGCATCAAAGATGACTGAAAATGATATCCGCAGCATGGTGAAAGCATACGATGATGTGGCAGACAGAATCAGTGCCGACGATGATGTCAGCAGCAATGTCAGGGAATACATCAGGATCTGGGCATACCTGCAGGAAGTGGAAAGCGGAACGGTATTCAACCGCCTCAACGACAAGAAAGTCACTCTCTTTGGCGAAGGAAATGCCTTGGTGGAAGATCCGAGTACAGTGCTCGACTCACCTCTCGCCCTGCTCCACCAGTCGTCCGTCAACACCGCAGCCCAGGCTCTGCCAAAGGGTGCGCTCGAGGTTCGTCTGCAGTACATCAACGACCATTACTCCACTTCAGCAATTCGGAAAGGCATACAGAGAATAGTGCTCAATTCCTTCATCCGCAACTACGACTATACGAAAGGCTATCAGGAAGGACTCCATGCCATCAGTTCCGCCACGGAGAAGTTCGGTATCGACGAGTCGTTCGCGAACAGTTTCAAGGAGAGGGTATCAGCCATTCCGGGTGCCAGATTCCCCGACGTGGAACTCATCGATGCCACAGGCAAGAAAGCAGACTTTTCGAAGTTCAGGGGCAAGTATGTCTATGTCGACCTCTGGGCATCATGGTGTGTACCGTGCTGCAAACAGGTACCATATCTTCAGGCATTGGAAAAGGAACTTCAGAACGGGAACGTGGTGTTCGTAAGTATCTCCACCGATTCGTCCGAAGCACCCTGGAAAAAGAAGATGGAACAACTCGACATGCACGGCAACCAGTGGCTTAACTCCGACGGAAAACTCTGCGACAAGCTCAACGTATCCGGAATCCCCCACTTCCTCATCTACGACAAGGAGGGAAATCTTCATACCTACGATGCTCCGCGACCTTCGTCGGGAGATGCTCTGAAGAACTTGCTGGAAGGACTGAAATAACCGCCAACAGTGCATCGCTGAAAGACAAAAGCTGACATTTATTGCCAAAATGTTGCACAAATGCAGATTAATGCGTAACTTTGCAAAAAATAATAGACAATTTCAATATTTATTCATCAACAAAAAAACAATCAGTATGAAGAAACTCTACTCATTCGTTGCGCTGATGGTTGCTCTCTTCACGGCAACATCGGCAAGTGCACAAATTCAGAGCGTTACCGAATTATTCGGAACCTGGGCGTTCAAGGCTGACATCCAGTTCAATGACGACACTTACAAGGGAAAGATCCTCAGTGAATGCGAGGTGACTATCACACAATCTCCTGGAGGCATCTTTGCTGCAGAAATCAATGGTCTTTGCGGTGTAGGAAACAGTTATCAGCAGGTTGCAAAGCTTGTTGCCAATGAAGATGGACAGCAGACACTCAAGATTACAAATCCAAACGGAGGAAACTGGGACGCATGGGGAAGTCTCGGACTCTGGATGGCTGAGGCAGATGGAGCTAACCCATTCGGTATGGAAGGTTATGGGCCTCTCTACTATGTTGTAAGCAATGATGGCAAGGAAATCACTCTGCCAGATTTCTCCTTTATAAGTATTTCCGACTATAGTGCAGAAAAGGGAACAATCATTGCAACAGTAAAGAATGCAAAGCTGACCTTGATTAAGAAGGAAGAAATCGAAATCAAGGACCTCTCAGGCGAATACGACTTCACAGCCACGACTATATGGGACTATGAGGTGATTCCTAACTGGCCTACAACCCTCAAGATGAATATCGTAAAGAAGGACGACACAAACAAGAGCTACGCAGTAACCTGGACTTGGGAAGAGTTCGGTACTATTGCATTCGACGGAACATTCGACGGCAACACACTCTCCTTGCCTTATTCAAAGCAGGTTGTAGCATACGACTCCATCTTCCTCGCACCATCAAACGGTTATACTCTTGATGGCAAGATTGAATTCACCCTTACCGGTGATAACCTCTCAATGTCGACAGGTTGTACATTCGCTGTTCCTCAGTACCTCGACGGAGCAACTGAACCGGACAGTCTCAGCTACATCTTCTGGTATGGCGGCGGTATTGCCAAAATACAGAAGGAAGGTCCGGCATTCACTTACGATGGCAAGTACGAAGCTAAAGCTGTAGTAGCATACGACCTTTCTGAAGGCAAGACTCCAGTAAGCGGTCCTATCGAAATCATGTATGATGAAAACTACGGCATGTACCTCATCACCAATTTCCTCGGCTATGACACATACACTCTCAACTATGGTGGTATCGAACTCAAGCCGGATGCAGAAGACCCGATGAAGGCAACCATTGACCTCACATACAACTACCTTGAATTCCTCGAGGCTACTGCAACTGACTATAAGTATTATGTTCTTCTCGACGGCAATCTCTCAAACGGCCCTATTAAGGTGACATTCTCAGAGGACGGCACAATGAAACTCGGTGAGTTCTGCATCGGTACCGGTACCTACATGGGTACAGAGCCAAATGCTCTTGTAACATGGTACACAACTCTTACTGCCGTTCCTAAGAAGGCATCTCCTATGGACTGGGTTGGCGACCACACCGTAACTACAATCAATTATGCATTCGTAGCTGACGGAGCAAATGTTCCTGCAACAGGCGCATTCAAGGTTTCATACGATGAGAACTACGGTATGTTTCTCGTTACTGATTTCCTCGGATACGATGTTTACACCATGAATTACGGTGGCATCGAACTCAAGCCAGATGCAGCTGACCCACACAAGGCAACTCTCGACCTCACATACAACATCCTCGACTATGATGCCAACACTAACAACGCAACGGCTCTCAATGACGTAGCGCTTGGAACTGCACCAGTAGAAGTGATACTCAATGACGACGGTACTGTCACCCTTGGTGATTTCGCTATCGCAGCAGGTCCTTGGGGAAGTGCTCCAACAATCGTACTTGCATCCACTCAGGAATCAACAGTCGAGGAATCAACAGTCGGCATCAACAGTATGAAGACTTCTGAAACCGTAGGCAAGACTTACAACCTCCAGGGTGTTGAAGTGAAGGGACAGCAGCACGGCATCGTAATACAAAATGTCGGCGGCAAGTTCGTGAAGAAGTACATTAAGTAACAAATACAACAAAATATGGGAGTTAAGGGGAGACAATCCTTTTAACTCCCATTTTAACAAGATATGAAGAACAAGGAAATCCTGCCAATCATTACTGCACTCGCTCTGTTCGGGGCATCACCGGCACAAGCCAGCATGAACAGGAGCGACATTCAGGTTGTAGAAATGGTTGAAACCGACATCGATTTTACAGGTACGGTATTCGACAAGGAGACCGGAGAGGAACTGATAGGAGTGACCGTTGCCGTAAAGAAGGGCACGTCCATCATAAACGGTACTGCCACCAATGTGGAAGGAAAATTCTCCCTGAAGATAACGGAAACCGACTATACCGTGCAGTTCAGTTACACCGGTTACAAGACCATCACCCTCCGTCCGAAGGACATCAAACCGGGAATGAAGATACAGATGGAGTCCGATTCCAAACTCCTCAACGAAGTGGTCGTGACAGGTTTCTTTGACAAGAACAAGAACACGTTCACCGGTTCTGTCACCCAGATAAAGGCCGAAGAACTGAAACTGGTGACGGGAACCGACATCGTGACTGCAATAGCAGCCCTCACTCCGGGTTTGCAGTTGCAGGTCAACAGTGCCCAGGGTTCCAACCCTAACCATGTGCCGGAACTCATCATGCGAGGAATGACCTCGTTCTCCAACGAAGGCCAGAGTGTCAACCAGCCTACCATCATCCTCGACGGTACGGAAATCAGCATGACTGACCTCTACGACCTCGATATGAACGAAATCGAAAGCATCAACGTGTTGAAAGATGCTTCCGCAACTGCCCTCTATGGTTCGAAGGCATCCAATGGTGTGATTGTCATTACCCGCAAAGCCATCACGAGCGGAACCATTCACGTGGCATACAACTTCACGGGAAACCTCCAGTTTCCTATGCTCAGCGACTATCAGCTTCTCTCACCATCCGAGAAACTCGAATACGAACGGCTGGCAGGTCTCTACGATGCAGCCAAGTCCATTGACCCTACAACAGGACTGCCGCTCCAGTACAAATACGACGAACTCTACAACGAGCGTTACAAGATGATTCAGGCCGGACAGAATAGCGACTGGCTATCCCAACCGGCACGTGTGGCATTCAGCCACGACCACTCCCTCCGTGTGTATGGAGGTGCAGCCGACATACGTTACGAGCTCACAGGGCGTTTCGCCAACACACACGGTGTCATGAAGGACGACTACCGTCGTCGTTACAACATCGGATTCAAACTCGACTATTTCATCAACAACAGCATAAAGATATCCAACCGGAGTACTTACGCAGAAGTCTACGTGAAGGATACCCCTTACGGCTCATTCTCACAATACGCCCGTATGAACCCTTACGACCCGATGTTCAACGAGGACGGAACGGTCAATCTCAATCTCTCGTGGGACCTCGACAATCCTCTCTACGAGGCAACACTCGGGTCATTCTCCAATTCCGATTCCCGGACCTTCTCCAACAGCACCGACCTCCGCTGGGAACTCAGCAAGCAGTTGCGCATCACAGGACATTTCAATGTATCGTCAGGACGAAGTGGTTCCAGCGACTTCACATCTCCCAAGTCACGTGCGTTCAAGAACGAGAGCGACCTCTCCAAGCGAGGTTCACTCCAGAGGGGAATAACCACCGACAACAGTTACAG
>JAZQPD010000007.1:0-2216 GCA_045628285.1 Bacteroidaceae bacterium
CCACTCCTCGTCCTGAAAGGAAGAGGCAGGGAGAAGGTCTAATTTCGTGTTCGAAAAAGATAAAACGAGGTTTATTGGTTCACGCAGATTACGCAGATTACGCAGATTTCACGGAGTGAACATAGCCCAAAGGGGAATTGATAAACTGAGCAAGAACTTGAGAAAGTTGAATTAGTCATGTGATATATGGCACTACCTCACACATCTTATCGGAATGGATTCCCACACATATTTCTGCATTCATATTCGGGCAGACGTGTATAGATGCAAAAAAGGCACGCCACCTGCTGACGTGCCTTTGATATGTTCGCTTGAAAAAGCGTCGTTATTTCACATCCATGACGAGGCGGACAGAGTTACCATTCGAGCGATCCCGACCATCTGTTCCGTATCCTTCTTCATTGAAATATATGCAGTATGCACGTGGATAATAGTTCGAGTCATCCTCGTAGGATGTAGAAGACCAGTAGCAACCAAGCCTTCCAGATTCTTTATGAAGAGTAGAACCATCGCGATAGCATTCCGTAGCAGGGAGGAATACTGCTCCGTTATTTTCCATTGCTTCCCAGCCATCGGAAGTATAGACATTCGAGTCCCATCCATAAGGATAATATTCAAAATTGAATGAGTTGCTGCCATTGTTTTTTTTAGGGTCTTCGAATCTATCAGGAAGGATGATGTATCCTGGAACGCCACATACCCTTGCAAGTCCACGCTTTTTCCTTGCATCAGTTCTCTCCTGGAACAGATAATACCATTCATTTATAGTGAGAGTGCGCCATGTTCTGGAATCAATGGCGGTGCCCCAATCATGGAATAAAGCTTCGCGTGCAAAACGGCCATAATATTGTCTATCATCATTTTTTGTTGAAACTCCGTATAATTCCGGATCTGCGCTGAATAAGGAACTCATACCTACCCAGCCGAATAGACCCCAGTGGTTTACTGGCGTACCGCCACTTCTTGTGTCCGTATTATAAATTCCATTGATGCATGAAGGGCCGCGAATATATGAGTTTTCTGCATATGTGCGGAAATCATACTGATTCGCCTCAAAAGCCCACTTTCCATTACTTCCATCATAATAGAGGTTGCCTGGTGAGAAGAGAATCAGTTTCTTTGTCCTTCCGTCATCATCGCTGACGGTGAATGCACCGGCAGGAGCTTCAAAAACAGCCTTGACCGTAAGATCGGAAGTCAAGATGACAGAATAAGGGTTGTCCTTGCTGAGTGTCGTTCCGTCTGCATCCTGCCACTCTACAAAACGGCATCCATCGTAGGCATTCGCCCTGAGGTTTATCCTTTCGCCTTTATATGGCTTGCCTTCATAGTTGGCTGAGCCCCATGATGAATTGTTTGACGAGAGTGTTACGGCTAATGGCTTTTCATAGTCGATTGTGGCTGTGACATCTGAACCGATATTCGAAACCGTGAAAATGCAGGTGCTGCCCGATATAGTCCTTGACACATCTGCTGTTCCGGTTACTGCACATTCAAAAGGCTTGTCGGAACGTGAAAAAGACATAATCTTTACTGCATCACCATCAACATAAGCCTTGGCAAGAATATCGTTAGGATCTATTCCATCGGCTGTCTGTATTGTCACCTTGTGACCTCCGACCTTGACCTCTCCGACCTCGACCGTCTGCCAGTCGTTGATGCTGACGGACTTCAAGGCGATGCCTGTGTTGCTGAGGGTGATGGTGACTGTGGATTTCACGCCCGGCTTGAAGATTACGCCATTGTTGCCTGACAGCGTGAGGGTCTTGTCTTTGCCGTCAATAGTGAGGGAGAGGGTAACGGTTTGCCTGTTGCTGCTTACTTCCGACGGGACAAGCAGGCACTCGTAGGTCGAGCCGTCTCCTGTGGCAATCGTCTGTTCTGCTGCCGGCACAGAGAGTGCTACATCGTCTGCTTTCGATGCCGTGATGCTTCCGTCGGTGGCATTGAGTGTTCCGCTACTGGCTATCGTTGCACCTTCAAACTTGATGTTTGAAAGCTTTGCTTCGCCCGTATAGCCGTTGTTGATGACTTTAATGGCAACTCTTGCAAGGGCATGATTCATCTTGATGGAGGTGTTGGCAGCTGTCAGATCGGTGATGGGGTGCTCCTGCTGCGAGGCATACATCACGTCATCGCCATTGACAGACGAAGTGACTGGTATAGCCTTGACGTCAGTATTGGCCGCATTGTACGGATAATAGCCGTAAAGATAG
>JAZQPD010000008.1:0-12591 GCA_045628285.1 Bacteroidaceae bacterium
CTCAAAGTCGATCATTACCTTTTCGCCATCAAGCTCAGTTATATCAGGTGTTTTCAACAAATGTAACGGCAGTTGTCGTGCGTTATAGATGGAATTGCTGACAGCACGTCGTGTGCCTCGTGAACCAAATGGCGGATGTACTTGTCCAAAGTATCAATCATGTATGTTCGGACAGGAGGTCGCAATACAGCCCTCCAAACTGGATAAGACGGAACTTGAGAAATATGTAATGCGGTGTGATGAAACATTTTCTTACAATTTGTTTGGTGGTTTGGATATTTGGTTGTATATTTGCAATGCAGATTATGTTGGATGACAAATCAGTGCTGATGATTTCTGTAAGGCCCCATGCCGAAAGTGTTTGAAAAGCGGTGAAGGTGGTGGGGATACATAAAAAGCGTTATTGACGCTTGGTTTTTGACTGTTGGAACTTCGAACACTTCAATGTCTATTAGAAAACCTCGCAACGATGATGCTCATGGGTATGTAGTATACTTATGCTTTATGGTTTCAAAACTGTAAGGTTGTATCTATGTATATCGGCGTGGGGTCTCATTGCTCGTTTCTATAGACGGGTAAGTTCGAAGACCTCAACAGTGAAGCGAGTAACAATGGGCTTCACGCTTTTTGTATGTAAGCATCTCTGCGACATACTTTTCACAGTATTAATGTCTGAACTGAAGCCATAGGACACAAAACTAACTCACTATGGAAGTCATAAGGGTAATTCACCCTTTTCTACGTGACTATTGCATCTATCATGGCAGGAAGATGCAAATGGAGCATGGTGAGTTACTCGCTGAAATCGGTAATGCCCAAATTAAGAGATATGCTGCATATAGTGTTTTAATTATGATGATATGGATAATATGATGACTATTATACAAATAAAATATTCAACTTTCGCTTGTATATTAAAACATTAATGGCCATTAATTGAAACATTAATCAGACATATAATAAATATTTTTCCAATGATATGTATCAAAACATTCTTCGGGTGCTTCGCCCACTCAGACGAGCAGAGCTCGGAGGTCCATCAGCCATAAATAATATTAATGTCGATAACTCCGGCTTTGCCGCCTGAGTGGCCGAAGCGCCCGAAGAATGTTTAGATTAACGGTCATAAATGTTTTGAATAAAAGATAAACTTAAAACAGTAAGAGCATGAACTATTCACTATCAGAGAAGCCCAAAGACCCTCGTCATCCAGAAGCGGGGAAGGTGTGGATTGCAACGCCTCAGGCGAATCGTGTAATCAAGAAGGATGAATTCATAGAACTGGTTGCAGACGGAGACTCTGACCTCAGGGCCGATCTTCACAAATGCCTCGATAGGATCACACAAGGTCTGCGTCGGCAACTGAAAATGGGCGACAAGGTAGACCTCGGCGACCTGGGCAGTTTCTTCGTGACGTTCGACAGCAAGCCATTCGAAGGCGAGACGGCGGAGAATTTTGACTGCAGATGCATAAAAGGCGTTAAGGCGAGATGGTATCCGGGCAAGAAGATGGAGAGACTGGACAAGTCCGATCGCTTTGACACCGTACAGAAGATAGAGTTCAAGATGGTCTCGTCGCGCAAGGTACAGCGCAAGGCCATCAAGGCAATGAAGAATGCCGAGACGGAAATCCGCCTGAAGGACGAGGATTAGAGTGTTTTTTCAGCGGAAACCTGCATTTTTCATGTAGTTTCCGCTGAGAATAGCGATATTTTGCTTATATTTGCAGCGGAAATCACAAAAAGGCACAAAGGCTATGCTCATAGGGAGGACAAAAGAACAGCAGACATTGCTTTCGCTGGTCAGAGACAGCGAATCGCAGTTTTGTGTAGTATATGGCCGTCGGCGTGTAGGAAAGACCTACCTGATACGCGAGACTTTCAATTACGAATTTACGTTCCAGCACACCGGAGTGGCACGCGGAACATACAAAGAACAGTTGATGGCATTCCGCGACTCTCTGCGCATGGCAGGACTGCAGAAGTGCAGCATACCAAAGAACTGGTTTGATGCTTTCGACATGCTGAAGCAGGTGATACTTGCTGCCCCGGAAGGGAAGAAAGTGATATTCATCGACGAACTCCCGTGGATGGACACGCCAAAGGCAAACATGACTGGTGCCCTTGAACATTTCTGGAATGGATGGGCTACGAACCGCAGGGAAAAAGACATTGTGCTTATCGTATGCGGAAGCGCGACATCGTGGATAACCAGGAAACTGCTGAAGGACAAAGGCGGACTCCGAGGCAGACTGACCGAGAAAATCAAGGTCAATCCTTTCACCCTGACAGAATGTGAGCAATACGCAAATGCCGCCGGACTGTCGCTGGTACGCAAAGACATACTCGAGACATATATGATCCTCGGCGGGATTCCTTACTACTGGAGTTTCCTCAAGCGTGGGCTGAGCATCAGCCAGAATATCGACCAGCTGTTCTTCGCCGAAGACGCAAAACTGAAGGATGAGTTTCAGGCTTTGTACCATATATTGTTCCGTCATCCACAGAACTACCTCAGGGTGATAGAAGCACTTACAAAACGCAAGGCAGGACTGACACGTGACGAGATACTCCGGACTTCCAACCTGCAAGACGGTGGTTCATTCACCCAGATTCTTGAGGAACTGGAGGAATGTGGGTTCCTACGCCGCTACATAGCCTTCGGAAAGACAGAGCAGGGCACATTGTTCCAGCTTATAGACAACTATACACTCTTCTACTATCATTGCATCAGGAAAAATGCCTTCAGCGACGAGAATTACTGGTCACACACCTTCCTCAGCAACGAACACAATGCATGGAAAGGGCTTGCCTTCGAACGAGTCTGCCTGCAGCATATTCCACAGATCAGGCAGGCACTCGGCATAAGCGGAATAGTATCGAACGTATGTTCATGGCGAGGAAACGGAGCACAGATAGACTTGCTCATCGTGCGGGGTGACAACGTTATCAATGTATGCGAGATGAAGTTCTGCGATGGGGCATTCAGCATCGACAAGTCATACGCAGAGAAACTGCAAGCCAAGCTTACAGCCCTCCGCACCGACGCCTCCACACGCAGCACCCTCCACATCACCCTCGTAACCACCTACGGAACTGCCCACAATCAGTACTGGAACACCATCCAGAGCGAACTGACAATGGACGACTTGTTCTGATTTCAGTATTCAGGTTTCCCTTTACTATTCCTTATGGCCGGAAAGAGTCGTAATCTTGCAGGTATGCTGCTTGTTTGCACGATCGTAGCTGATGCCTGCAAGCAACAGGTTATCGGTGTATTCCCGAATCTTGGCAGGATAGTCCCTGTTGAGGATTTGGTCTATTGCCGTGTTGACGGCAGTGTTGTATTTCAGTTCGACTACAATGGCTGGTTTGCTGACGTTCCTGCGAGGAATCATGACAAGGTCGGCAAAGCCTTTGCCAGAGGCATACTCCCTATGTATGACATACTCCTCACGGGCATAGATATACGCCACAGCCAGTACGCAGGCAAGTGAATTCTCGTTGTTGTAGGTCAATATGCTTGTGTTATCGTCGTGAGCCATGTCGATGGCAGATGCTACAGCCTGTTCATCGCCATTGAGCGTTGATTCCAGCAGTTTCCGGGAATTTTCTATAACCTTGACCAATTCTTTCCATGATGTTTTCCTTATGGCAGTGTCAAACTGTTCTGCGACCTCCTTGTTCGGTATGCGGCATGTCTTTGTCTCATAGTCGTACGAAAGATAGCCAAGGTGAATAAGTACGGTGAGAACATCATCCTTGCATTCAATCACCTTCAGGTCATTCTGGAACGTCAGTGTGTTCACGCCAATGCTCTCGCCTGCCAGCATTCGGATGATGTCGTCCTTCAGTCCCTCGAAATTCATCTGGATATAGGTCACGACCATGTCGTAGGCACTGGTTGTCTGCCAGTAGCTGCAGTAGTTCTTGCTTGCAATCGCCCGCATGACTGAATAGGGATTGAACATCTGAGTCTGACGACCAATCGTGTATCCATCGTACCACCGTTCCATTTCATCCACATCCATTCCGTGTTTCTGGCAAAGTGCCACCACCTCGTCATGCGTAAAGCCAAACGATGACGCGAGCTGTTCGGGCATTACCATTGAATATTCACAGAAGTTGTTCAGTGCCGACTGGGTGTTGTAGCGCTTGATTGGCAAGATACCTGTCATATAGACACCCACAAAGACACGTCCGCTCATGCCGCTCTTGAACATGTTGCGAAGCAAGTCAACGTACTCGTCCACCACCTCGGTTGCATTGTCGAATTCCCTGCAGATGGCATCCCATTCGTCGATAATCATCACGAAACGTTCCTTGGTAGTGTCAGCCACAGTAAAAAGTGCCTCCATCAGCGAACATGAGTCTTTCATTCTTACATCAGGATAAGCTGCCTGCAGATCTTCCTTTATAACTTCCTTCACTATCTTGACGATGTCAGGATTTTTGCGATATTCTGTCGTGAAGTCCGTCATGTCGACAAAGATGGTCGGGTATTTGTTCAGATGCTCTTCGAAAGACGGTGTCCTGGCTACTGCCAAATCATTGAAAAGATGACGGCTATCGCACGATTTGTCGTAATACGCATTCAGCATCCTGGCCGTCATTGACTTGCCGAACCTGCGGCAGCGGGTAACGCAACTGCAACGAAACTCAGTATCCAAAGTATCGTTAACAATTTGTATTGCTGCTGATTTGTCCACATATTCGCCCTTGCGCACAGAGGAGAAATCTACATTTCCGATGTTGATGTATTTACCCATAGACTCATGATATCCGTTTCAGTCGCAAAGTTACGAATAAGCGAGAGAAAAAACAAATTTATTTAGTTTTTTCCGAGCATGAGTAACTTCATCGAGCATCTCGCTTGCAGTCGAGCGTGGCTGAGCGGGGTCGCGGGGGTCGCGGGAACAGGTTTCTGCGACCCATCATTAAGTGGGTCACAGAAACCTGTCCCTGTGACCCTTTGAACTCCTTTAAATAATAGATAATGTGTGAAGAATGTTAAAAATCAAATATTTACGCATATGCTAAAGCTAAGTAATGTTATTATTCAATCACTGCCATTCAATGTCTCTTCTGAAACAGCGTGCAAGGAATTCAAGATTGTTCTGTGCCATCCATCTACCATGCTTGCTTCCTTTTATCGAACTCATTTCTGCATCGGGAAGTAATTTCTTTTCAAGTATGTATCTCAGACAGCCTGGAGAACATCCTGCCACCTGTGTAAGTACTGTCAGTGCATTATCCTGAGCATATTCCTTGTCGTAATAGGGATTATCCTTTGCCTTGATGCAACGGCAGGATGAAGACATTGTTGTCTGACCATTATCTTCAAAGAATACCATAACGGGATCATCTGCAGGAAATTCCCCAAGGACTTCTTGTTCAATCTGCAGATCTATACCAAGTTCCTTCTTGTTCCACTCGACCATGTCCTGCATGTCACGGAAATAATACAGGCGTTTGCCTCTGTGCTTACGAAGGAATTTGTCATACTGTCCCTTATAATTGTGCATTGCCTCATACTTAGGCAGTTCTTTTTCGCAATAGTCTTCCCACTCGCGGTCGCCAAGTGGATACCATGCGGAAATTCCATTGGCATACCACTCACCATCAAATTTGATAAATGAACTCAGAACAAACCGACATTCCTTCAATGTTTTGTTGTTCAGATTGGCAAAGTTCCTACGCTGCATACAGAATACGTCTTTCTTGAAATTCTGCAATGTCATGTTCCCGTTGTCATATTCCAAGACCTTATGTATTGACATTTCCTTGAATTCAATTTCCTCAATGACCTTTGCCAATTCGTCATTGTCATCACCCATTTCCATTCTTACCATGTCCGCATATATTGACTGTGCAGGCACAGATACTGGCCATGCCATGTGAAGGAATGCCTGTAAGGATCTGTCGCCATAGCTTATATCCTCAGGGGTGGATATGGGAAGTAATTCCTTTACATCCTTTTTGGTATACTTCCTGCTTTTGTTCGTACACCAGTGACCAAGATAGCAACCGCTTTCCAGCCACATAAGTACGCGCTTTACCTCCATGGCATCAGTTTGTGTCTCTTCACTGTAGAGGAAGTCAAGCAGATTTTCATTCGGGGGCAACGACCCTAACGTTCCATCCTCCAACAGTTCCAAGCATATATCATCAACCAGTTTTTTTACTGCGGGATTACATGGATTCAGTATACGTCCTTCCCGCTCAGCACAAACGGCATGCCACATAACGAAACGGAGTTCCCTGTTTATGGTCACTTCATGATCATCTACCTCGTCTATGTCGGCAAAAGGTATATCTCCAGGCATCAGTTGCTGGTATCTTTTTAGGAAAACGTCGAAAAGATGAGTCCTTGAAACATAATCCTCAAAGTATTGTGCCATGCTGATGGCAATCTGTTGTATCGCTTTGTCATCGTCCATGAACCCCAGTGCATCTGCAATCATTCCGTAAAGGCGATTTGCCAATGCCGTGTATTTCTGGTCTGTACTGCAGGACAAATACATAGGGTGGCGATTTTGAAAATCCACAACTGTTATTAGTTTTTTTGCCATAGGCCATTCTTATGCTTGGAACGGTAATTGCTTGCCGAAAATTGAAATAAAGTATACCTGATCGTTAAATTTGAAAATTTTTGCAAATGTATTTATTTTTCGTAAGATGAGCAAGAAAAGTTGAGAAGAATCTCAAATATTATGCGAGTTCGGGACAAGAAACCTCAAAACAATGACAGTTGCAGTTCATTTATGCACTCGATGATGTATCCCCTTCTCAGTATGATCTTGTCGGACATGGGCATGAGCCTGTTCTTCATGTTGGCCTAGGGTCGCGGGGACAGGTTTCTGCGACCCATCATTAAGTGGGTCACAGAAACCTGTCCCTGTGACCCAGACGAAGTGATGCGCAGACAACCCAGACAAGCGTGAATCTCAATGACGATAACGGGGCAACCACATTTTCATTGACAAATCTTTGTTAATCTGAAAATTTTTCTTACCTTTGCATAAAATAAACAACAATAAATATGGGCGCTACTATCCAACCAGCAATCCAGCAAAGAATTATCGTCACTGTTGATGACGACGCAATGATAAAATCAATAAAGCAAGCCATCCGTTTGATGCGTGGTGTGAGCAAGGTTTCTGTCGTCAAGGAAAAAAAGCAAAAACCATACTATTGCAGTCCTGAATTCTATGCAGATCTTGAGGCGGCAGAAAATGAAATCAAAGCTGGTCAATACAAATCAGTCAAAACTGCCGAAGACATTCAGGCATTGCTGTCATAAATCATGGCTTACGAACTAAGGATATCCAACAGGGCACAATCTGACATTGAACAACTCAAGCGCTCCGGAAACAATTCCGCCTTGAAGAAACTCGGGAGGATCCTTCAAGAACTGATTGATCATCCAAAGACTGGCTTAGGCCATCCTGAACAATTGAAAGGACGGCCAAATACCTATTCCCGCCAATTAACCAAAAAGGACAGAGTTGTCTATTCTATTTTTAAAGACATTGTTCTTGTTGATGTACTGCAAGTCCTTCAACATTATTCAGACAAATGATATTCAATCCGTTTCTCTCAAGGACGATAACGGGGCATAGACTTCACTTCAAAGGCGAATAAAAGAAATGGGCGACGAGTTTGTCGTCGTGAGAGAAAGTAGGTGAACTCTGATAAATCTTTGTCGGGGCGTTGACGAGGCGTGGAGCATAGTCAATCTCATCTCGGCGGAAGTTGCCCATCTCTTCAACGATGGAGAGAGCATGTTCCAAGCCACACACATCTTCTGCCTTCAAATCAAGATTGTAGTAAATGTCGTATGTGACGGCGTGATTGATCTTGTCGGAGCCATACATCGTAGCATAGAATCGGTCGGCACGGACAGGATTGCCATTGCGGTCATAGCTATATTCCATTCGTGACCTTACATTGCCTTCGTTCGTAGTCATGCAGCGGCTCAGCTGATTACCGTCAAGATATTCATATCGGGTAGTGTCGTTGGTGTCATAGTTACGATGGAAGATGATGTTTCCATTCTTGTCGCACAAGTCATGGCAAACTGCCTTCCATCTTTCACCGACATCAACGATTTCGTCACCTTTCCAGAAGCGCGAGCCCTGATTCTCCACTCGGTTGCGCGACTTCAGTACCCCATGCTTAGTGTATTCATATTCGTACTTGACCGAAAATCGTAAATTCTTACCACGGAACTGGTATTCGGTCATCGACGTGCGATGATTCCTTGAGTCGTATGTATATTCGGTTCTGTCTGTCAGTGCGTACTCCTCCTCTAAAGAGTTGGTATCGTACTTCAGCAACAGATTGCCATTGGTATCATATTCATAAGAAGTTGTAGAAATGTAAGGCTTTCCCATTCTCGAAGAAAGAACCATGGTATAGCCCTTCGTAATTTCCTTTGTCAACAACCCATTGCCGTCGTATTCATATTCAATCTTGTTCTCTCCTTCTCCATAATGCTGCGCAATGACCCTGCCATTTGAGTCATAGTCGAAGTAAACGACAACCTGCTTTACATAGCCTGTCAGGAAGACAATGCTGTCGACCTTCATGACAGGCTGTGCACAGACAGTAAGGCTGAGCAAAGTCAGAAAGCAAGTCAATATATGCTTCATCTCACTTTTCATTAGTCCTTACGAACCAGCCAATCCGTGCCTTCAGCTCATAATTGGAATGGTTCTCCTCCACGCCTACAAATCCGGAATAGAACTGCATCGGAGTTTCCTTCAGTAGTTTTCCATTCATGTCGTAGATCTTATACTTGAAATCGGCAAAGACAACGTCCTTCAGCATGTCGTGGACAGATGTCACCTTGTCGGGAGTGCGACCTTTCGCATCGTATGGGAATAGGGAAAGGAACCACCCGTCAAATAGTGTCACTCCACCATTGCCGCCACATCCAGGTCCACGAACCTTATCGGGAGCAATCTGTGTCATCATACATCTCCAGAACTGTCTGTTCGGTTTGCCCTTGGCAGTCTTCACGAACTCCTCAAGCACGGGACACAGTTTGCCCGTCCACCAACCTAAATCATATTGTTCGAGAGAACGTGCTCTGTCGAGAATCTTCTGCCAGTCCTCAGGAGTGCCCTTCAAGGTGATATAAGGGATTCCGCAGACAATCCGGCCCACTTCATAATTGAAATAAGGCTGGAGTGCATTCATCAGAGTAATCCGGGAAGCAATCCTGCTCTCTACGGTCGTGGTGGAGAAGTCGGCACACATATTCTTCACGATGTCACCCTTAGTATTCTTCTTCATCTGCGCCACGAACTGGTCGAATATACTCGTCCAATCCACAGGTTTGCCATCAATGACAAATATGTCGTCCTTTCCAAGCAAAGCCTGATTAGTCATCGCCACCAAAGTAATCTTGCCGTCGTGATTTACGATCTTGCTGCGCAGAGTCTCGGCATTCTGGTTGATGTGGTGAGCCAACCCCTGTGAAATCAGCAGCCAAACATCATCAGGTGTAATCACCAGAGGGCGATGAGTGGCATAAGCCTGAACCAGCATATTAAAATAACTGAGGTTTGCAAGAGAAGCATTATCAAAACTTGTAGACACGATGCCATAATGATCTCTGTCAATGCCATTGTTCTGCAAGATGAAACCGGCAATGCGCCGTCCTTCATACAGACCCAAAAACTCATCAGGAGCAGGCAGGTTCTCATCAACCACGAAAGTAACAGAACCGGCAGATTTCCTTATCACGCCGTCCTTCTTGCTTGCACTGGCTTCACAAAAAGCCATCAAAGCCACAATAAAGAACAAAAATATCTTTTTCATACCTATTTGAATAATAATGTTTATGTTGCAAAGATAGGAAAAATTATCCGCCATAGGAAACCTAAAAAAGTTGGCTTAGCAAGCCAACTCTATTATCTTGTCGATTGCAGACCTGAGACCGTCGGGGTTCTTTCCTCCGGCTGTTGCGAAGTGAGGCTGACCGCCTCCGCCGCCCTGAATCAGTTTGGCTGACTCGCGGATAATCTGTCCAGCATTCTTGCCGTCCCTGACGAGGTCGTCGGTGAGTGACACGGTGAGGTTCGGCTTGCCGTCGGCTAACCCGCCGATGGCCACTACGGCATTCTCGGCGAACTGGGCACGGAGCTGGAAGGAAATATCCTTTGCACTCTGGGCATCGAGTGGGAATACTCCTGCAAACACCTTTACACCATTGATTTCGCGGACTCCCTGAATCATGTCCTTCTTGAAGTTGGCTGCCTGCTGCGCCTTGAAGTCGTCAACCTGACGCTTGAGTTCGGCATTGTCCTCAATGCACTTCCTGACTGTAGTCATGAGGTCAGGGGCGTTGTTGAAGAGTTGGCGGAGGTCACGGGCGAAATCCTCTGTCTTGTCGAGGAAGTCCTCGACTGCCTTGCCTGTGATAGCCTCGATTCGGCGTACTCCGGCTGCAATGGAACTCTCGGAAATGATGCGTACCATTCCAATCTGACCTGTAGCCTTCACATGGCATCCTCCACAGAACTCGATAGAGTCACCGAACTGTACGACACGAACCTTGTCGCCGTACTTCTCGCCAAAGAGGGCGATGGCACCAAGTTTCTTTGCTTCCTCGATTGGGAGGTCACGATGTTCCTGGAGTGGAAGGTTCTGACGAATCTTGTCATTTACGATATGTTCTACCTGACGGAGCTGCTCGTCGGTCACTTTCTCGAAGTGAGAGAAGTCGAAACGAAGTCCTTCCGGACTTACGAGAGAACCCTTCTGCTCGACATGAGTGCCGAGCACTTCGCGGAGTGCAGCATCGAGAAGGTGAGTACAAGAGTGGTTAGCCTCTGTAGCACGACGTTTCTCAACATCGACGAGAGCCATGAATTCTGCAGATGGATCAGCCGGCATCTTGTCGACGATATGGATTGAGAGTCCGTTTTCCTTCTTCACATCGAGTACTTTGATTGTCTCGTTCTCGTTGATGAGTTCGCCCTGATCGCCTACTTCACCACCCATCTCTGCATAGAACGGAGTCTTGTCGAGCACTACCTCATAGACAACACCTTTCTTCTGGCGTACATCACGATATTTGAGGATGTGGCAAGAGAATTCAGTAAAGTCGTAACCTACGAATTCCGATTCCGTATCTTCAATTAGGTTGGTCCAGTCACCAAGTTCCTTTGCTGCCGCATTGCGGGCACGATCCTTCTGCTTCTGCATTTCCACATTGAAGCCATCCTCGTCAACTGTGAAGTCATTCTCACGGCAGATAAGTTCGGTTAGGTCGAGCGGGAATCCATAAGTGTCGAAGAGAGTGAATGCCTCCTTGCCGGCAATGACCTTACCCTCAGCCTTAGCCATGAGGTCGTCGAGCATCTTGATACCGTTGGCAAGAGTGCGGAGGAACGAGTCTTCCTCTTCCTTCATCACCTTCATGATGAGTTCCTTCTGTGCAGGGAGTTCCGGATAAGCCTCACCCATTTCCTGAATCAATACAGGAACGAGTTTGTAGATGAATGCTTCCTTCTGGCCGAGGAACGTATAGCCATAGCGTACTGCACGACGGAGGATTCTGCGGATTACATAACCAGCCTTTGCGTTGCTTGGGAGCTGACCATCGGCGATTGAGAATGCAATGGCACGGAGGTGGTCGGCTACTACACGCATAGCAACGTCAGTCTGTTCGTCTTCACCATATTTCTTGCCAGCCATGTCGCCAATGACCTTGATGATTGGCTGGAACACATCTGTATCGTAGTTGCTGGTCTTACCCTGAAGTGTGCGGACAAGACGTTCGAATCCCATACCAGTGTCGATGACCTTTGCAGGAAGCGGCTCAAGACTCTTGTCGGCCTTGCGATTGTACTGCATGAACACGAGGTTCCAGATTTCAATCACCTGAGGATGGTCCTTGTTGACCATCTGTGCTCCAGGAATCTTTGCCTTCTCTGGCTCAGGACGAGCATCGACATGGATTTCGCTGCAAGGTCCACAAGGCCCCGTGTCGCCCATTTCCCAGAAGTTGTCGTGTTTGTTGCCATTGATGATATGGTCTTTCGGGAGATATTTCTCCCACATCTTTGCAGCCTCATCGTCGCGTTCGAGTCCTTCCTCTGGAGAACCTTCGAACACCGTTGCATAGAGGTCCTTCGGATCGAGATGGAGTACGTCAACGAGATATTCCCATGCCCAGCTGATGGCCTCCGACTTGAAATAATCGCCGAACGACCAGTTGCCGAGCATCTCGAACATTGTGTGGTGATAGGTGTCGTGGCCAACCTCTTCAAGGTCGTTGTGCTTTCCACTCACACGAAGACATTTCTGACTATCGGCCTGGCGACGACACTTAGGCTGCGCGTTGCCAAGGATGACATCCTTAAACTGGTTCATACCTGCATTGGTAAACATCAGTGTAGGGTCGCCCTTCACTACCATCGGAGCACTCGGAACAATGAGATGTTCCTTGCTTTCGAAGAATTTCTTGAACGATTCTCTTACTTCTTTTGCACTTAACATATAATCAGATTTTTCTAAAACTCTGCAAAGTTACAAAATAATTCGCAATTCGTAATTCGTAATTGATAATTATTTCTTA
>JAZQPD010000009.1:0-3044 GCA_045628285.1 Bacteroidaceae bacterium
GAGTCTAAAAAAAAAGACCGGAAGCGTGCGTCCCGAGAAATCAAGGTGACCGAGGAACAAAGACGATTGTTGTCGAGTCTATTGCAAGGTATAGATATACTGAGTTAGCCATAAGGCTGGCGGTTCTCATGTATGTGTATATGGGTTGTAGTTCACGTCAAGTACAGAAAGGCTTTGAACTGGTGAACCTGCTTTTCAGCGGCATTGCCGGCAAGGTGCCCTCGCACCAGGTGATACTTGATTGGGTGATGAAATGCGGCTTCTCTGTGTCCAAGGAGGACAACGAGAAATACTCACTCTCTGAGGTCAACGGAAAGTTCGAGAAAGGGTATTCGCTCATTATTGACAACAGCATAGGCAACAGCAATCAGGAGATACATCTTGAGCTGGCCTGTCCGTCAAAACATCCAGGTCATCCGCTTACGTCGTCTGACGTTCAGGTCGTCAATGTAAGAGTGGGCAAAAACTGGGATGGAGACAAGGTGAAGGTATGTCTCAGCGAAACAAAGGCAAGACTAGACGGAAGCCTTGATTACGTCACCAGCGACAATGGAGGAAACCTTGGGCGCGCTTGCAGGGACATTGGCATACCGCAGCATCATGACATCAGTCACACCTTTGGTGTGTATCTGCAGAGGGTATATGAAAAGGATCCGGAATACAAGGCTTTCTGCAATGGCATATCAAATGCCAGAAAGTACCTCCATACGGAAATCTGTGGCATACTGCCGCCTGCGCAAAGATCTATCGCCAGATTCATGAACGAATTCGAGAGGGTGGATTGGGCGCATGCCATCCGGGACAATCTGTTCCTGCTTCCGCCAAGGGCTAAGTTCGTGTTTGGATTCATAGAAAGGATGGGGTCTTTCGTTGATGAGATGGCAGAGGTCATGGATTGGTATCGCTACCTGCTGAAATTCTGCAAGGAGAATGGCTTGTCACACAAAACTTCTAGAGAATGCAGACACTACGTGCATGAACACTTCATTCTCGGCGACGAGCGGCAAAGACAACTCGGTGAGTTACTCATCGCATACTTCAATCAGGAGGAGTCATTGCTGGAATCCGGTGATGCTGTACACAACATCTGCACGGATATCATAGAGAGTACGTTCGGCAGTTTCAAGTATCGTATCTCACAAAACCACTATGGTGGATTTACACCTCTTGTACTCCTCATCCCCCTCCACATGAAGGTGGCGGACATCAAGGCTTGTGAGACCTTCAGTGTAAAGGAGAGGATGAAGAATACAAGGTATGCAGATATAAAGAAGTTCAAAAAAGAGCGGATGTTTCAAGATACTTGTGCACATGGAGCGAGGGACTACTTGAAAACTATTGGATTTTAGGACATAAAACAAAATTAACTTGACAGCCTATATGGCATCGTATCGACGCTACAAAATTACTAATAATTTCCATACCAACCAAATATTCCCTCCTTATTTTTCATTGTTCCACATTTTTTGCACAAAAAAACATCTCTCACTTTCCTTAACAGCAGCATCCTCAGCAAATACATCAACAAATCATCGTTCCTCACCATTCACACAACAACCTCTACCTATCCTAACTATAATCTCCGCGAATCTTCCGCGAACATTCCGCGAATGTATCCTTATACCTCAATACCCTTTTCCTGAAAAAAGTTACAAAAATCAGCAAACCCTTCACAATCGCTCCAAACCCTATGAGTATCATATACTTTGCCCACGTGAAAGGTTTCTATACCCTTCACACACCTTTCACACCTACTTATAACTCCATTTAGTTACATGAATGAACGTAAATGTTACACTTAATTATTTCTGCCATGAAATTTTTTTAGTAATTTTGCAGCGAAATTACTAAAACCCATTAAATAAAGAAAAAATGAGAAAATGTAGACTCCCTTTAGCCTTGCTGTTCTTGCTGACTTGCTGCCACGTCATGGCTTACGTAAAGAGCAGCATGAACATCCTTGTTGACGGCAAAACACGCAACATCGTAGTGTTTACCCCTAATAATATCACCGACGACATGCCTCTGATGATTGTTACTCACGGTATGAATCAGTCACCTGAAGTTCAGTATGAGAACGACCGCATGTACGAACTCATCGACCAGGAGAAATTCATTGTGGCTTACCTCCGCAGCAATGGCACCATGTGGGACACTGGAGGTGTGGGCGACCAGCATTTCGTTGAGCAGACCATAGGCGAGATGTATGCGAAATATCATATTGATGCACACCGCGTTTACTGGAGTGGATTCTCCATGGGCTCTATGCTTATATACCACTGTATGCACAATATGACGCACAAGATTGCTGCCTTCGCACCTTGTAGCGGCATTCAGTTCTCTGAGCAGCCTTGGAATAAGGTAAAGGGACCTATCAACCTTATTCATTGCCATGCAAAAGATGATAGTGTCTTTCCTCTGTCTTCGTATGATGTTCACGGATATGTTGAGAGCATGTCGAAGGTGAATGGCACTAACACTTACACCAAGCAGACCAACTACAAGCCTTGGAGTGGGGGTACACCGGGCGACCGTGAGGTATGGGAGAATGCACAGGGCTATAAGGTGGTGCTCTTCATGTACAACTGGGGTGATCATAACCCTTCGCACAACAACGCCATCGAACTCTGGAACTTCTGCAAGAACATTCGGCTCGAGAATATCGACGCAATTCCTGAACCTGAGCAACCTGCTTCTTACACAACCAATCCTGCCGACGAACTCACTACGGCTGCCAACCGCATTGCCAACAAGACTGTCTTCGCCACGGACATCGACTGTAACGCAATCTGGTATGTAAACACAGGCAATGCGAGTCCACAGAATGTAAGTTGTGGCACATACAGCGACATTGGAAGCAACGAGTTCTGCTTCCTGAAGTTCACTCGCGTCACCGATGCTCAGACATCAGTAACAGGCAATCTCATTACCATTCAGATGGCGAATAAGGACGGTGTCACCTATAGTCTCTGGGGCGATCAGGGCTATCTCAACACTCCTCCTGGCACATGGTGTCTCTTTGCACTCGGCCTAAAGAATCAGTA
>JAZQPD010000010.1:0-10493 GCA_045628285.1 Bacteroidaceae bacterium
ACCAGAACGGTATCGGGAGACTTTCCTTTATTAACGAAAAGTCCTGCTGTTCCGCAATTCAAGAACAGCAGACATGTTATCATTACCAGTAATATGTATGCTCTACGTTTCAAATATTATCCTGCACTATATACCAATCTGCAAAGTTAAGAAATAAAATCGAGAATGAAGAATGATTGGTTAAGAATTAATTCCCATCGTCTCTTCTAATCAGTAGAACTACATTCTCGACATGCTGAGTATGAGGAAACATATCTACAGGCTGAACCTTGTCGACACGGTATTGTTCGTCAAGCAACTGAAGGTCGCGGGCCTGTGTGGCCGGATTGCAACTGACGTATACAATACGCTGAGGTGCTGCATTGAGAATGACATTGACTACATCCTTGTGCATGCCGACTCGTGGAGGGTCGGTGATGATGACATCCGGACGGCCATGTTCGGCAATGAAATCATCGGTTAGAATGTCCTTCATGTCACCGGCAAAGAAGAGTGTGTTGGAGATGTCATTAATCTGGGAATTTACTTTCGCATCCTCAATGGCTTCAGGGACATACTCTATGCCTATGACCTGACGAGCCTGACGACTTACGAAATTGGCAATAGTACCGGTACCCGTATAGAGGTCATAGACAAGCTCATTGCCTGTAAGCTGGGCAAATGAACGTGCAACCTTATAGAGATTGTATGCCTGGTCGGTGTTGGTCTGGTAGAAGGACTTTGGCCCGACCTTGAAACGCAGGCCTTCCATCTCCTCAAAGATGTGGTCATTGCCCTTGAACACTATTACTTCCTGATCGCCGAAAGTATCGTTGCCCTTGTGGTTGTCGACATAGAGAAGGGATGTGATTTGAGGAAAACTGTCGGCTACGAACTGAAGGAGGCCGACTGCCTGACGGTGTTCCTCCTCAGCCTCAATGCGGAACTGGATGAGGACCATAAGTTCGGACGTATTGCTGTTGCGCACCATTATGGAACGGAGGAGTCCTGTATTGTTGCGGAGGTCATAGAACACCAGTCCGTGCTCTATGGCATAGTCGCGGATGGAATTGCGGATGGAATTCTGTATGTCGTCCATGAGATGGCAGTCGGAGATATCCAAAATCTTGTCGAATGCGCCTGCAATATGGAATCCCAGGGCATCGTGCTGCCGGATACCTTCCGGTTCGTCGGGGAGTATCCAGCGTCGGTCGGAGAATCCAAACTCAAGTTTGTTCCTGTAAGCCTGAGTCTTTGCACTACCAAGGATTGGGGAAATCTCCGGCAGTGTGATGTGGCCAATGCGTGTGAGGTTGTCAATCACCTGCTGTTGCTTTGCACGAATCTGTTCCTCGTACTTCAGGCATTGCCCCTTGCAGCCGCCACAAACGCCATAATGAGGGCAGAAGGGCTCGGCACGGAGTTCGGAATATCTATGGAACTTTACTGCCACGGCCTCCATATAGTTGTGTTTCTTCCTGCGAACCTGTAGGTCAACTACGTCGCCAGGGACTACGTAAGGTACAAATATCACCTTGTCATCAAGACGGGCGACAGCCTTTCCTTCAGCTGCCACCGACTGAATCTCAATATTTTCCAGTATCGGTAAGTTTTTTTTCATAAGCCACTTGTGCTGATGCATAGAGATATGCTGTAGGAATGTAAAATGCAATGGAGATGAAGAATGATATGAAGATTATGATAAAACATGCCACAGGTACCAGATAATAATATATATAAGGTGTGGTGACGGTATCGCCCGCTTGTACTGACAGTTCTGCCGAACGGTGGTAGATATAAAACATATATATTGGTGCATTAACCAGCAGCAATACCATTCCTACGGTGAAAAGCAGCAAAAGGAACATGGCTAAGTTTCTAAAGAAAAAGAACCAGCCGAGTTTTATGCCAGACTTTATGCCGTTCCAGAATTTCTTCCCACTTAGCATCAGGCAAGGGAGAACAAGCATTATCAGCACATAGACAAGTGGAAATACGACTGAGGTGAGAACTGCCACCAGGAGCATGAGTGCATAGAGGGCATACATGGTCTTCATGTTGTTGCCAGATTCACGGATAAAGAACCGAATGGACAGTTTGGAAAGGTCGTAAGACGACGCATGCAATTTTATGAGAGTATAGACATACGACAGGAATATGCAGAACACAGCCATGTCGGCTATGGCAAGTATGACCGACATGTAAGGAGTGAACGGTTCCATGTCGGCAAGGGAAATATGGTACGGGAAGAGTTGGACCACATTGATGAGAGTAGAAAGCAAAGCACAAATGGCTGTGACTGGCCATAGAAACTTGCAGAAAAGTCGGAAATTGTCGGTAAGCAGACTTATGCCCATTGAATAGCACTGTGAAACGCTTCTGTATTTATAGAATGGCTCATCCATATTGGCTTTGTTTTTGTCCATAATCAAATATTTTGTACAAAGTTAGTGAAAATTCAAAATTTATTCATAATTTTGCAAATCTTTTTAAGATATTTAAACAAAAATTCAGATTTGATAAGCAATGAGCTATTCTTCGAAGGTTAGGATTAAGGATATAGCAGAGATGGCTGGAGTTTCCGTGGGAACGGTGGACAGAGTGATTCACGGAAGGAGTAATGTATCGAAACTCGCATTGGAAAAGGTGCAGAAGGTACTGGAAGAGATCGACTATGTTCCAAACCATTACGCCAGTGCACTTGCGAACAACAAGGTGTACAAATTTGCTGCTATTCTGCCTATGCATGAACCTGACGGCTACTGGGCAAGGGTAGAAGCCGGACTGAAGGAAGGCGTCAGGAGATTCAATGACTTCAAGATTGACTTCCAGATATTCACCTACGACCAGTTCAACGACGATACCTTTGAGACTCAGGCAAGGGCTGCCATCAAATGCGAACCTTACGCAATGATCATCGGTCCGATATTCAACCATAAGATAATGTCGAAGTTCCTGAAGAAACTCGAAGAGAAGTCAATCCCCTACTCTCTCATCGACTCTTACTGGGCAGACTTCAATCCCGTTTGCTTCTATGGCCAGGACTCACGCCGGAGTGGAGAATTCTCGGCCAAGATAATGTTGATGGCAGCAGCCGGCACAAAGAAGATAGCCCTCTTCAAACTTATTGGTGAAGGACGTGTGGCAAGCCGTCAGCAGTTGGACAGGGAAAAGGGATTCCGCGGATATGTGGAGAAACACAGTCCGGAAACCGAAATCATCACAGAGAACTTGTACATATACGACAAGGACAGTACGAAGAAAGCGTTAAGACAATTCTTCAGCAAGAACAAGGACATCCGTTTCGGGCTGACGTTCAATTCCTCCATTCATCTCATCGGCAATTTTCTGAAAGAAGATATGCCGGAATATCCTCACGTCACACTCTTGGGATATGATGCTATAGACAGAAATGTGGAATGTCTGAGAAACGGCAGCATAGAATTCATCATCGCCCAGCAGCCACAGAAGCAAGGCCTCAATTCGTTCAGGACAACTTTCAACAGTACGGTACTGAAAATGACTCAGAACGTAATCAACTATGTTCCCATACAGTTGCTGACAATCGAAAACATAGATTTTTATAAAGACTAATCCTGCTTTTCGTTGGTCTTCTTCCCGTCCTTCTGGATGGCATCAGGATGGAGGGCACTCATATTGCCCTTGATGAAAATCCTTACAAGATCTTCCTTGCAGTTTGTGAATACCTGTACGTACTTGCTGAAATTGCCAGGCATCTTGCCTGTGCCATCATAAGTCACGACAATCTCGCCTGATGCACCCGGAGCAATAGCATCTTTCGGATACTCTGCACCCGTGCATCCACATGAAGGATGCACATAATTGAGAATAAGGGGAGCATTGCCCACATTGGTAAAACGGAACACACACTTCTGTACGGGTGTATCCTGTGAGAATGTACCAAGATCAATCGTAGTCTTTTCGAATTTAATCTCCGGGTACTTTTTCTTTGCTGACATCGTAACGAATGTCATGCAAACCATGACTGCAGCAAGTGCAATCCTTAAACTAATCCTATTCATACTTTTCAAGTTTTTTGAGTTCTTTTCCTTTATTTAATTTATAGTAACATTCCCTCAATTCGGACAACCACATGGATGTATCGTCCGTGAGTCTCCTTACATTTTCAAAATACTCAGCAGCCGAGGTATACAGTTCCTGCAATTCCGATTTCCATTTACGGTATGCCTCCGTGCGTGGCTGTAGGGTGTTGTTGTCGAAAGAATTATGTGCCCTTCTCAAATAGATGTTACCGATACGTTGGTGAGTCTGAATATCATCAGGATTATATCGGAGGGCATCCTGCATTGTAAGCAAGGCTGCATCCTCATCACCGAGCATTTCCTCTGTACGCCCCGCTATATACATCAGTCTGAACACCTTGAGACTGTCTGTACCCTCGGGAAGGCTGTCGATTGCAGTGGTAACGACATCAAGGAGATTGTCGTAGTCTTTATAGTCAGTATAATACCTTATCAGGGAATAGCAGAAATACTCGTTGCGGGCATCATTCTTCCAACCACGTCGCATGAATTCGAGGGCACGTACAGAGTCCTTCAGGGCAAGACAGGACTTGGAAGCAATCTCGAGCAGGTCCTGGCGGTTGAGCGTGTCCCTCACTGCCATGTCCATGTACCCCATTGCCTTGTCATAGGCATTGCTGCCGAATGCAGAGAAGACTGCCAGTTTCGACAGTGAGATTGTGTCGGCGTCGGGCACGTATGCCTCGTTGGCGTGAAGCAGGGGATGATGGATGGAGGAGAGATACAGGTCGAAATACTTGTAGGCATCGGCAAACTGCGACTTGGTGTAATGGAACTTGCCTGCGCTGAGCAGGTTGTTCCTATAGTGTATCAGATGATCCGTGGCCGACTTGGCATACTTCTTTCCGTCGGATGCAATCTTCATCCCGTAATTGTAGATGTTATAGATGCAGGAAAAGTATTTTGCCGTGTCGGGTCGGTTGTTCAGGAATATCTTGCGGTTCTCTGCCTCTGCAAGTTTGCCCTGTATCCTCATCTCAAGATAGTAGAGTTCTGCGTCGTTGTCCAGTTCGTGGTGTTCAGCCAGAGCCTTACTCAAAGTGGCATCAGCACCGGAATAGTTCTCCGACTTCATCATGGCGCGCACATCCTTCAGCAGACTCTTTCGGGAAAAGTCCTGCCCGTGCAATGTCGCTGCCATTGTACACAAGACAAACACCAATATGATATGTACCGATTTCATTAGAATTGCATCTTTATCATCAGTCGAAAACCCCATTTCTTTGCCTTGTCATTGTCAAGGTAACTCAGGCGGCGTACTGCCTCGATATGGAACAGTTTGAAGATATTCGCTATACCGAAGCGAAGCTCCATGTACGGCCGGTCCCAGTCCATCCTGTAAGTATTGCATTCGTAAGTCCCGTCTTCCCTGAAGTGTCCGGGGAAGTAGAACAAATCCCTATCCGTATAATCCGATGTAGCTGGATTGTTTTTGTCCGTAAGGGATGCCATCATAATGTTAAAGCCGACGAATTCCCTCCACTTAAGTCGCTGGAGCAATGGAACCCTGTTGAATATCTTGCCATTGAGATGCCAGTCGAAGAACATCAGTGCATACCGGTCATTCATGAACTCAAGGGGATTAATCATCTCGAACGTATTCTGCTGGATGATATACGACTGGTTGGCCGGTGGCAGGAGCAACATAGGATAAGGCACCTTGTTCCACTGTGCTCCGGCACGCAGGTTCAGGTCTATCTTTCCCCATGCATGAGGCATCCATATCCGTTTGTAGATATTCAGTTCGGATATGTTGTAATGGTAGTCGCTACCAAAAAGCCCATCGATGCCCAGTGTGTGTGAGAGAGTGATGATTGGAGCATCTTTGTTCATCTTTATCCTGCGCTGCTTGGTGTTGGAATACACTGCCCCAGGTTCGAAGGTGACAGAAGCAGTCAGTTCCGTTGTGTTCATGCTCTTCAACCATTTCGATGGGTCGTTGTCCGGTACAGGAGTACCGCTAAGTTGCTGATAGAACAGTTCATCCACAGGAACGGTGTGTGTACGGGTAAGACTTGCAGAATACCCAAAGCCGTTTTCGTACTCCCGCTGATATCTGACATTCCATTTGCCGATATGGGTGAACTGGTCGTTCTTGCCCGATTTCACTGCAAGGAACATATTGTCCTTGTCCGTCTTGAGGAACTGGTCGAACGGACTCACTACATCGTCCATGTACGAAAGCGAGATGTCGTGTTTCGGAAATTCATCGGGAAGATAGGCATTGTTCCTGAAAGAATAAATCAGTTCGCCCTTGCCGTATACATTCCTCGTCTGGGTGCCAAATGCCACATAGCCCTTGCCGAAGATGTGTGGACTGAGATTGGCATTTGTAAGTGCCGACGCACGCAGACGCAGTCCGTCGTAGTGGTTATAGGATATTGCTGTGTTCACCGGTCCTATGTCAACATAGTTGTGGGTTGAGTCGCCAGTCTCTATAAAGTTCTCCATCAGAGTCTTGAACACAAAGATTGCCGGTTTGAACCCCTTGACCCTCTTCAATTTCGTGATGAACTTGCCAAGGTTCTTCTCCGTCTTCGACAATTCAGCCGTTCCCCTCACCTCTGCCCAATACTTGTCATCCTTGAGCGAGGCATTCGGATCAGTATATGTAGCACCCTTTATCCTCTTCAGTGTAATGTCGGGAATGGAATCAAAGGTATAGTTGGAGTTTCTCACGGTCCGCTGCACCAACATTCCTGGCGGGATAAGGTCTACCAATTTCAGTTCCACGAGCATGTCGTTCACTGTCATCACCCTGTCGCCTGTCGGGAGGATTGCAAAGTCCTGCGAGATATTCATGCTCTCCACATAGTTCACATCGCTACGTCCGGGAATCCTCAGATGCACGCGGCGTATCTGGTAGGTAGAGTCGTCCATCACATACAGGTGTCCCGTGAATCCGAAGTCCTGCTGATTGTTTGCAATAAAACCTACCTGGATTACTCTGTCGGTGTCGATATAGGTCGTGTCCTGTATGTAGTAGCGGTAGAACGAGATGGCATTGTCGGCTATGGGACTTGTGAACGGATACTGGAACAGCCGGCATACATTCTGGTAGATATTCACTTCTGTGAAGACATCCTCTACGGCATTATTGAAGATGTCACCAGTCTGAAACAAGGTCGTAAGTCCCTGTTTCCTGTCGGCACGTACTATTGATTTGTTTGATTTCGGATGGTTCCTGTAGTAATAGTCTGTCACCTTTTCATGCATGGTGAGAGGCAATATCCACTTTCCTGTCTCAGTACACAGTTCCACCTGATCCTTCACGAATTCAAAACTCTTCAGCTTGTCGGAATCGAGTACCTTGTCTGTCACGTTGTTGACAGAACAGACCATTTTCTCGTAACTGGTGAATGAATAGTAGTCCTTGCTCTTCAGGTCGTTGGCCTTCTTGTGGGCGATGACCTTCTTCATGAATTCCACCGACGGATTGTTCTTCCTTGAATACTTGTTCTTGCTGGCAGTGATGACGATGTCCTTTATCTGCTGAGGCGATGGAACGAGTTTTATACGTATGTTCTTTTTCCTGCCTGGCTTGAGTTTGATGACCTGTGAAATATATCCCAAACTGGATATGGTAATTTCCTTCCACTCATCATTCTCCTTGATTGAGAACTTCCCCTTGCCGTCTGTCATGCCCCCTACTCCCTTCTTGTCGTAGTATACGTTGACATAGTCCAGTGGCTGACCGGTCCTGGCATCAACTACAGTGCCGGTAATCTGTGCCTGCACCATTTCCGGCACAAGCACCATAATCACCAAAATTACCAGCCATCTGAAATTCATATTCCCAATCTTTTGACCACTATCCTCTCACCTTTTACCTAATCCATCTCCTCGTCACTCTCATATCCACCCATCTCTCTCAATGTATTCTTCAGCATCGTGTACTGTTGGAAAAGATGGTTTACCGGCACTTCTCCCTGAGTGAAGTCGTGCATCGGACTCTTTAAGTAGAAACTCAGGAAACGCTGTATGCCACATCGTCCTGCCCTTGCGGCAAGGTCGGAAAGCAGACAGAGGTCGAGCAACAGAGGAGCAGCCAGAATGGAGTCCCTGCAGAGGAAGTTGATCTTTATCTGCATCGGATAGCCCATCCATCCGAATATGTCGATGTTGTCCCAACCCTCCTTGTTGTCGTTGCGAGGCGGATAGTAGTTGATTCTCACTTTGTGGTAGTAGTCGCTGTACAAGTCAGGCTGGTCGTCTGCCACGAGTATGGATTCCAGAGTCGAGAGCTTGCTTACTTCCTTTGTCCTGAAGTTGTCGGGTTCGTCGAGTACCTGCCCGTCCCTGTTGCCCAGGATATTCGTAGAGAACCATCCGTTCAGTCCCAGACAACGAGTACCGATAATAGGAGCAAATCCCGACTTCACCAGAGTCTGCCCCGTCTTGAAGTCTTTTCCCGCAATCGGCATTCCGGTCTTCTTTGCCAGTTCCCACATGGCAGGGATGTCGACAGTCGTGTTCGGAGCACCCATGACAAAGGGACAACCCTCGGCCAGTGCAGCGTATGCATAGCACATCGACGGAGCCACGTTCTTCCTGTCGTCGGCCTTCATAGCCTTTTCGAGGTCGGCGAGTGTGCCGTGTACTGGAGCGAAATAAGGCACATATATCTCAGTCGATGCCGCCCATGCCACTACGATGCGGTTGCAGCCGTTTTTCTCCCTGAAGGCACGTATGTCCTCACGTATCTGTTCCATCATCTCCCAACGGGTCTTGCAGGTCATCACATTGTCGCCGTCAAGCCGTTTTGCGAAGTTCCTGTCGAATGCGGCCTTCATCGGTACGATTGTCTCCAGTTCGTCCCTCACCGGTTCGATGTCCCTCTCCTTCAGCACGTCGGCATACATTGCAGCCTGATAGGCATTGGCAGGATAGACATCCCACGCACCGAAGACTATGTCCCTGAGTTCTGCAATTGGAACAATCTCCCTGTAATGCAGATATTTCTTTCCCGTACCTTTCCCAACACGGATTTTGTCGTACTCTACCATCGACCCCACAGGCTTTGCAAGTCCTTTACGAGCCATCAGCACTCCCGTCATGAATGTGGACGTGACTGCTCCGAGTCCGACCACCATTATTCCCAGTTTACCCTCTGCCGGTCTGACCTTCTCCTGATTCATAATTCCTGATTTTAATTCTTGGTTTCATTTAAAATGCAAAGGTAGGAAAAACAAATCGGAGAACAAAATAAATTATATTTATTTAACTCAATTTATCATTTCCATTCCGTTGCAACACTTTCCCCAGAGCATTTGCAGTATAGCCGTCTGAAAGGCTGACTATCTGTTCGGGAGTGCCCTGGCAGGTGATATATCCTCCCTCCCTGCCGCCTTCGGGACCGAGGTCGATGATGTGGTCGGCACATTTTATCACGTCGAGGTTGTGCTCGATGACGATGACTGTATGACCGTGCGAAATGAGGGAGTCGAATGCTACCATCAGTTTCCTGATGTCGTGGAAGTGGAGACCTGTGGTTGGTTCGTCGAATATGAACATCGAGCTCTTCCGTACTTCATGAGAAGATTGTTTCGCCGTATCCTTCGAGAGATAATATGCAAGTTTCACCCTTTGGTTTTCCCCACCGGACAAGGTGGATGAGTTCTGTCCGAGCCGCAGGTACCCCAGGCCTACGTCCTGAAGGGGTTTCATGAGTTGTACAATCTTGCGGCATTGTTTCGGCATGGGATTACCCTCTTCAATGCCGAAGAAGGCGATTGCCTGGTTGATGGTCATGTTGAGAATATCGTGGACATCCTTGCCGAGGAACTTCACCTCCAGCACATCGTCCTTGAAACGCTTGCCATGACACGACTCGCACTCGATTACGAGGTCGTTCATGAATTGCATGTCAATCTTCACCACTCCCTCACCCTTGCATTCCTCGCATCGGCCGCCTTCAGCGTTGAATGAGAAATATTGGGCTGTATATCCCATCTGTCTGGCGAGTTGCTGGGCTGCCATGAGTTTGCGGATTTCGTCCCATGCACCGATGTAGGTCACGGGATTGCTCCGCGTAGATGTGCCTATGGGGTTCTGGTCTACAAACTCTACCTTGCCAATCATGTCGGTGTCGCCCTCGAAACCGAGGAACTGCCCGGGACGGTCGGTGGTCTCATCCATCTGGCGTTTCAGGCCCTTATAGAGTATTTCCCTTACGAGAGTCGACTTTCCGCTGCCGCTCACTCCTGTGACTACGGTCATCACATTGAGAGGAATCTTCACATCAATACCCTTCAGGTTGTTTTCGCGCGCACACTTGATGAGGATGAAGTTGTTCCACGGTCGGCGCAGAATGGGCACGTCAATGGCCTCTCTGCCCGTGAGGAAGTCAAGTGTGTGCGACGGTAGTACGGTCTTTACCTCATGGAGCGCCCTGACGGGTGCAGCGAAGACTATCTCCCCGCCCAACCGACCTGCATCTGGTCCCAGGTC
>JAZQPD010000011.1:0-30240 GCA_045628285.1 Bacteroidaceae bacterium
ATACGTGGACTACATGATTGGGAAAATGAACAAGAAATAGAATTATGGATAGAGTTAATATTACAAGGACTTATCGCAAGGATGGGTATACCATCGGTAATCTGTACGTCAATGGCAAATATGTGTGCAACACACTGGAGCTCCGTGACACTACCTACTTTGGTGAGGACTTCATCCTTGGGAAGTCAGCCATCCCGGTTGGGATTTACACATTAGCAACTTCCGTGTGGTCGCCCAAGTTCAACGGATTCCGGCCTCGCATTATACACTTCGAGTATTCCAAGAACATTCTCATCCATGAGGGTAACTCAAGGATAGATACTGAGGGCTGCATACTTGTTGGGCAGAACTTTATTGTAGGCAAGGTGCTCAACAGCAAAAAGACCCTTGCAGCGTTGCAGGAGAAACTCTCTGCACACGATGCATGGGACTTGATAATAAATTGAAATTGGGAAATTAGGAAATTGGGAAATTGGAAATTCAATAAATTTTATGGTTGGTGTGGTGGCTCTTCGTTGTGAAACGGGGAGTCACATTTTGATTTTTTGATTTTTTGATTTTTTGATTTCAATTAGTGGTCAGAAAAACGAATGAGTGGTTTTATTTATTTTGAACACGGATTTAACGGATATTTGTCTTTCTTGAGTGAGGATTCGTGGTTTCTCTCAACTTTCACTAACTGTTGCTCGCTATGCTCGCGCAAGTTAGGATGCGTTTCGGAAATAAAAATAAAATTTTCCAACTTTTATTTTGTATTTCTCTCAACTTTCACTACTATACCGAGCATTTCTCTTATAGCTTGCCCCGAGCGGGCTGACTTGCACCAGCCGCGCTTGACTGCAAGCGAAATGCTCGATGAAGTTAGAAAAAATTTTGCTGCATCAAAAATTTTTTCTAACTTTGTCCCCTGTAAAAAGAAATTAGGACAGTGCGACACATGCAGCATAGGATACAGGAGGAGATGATTAAGGCAGATGCCTTGATTGGGAATGATTGCGTGTGCCATTCTGTACCGTCGGACGATGGGAATGCGGACTGCCGTTGTGGCAGTCCGTCTTTTGTTTTCCTACCTCCATTGGTTGACCTGCATGTCCACTTCAGGGTTCCGGGGAATCCTGAGAAGGAGACTATCATGACTGGCACCATGGCTGCCAGGGCTGGCGGGTACGGACTGGTGTGTACGATGCCGAACCTGAATCCTGCTCCCGACTGTCTGGAGAACCTCAAGGTGCAGCTCGACCTCATAAAGGCTGAGGCTCAGGTGGAGGTGCTGCCGTTCGGGTGTATCACGAAGGGGAGGAAGGGATTGGTGCCTGCCGAATATGAGGAGATGATGCCGCTGGTTGCCGGATTCAGCGACGACGGTAGCGGGGTGGAGAGCGACGAGGTGATGGAGGAATGTATGCGGCGTATTGCGGCTCTCGACGGACTGATTGTGACTCACTGCGAGAAGGGCGGTGGTACCGACCGTGAGAGGGAATATACGGAGGTGGAGAGGAACATACGCCTGGCAGGGAAGACGGGTTGCCGTCTGCATCTCTGCCATATCTCCACGAAGGAGAGTATCGGGTATATCCGCAGGGGCAAGACCGATGGTGTGAGGGTGACTTGCGAGACGGCCCCGCACTATCTCTGTCTGAAGCAGCCTCTCACAGGTGCTGACGGACCTGACGGCGGACGGTTCAGGATGAACCCGCCTATCGGTACGGAGGAGGACAGACTGGCACTGGTGGAGGCCCTGAAGGACGGTACAATCGACGTGATTGCCACAGACCATGCTCCGCATACCGGGGAGGAGAAGTCGGGGGGATTCGCCCACAGCCTGAACGGGGTGGTGGGACTGGAGAGTGCTTTTCCGGTGATGTACACCCAGTTTGTGAGAACGGGAATCATAACGCTCGAACGCCTGACCGACCTGATGAGTAGGAACGGCAGGAAAATCCTCCGACTGCCAGAGACCGACGAATGCATAAGGGTGGACATTGCACATCCTTTCCGCATTGACTCGTCGACTTTCAGGAGCAAGGGAAGGAGTTGCCCGTTTGACGGAATGGAGGTGTATGGGAAGATTGAGTGTGATGGTTGATGAATATATGAAACAGGACAGATACATAGTGAGGGAGAACGTGGAGATTGCCCGGGGCATCTTCAGGATGGTTCTTGAGGGCGACACGAGTGGGATAGGTGCTGCCGGACAGTTTGTGAACATCAAATTGGAAGGGTGCTATCTTCGCAGGCCAATCAGTATTGCCGACTGGGATGAGGATACCATCACTTTATTATATAAGGTAGTGGGGAAGGGAACGGACAGGATGTCGAAACTGACGGATGGTTCCGTTCTGGATATCCTGACCGGACTTGGAAATGGTTTCAGTATGGCCGGATGCAGGAAACCGATGCTCGTAGGCGGTGGAATCGGTCTGGCTCCACTCTATGGCCTGGCAAAACGGCTTGTGGGGAATGTGGATGAACTGACGGTTGTGGTAGGTGCTGCAAGGAAAGAGGAACTGTTTTATTTGGACGAGTTCAGGAGGATAGGTGCAAATGTGGTGGTGTCGACAGATGACGGAAGTGAGGGGGTGAAGGGATTCGTGACTGATGCCATCAGGGAAAAGGATATTGGCTGCGATTATTTCTTCACTTGTGGACCGATGCAGATGATGAAGGCCCTCATGAGGGCTTTGCCGGATGGGATGCCGGGACAGTTGAGTCTGGAGGAGAGAATGGGATGCGGATTTGGTGCGTGTGTGGGTTGCAGTGTACAGACGAGCGAGGGCGTGAAGCGTGTATGCAAGGACGGACCGGTGTTTGACCGAGCTTTGCTCGGAGTGAAAAGTGAAAAGAGAATTTAGGCCATTGGCTATTAGCCATTCTTCCGGTGCTTCGACCATCAGGCGAGCAAGCTCGGAATTGCTATTGGCCCGCAAATAAGTAAATAAAAAGCTAATGGCCAATGGCTAACGGCTAACGGCCAAAAGAATTATGAATTATGAATAGTGTTTGTGTCGACTTGGCTGGTATGAGATTGCAGAATCCGGTGATTCCTGCAAGTGGGACTTTCGGTTTCGGAGGGGAGTACAGGGACTTCTTCGATCCGGATATCCTTGGGGCTATCTCGCTGAAGGGAACTACCCTGAAACCGCGTTTTGGCAATCCAACCCCAAGAATCGCAGAGTGCTATGAGGGGATGATAAACAGTGTGGGACTGCAGAACCCGGGGGTGGATGTCGTGGTGAACGAGGAGATTCCGCGCCTAAGGACTTTCTACCATCAGCCGATAATTGCCAACATCAGTGGGTTCTCGGTGGATGAATATACTGAGTGCTGCAGGAGGATAAACGACAGTGTGGACATCATAGAAGTGAATGTGAGTTGTCCGAATGTCCACAATGGCGGAATGAGTTTCGGCACGGATCCCAAATCGGCTGCGGAGGTGACAAAGGCTGTGAAGGCTGTGACCACCAAGCCGGTGTTTATGAAACTGACTCCGAACGTGACCGACATAGTCAGCATAGCCAAGGCTTGCGAGGATGCTGGTGCCGACGGACTGACTTTGATAAACACACTCCTCGGAATGAGGATAGACATAAAGAGAAGAAAGCCTGTTGTGGCAAACAAGATGGGGGGATTCTCCGGTCCGGCTATATTCCCGGTAGCAGTGAGAATGGTGTATCAGGTTGCCCATGCCATCAATATCCCGATAATGGGATGCGGAGGAGTATCAAGTGCTGATGACGTGATAGAGATGATGATGGCTGGTGCAACGGCTGTGCAGGTGGGGTCGGCAAACCTCGTGGAACCGATGACGTGCAAGAACATCATCGATGAACTGCCACTCAAATTGTCAACACTCGGCATCAACGATTTATCCAACATCAGAATATGAACAGAGACGTAATAATTGCCTGCGACTTTTCAAGCAGAGAACAGACAATCAGTTTCCTCGACCGGTTCACGGGACGAAAACCGTTTGTGAAGATTGGCATGGAGTTGTTCTATGCCTGCGGACCTGAGATAGTAAGGGAAATCAAAGCTCGTGGCCACAGAATTTTCCTTGACTTGAAACTCCACGATATCCCAAATACGGTGAAGAAGTCAATGAAGGTTCTCTCGTCGCTCGATGTCGACATGTGCAACCTCCATGCTGCAGGTGGTATTGAGATGATGAGATATGCCGTTGAGGGTCTGACAAGGGAGGACGGAACCCGTCCTATCCTGATTGCAGTCACTCAACTCACCTCCACCAGCGAGGATGTACTCCACAATGAACTGCTCATAGGCGAGACCATCCAGGACACTATCGTGGCGTATGCAAGGAATGCCAGAAAGGCAGGACTCGACGGGGTGGTCTGCTCTCCGCTGGAGGCAGGACTGATAAAGGAGAATGTGGGTCAGGATTTCATTACCGTCACTCCGGGAATCAGGTTCGCTGACAGCAAGAAAGACGACCAGGTGAGAATCACTACCCCAGCCAGAGCAAAGGAGATGGGGTCGGACTACATCGTGGTGGGACGCCCAATCACAGCCTCTGACGATCCAGTGGCTGCATACGCGAGATGCTGCAAGGAGTTTACTGGCTTCGCCAGAGTGAATAGTGAAAAGTAAATCGTAAATAAAATTATGAATTGTGAATTAGAAAATACAGCACGGCAGGTAGCAGGACAGTTGCTGAAAATCAAGGCCGTGTTCCTCCGTCCACAGGAACCGTTCACGTGGGCAAGTGGAATAAAGAGTCCGATTTATTGTGACAACAGAATCATCCTCTCCTATCCGGAGGCAAGGAACATAGTGGAACAGGCGATAGCCGAGACGATACGGAAGGAATATCCTGAATGTGAGGTGCTGATGGGAACCAGTACGGCTGGAATCCCTCATGCTGCCATTGCCGCCACTATCCTCGGCAAGCCAATGGGGTATGTGCGTAGCGGAGCAAAGGACCACGGACGTGGCAACAAGATAGAAGGCCGGATAGAGAAGGGTCAGAAGGTGGTAGTGGTTGAGGATCTCATTTCCACTGGAGGCAGTTGTATAGAAGTGGTGAATACCCTCAGGGAGGCAGGTGCCGATGTGCTCGGAATCGTGAGCATTTTCACTTACGGACTGAAGAAGGGACTCCAGAGACTGGAAGAGGCAAGGGTGAAGAACGTGAGCCTTACTGACTTCGACCAGTTGATAAGGATTGCAGCAGAGCAGAAATACATTGATGAAGGAGAAATCGAAGGCTTGCTGAATTTCAGGAATAATCTGTAATACTGGCTTCGCCAGAGTGAATAGTGAATAGTGAAAAGAGAAAAAACCACGAATCTGCACTCTGCGAATGAATGACCTGTGTTCTGCGGTAAATCGGACTCCGAGCTTTGCTCGCCTGAGTGGCCGTAGTGCCCGAAGAAATAATCCAAATCGTAAATAAATAGTAAATAGTAAATTATTTTATGCGTCATCTTATTGACATTATGGATTTGAGTGTGCGTGAGATTAACGAACTTATCAACACCGCACTGGATATCATTGAATTTCCGGAGAAATATTGTGAGGTCTGCAGAAACAAGAAACTCGCCACGCTCTTCTATGAGCCAAGTACACGTACACGACTGAGTTTCACTTCCGCCATGATGGAATTGGGAGGTCAGGTCATTGGATTTGACGATGCCAACAGTTCTTCGGTCAGCAAGGGCGAGACAGTACAGGACACGGTAAGAGTGGTGGAGAACTTCGCGGATATCATTGCCATGCGCCACCATACGGAGGGTGCGCCATTGGATGCCAGCCGTGTGGCTCACGTACCGATTATCAATGCAGGCGACGGAAGCCACGCCCATCCTACTCAGTCGCTCACCGACCTCCTTACCATAAAGAGGGAAATGGGACGTCTGGATCATCTGACCATAGGATTCTGCGGAGACCTGAAATTCGGGCGTACCGTCCACTCACTCATACAGGCAATGTCGAGATACGAGGGAATAAAGGTGATACTGATTGCTCCCGACGAACTGCAGTTGCCGGAACGCTTCAAGCAGAAGACTCCTAACCTCGAGATGAGAGAAGTCGCCACACTTGAAGAGGTGATGCCTGAACTGGATATCCTCTATATGACCCGTGTACAGCAGGAACGGTTCCTCGACCGTGAGGAGTTCGAGAGAGTGAAGGACAGTTTCGTACTCACCCTCAAGAAACTCGAGACGGCTAAACCGTCGATGAGAATCCTCCATCCGCTCCCAAGAGTGAATGAGATACTTCCAGAGGTGGACGACGACCCGCGTGCTGCTTATTTCCGTCAGGTAGGAAACGGTAAACTCATCAGAATGGCACTCATCTATCAGCTATTGCTCTGGGCAAAGAAGGGAAAATAACAAATGGAATTAGGAATTATTAATCATAAAAAAACAAAGCGTTATGGAATTAGTTTACAGAGGAAAGACAAAGGATGTCTTCGCATTGGAAAACGGTAATTATCTTCTCAAGTTCAAGGACGACTGTACTGGCAAGGACGGAAAATTCGATCCGGGAGAGAACAGTGTGGGTTTGACTATCGAGGGCGTTGGAGATGTAAATCTCCGTATGTCAATCTATTTCTTCGAGAAAATCAACGCAGCAGGAATCCGCACTCACTTCGTGAATGCAAACCTCAATGATACCACAATGGAGGTGCTCCCTGCAAAGGTGTTTGGTCATGGACTTGAAGTAATCTGCCGCAACAAGGCTGTAGGCAGTTTCATCCGTCGCTACGGAGAGTATATCGAGAGCGGTTCTGACCTCCCTTCCTATGTGGAGATGACATTCAAGAATGACGAGAAGGGCGATCCTCTGGTAACAAAGGAAGGACTGATGGTTCTCGGTGTGATGACCGATGAACAGTATGATTCCATCGTAGAACAGACTCGAAAGATAACAAAGATAGTATCCGATGACCTCAAGGCAAAGGGACTGGTCCTCTACGACATCAAGTTTGAATTCGGCTATGATCCTCAGGGTAATGTGATGCTTATCGACGAGATTGCGTCAGGCAATATGCGCGTCTATAAGGATGGCGAGTACATCGAACCAATGGAACTCTCTAAATTGTTCTTTGCATAATCATGGTAGGAATAGTAATGGGGTCAACCAGTGACCTCGAAGTGATGACTCCTTGCTGGAAGACACTGGAGGAGTTCGGAGTAGAATACGAGAAGCGTGTCATCAGTGCCCATCGTGCCCCAAGGCTGTTGAGCGAGTGGGTGGGTTCCGCAAAGGAACGTGGTATAGAGGTAATCATTGCCGGTGCCGGCGGTGCTGCCCATCTGGCAGGAGTGACGGCAGGACAGACCACTCTGCCTGTAATCGGAATCCCTATCCGCAGCAATACCTTCGACGGTCTTGACTCACTGCTCTCTACGGTACAGATGCCTTCCGGCATTCCTGTTGCCACAGTTGCCATCAACGGAGCAAAGAATGCTGCGCTGCTTGCCATTGCCATGCTTGCCCTCAAGGATGAGACACTGGCTGCAAAACTGGAAGACTTCCGCCGCAAGCAGACCGAAAAGATAGAGAATACAGTCATTTAATACTGGGCAAAGCTTAGAGGAATTTAGGGCCATTAGCTATTCTTCCGGTGCTTCGACCATCAGGCGAGACAAGCTCGGAGTTGCTGTTAGCCATTGGCCCGCAAATGAGTAAATAAAAAGCCAACGGCTAATGGCTAACGGCCAAATAATAACGGCTCAAACAAAAAGTAATTATCATTCATCGTGGATTACAGAATATTTGTTGAAAAGAAATCACGGTTTCAGGTAGAGGCCGACAGCCTCAAGAAGGAACTCAACGAAAACCTCTCCCTCAACATCAGGGAACTGCATTACCTGAATGTCTACGACCTCTTCGGGTTCACCGAGGAACTCCTTGAGAAATGCAAGTACACGGTCTTCGGCGAGACAGTGACCGACAATGTGTATGTTGACGGGAAGGACGGTTATACCTCCTCAATTCTCAACCATCCGTTTCTCTCAGTAGAATTCCTTCCCGGACAGTTCGACCAGAGGGCATCATCGGCAGTGGATTGTGTTCACCTCATTGACCCCAATGCCGACATCGACATACGCAGCAGCCGTCTGCTCGTCTTTGATGATGCGGTAAGCGGGGAGGACATACAGGCAGTGCGGCATTATTATATCAACGCAGTAGAGTCGCGCGAGAAGGACCTCAAGATCCTCAGCAACAAACTCGATGTCGACATCAAGCCTTTGGCAGACATGAATGGTTTTGTCGATATGCAACCATCTGACTATGACGGTTTCTGCAAGAATTGGGGATTGGCAATGAATGCTGATGACCTCAATGAGGTGGTGCAGTATTTCCGCAAGGAAGGCCGCAATCCTACCGAGACCGAACTGCGTATCCTGGATACATACTGGAGTGACCATTGTCGTCATACCACCTTCACCACGGAATTGCAGCAGATAACTATCGACGAATCGTTCATGAAAACAGAGATGCAGGAAAGTCTCGACCTCTTCCATAAGATTCGCAAGGAACTTGGACGTGAGCGCAAACCGCTGTGCCTGATGGAACTTGCCACTATCGGAGCAAGGTATCTGCGCAAGACAGGTCATCTTGACGACATGGAGCAGAGTGAAGAGAACAATGCGTGCAGTATCTTCATAAATGTGGATGTTGACGGCAAGGACGAGAAGTGGCTTCTCCAGTTCAAGAACGAGACCCACAACCATCCTACAGAGATAGAACCGTTCGGAGGTGCGTCCACCTGTCTGGGTGGAGCCATCCGCGACCCACTCTCAGGTCGTGCTTATGTATATCAGGCAATGCGAGTGACAGGTGCTGGCGATATCACCAAGCCAGTCAGCGAGACCATCACAGGCAAACTCCCTCAGAAGGTCATAAGCAGGAAGGCTGCCCAGGGCTATTCCAGTTACGGCAACCAGATTGGACTGGCAACCACTCATGTACGCGAGATATTCCATCCGGGATACACGGCAAAGCGTCTTGAGGTGGGTGCAGTGGTAGGTGCCGTGAAGGCTGGGAATGTACGCAGGGAATCCCCTGCTCCAGGCGATGTAATCCTCCTTCTCGGAGGCCGTACAGGACGTGACGGAATCGGTGGTGCTACCGGTTCCTCAAAGGAACATACCGAGGAATCACTCGAGACTTGTGGCAGTGAGGTGCAGAAGGGTAATGCTCCTGAGGAGAGGAAGATACAACGCCTCTTCCGTCGTCCGGAAGTGACTCGCCTCATAAAGAAAAGCAACGACTTCGGTGCAGGAGGTGTCAGTGTGGCAATCGGCGAACTGGCTGATGGACTCGACATCTATCTTGAAAGGGTACCTACAAAATACAGCGGTCTGAACCCTACCGAACTTGCCATCAGTGAATCTCAGGAACGTATGGCGGTGGTCGTTGAGGCTAAGGACCAGCAGGAATTCGAGTCTTACTGTAGGCGCGACAATATAGAAGTAACCCATGTAGCCGACGTAACCGACACTGCCCGCATGAAGATGTTCTATCACGACACCCTTATTGCCGACATCACACGTGAGTTCATCGACTCTGCCGGTGCACGCCATTTCGCAAAGGCACAGATACTTCCTGTAGGTGATTTCAGACTGAATGCTCCGCTCCCTATCCCTCAGGATCAGGGAATGATAGAGATGTTCGACTCCACTATCGGACGTTCCACCGTACTCATGCCGTTCGGGGGCAAGTACCAGAAGACTCCTGTACAGGTGTCAGTGCAGAAATTGCCTGTTGACGGATTCACCACTACAGCCAGTATCATGGCATACGGATTCGATCCGTATCTCTGCGAGTGGAGCCCTTATCACGGGGCTGCATATTCTGTAGTCGAGGCTTGTACGAAGGTTGTCGCAGCCGGTGCAGACTGGAGTAATATGCGATTCTCGTATCAGGAATATTTCGAGAGAATGACCAATGACCCGCATTCATGGGGCAAGCCTCTCAGTGCGTTGCTGGGAGCACTGAGGATGCAGGTAGAACTCCAGTTGCCGTCTATCGGAGGCAAGGACTCCATGAGCGGTACCTTCGAGGACATAAGTGTACCTCCAACTCTTGTGGCATTCGGAATCACTACCATCAATACCAGTGATGTGATATCTCCGGAACTGAAGACTCCAGGCAACAACCTGTACCTCATACGTCACACACCTCTCGACAACTATATGCCGGATGTTCAGCAGTTGAAGTCAAACTGGAACTATGTTCATGAACAGATACTTGCCGGCAACATCATCTCGGCTTATTCTCTTGAGGCAGGAGGTGTGGAGGATGCTCTTGCCAAGATGGAGGCTGGAAACGGACTCGAAGTTGAATGCATCCCATTTGAGGAACCGGCACTTCCGTTCGGCTCGATGCTCGTGGAAAGCACTTCCAAACTTGATTTCCCACAGGCTGTGCGGATTGGCAGAATAAAGGCAGACGGCACTGTGCCTGCCAAGGCAGAAGGTGTAGTACTCACCAAGGCAGCACCGGCTGTATCCACTGTAGGCAAGTGTCCGGTTGCTTATATTCCGGTATTCCCGGGCACTAACTGCGACTACGATACAGCCAAGGCATTCCGCACTGCCGGTGCTGAAGTCAGGACAACCATCTTCCGCAACCTTACCAGTGAGGATGTCTTCGAGAGCATCGATGAGATGAAACAGAATATTGACAACTGTCAGATACTCGTTTTCTCTGGAGGTTTCTCTGCTGGTGACGAACCTGACGGTAGCGGTAAGTTCATTGCCAACGTCATCAACAACAAGACTATTGCCGACTCCATACATGCACTCCTCGACAGGGGAGGACTCATCCTCGGCATCTGCAACGGATTCCAGGCACTTGTCAAGAGCGGGCTTTTGCCTTACGGACGTCTGGGAATGGTGACTACTGAATCGCCGACTCTCTTCCGCAACGATGTGAACCGTCACATATCCATGATGACAACCACAAGGGTGGCTACGGTGGACTCTCCTTGGCTGAGCAGTTTCAGTCTGGGCGAGGAACACACCATTGCCATCAGTCACGGAGAAGGCAAGTTCGTGGTCAGCGATGAACTGGCCCGACAGCTCTTCGACAACCATCAGGTAGCATTCCAGTATACTGACAATCCTAACGGCTCGTCATTCGACATAGAGGGTATCATCAGTCCTGACGGGCATATCCTTGGCAAGATGGGACACTCGGAACGCTACGAGGACGGACTCTTCAAGAATATCTCCGGTAATCTGCGTCAGTCCATCTTTGAGAATGCAGTGAACTATTTCAGAAATTGACAATTGATAACAAGCAGATGGAAAAAGGTAAGATTTTGTTTAACGGGAACGAAAAGAAGATTTACGCCACCAAGAATCCGGACGAAGTGCTCATTCACTATACTGATGTCATCACCTGCTACAACAGCGTGAAGCGTGCAAAGATAATCGGTAAGGGTGCTGTGACCAACCAGATATCGTCCATATTGTTTGAGTACCTCACGAGGAAAGGCATGAAAACCCATTTCATCCGTCAGGTCAACGATTGCGACCAACTCTGCCGAAAGATAGATGTCATGCCTCTGGAGTTTGTGGCACGCACCCGCGCTGCCGGTGAAATGGCTCATAGGCTCAGAATGGACGAAGGGAAGAAACTGAACACACTTGTCATTGACATCTATCTCAACGACAACTCCCTCGGCAATCCTCTCATCAACAACTATCATGTGGTGGCACTCGGCATAGCCACGGCTGAGGAACTTCAGAAAATGTACCAGCAGGTACGCGAGGTGTTCGCCATGCTTGCAGAACTGTGTATGGAATCACGTCTGGAACTCGTTGACCTTAAACTGGAATTCGGACGCGACAAGGATGGCACCCTTGTCATTTCCGATGAAATCAGTCCCGATACATGCCGGTTTTGGGATGCCGACACAGGCACCAAACTCGACAAGGACCGTTTTCGCCACGACATGAGCGATGTCCTCGCATCCTACTCCGAAGTGCTCAAGAGATTGAGTAACTCAAATAACTAAATTGTAAATAAATAGTAAATCGTAAATAGTCAAACAGTAAATATTCTCAATGAGCGTTTTCGGAGTTTATGGCATCAAGAATGCCTCACAGATAATCTATTATGGACTTCATGCCCTTCAGCACAGAGGACAGGAAGGTGCAGGAATCGTCACGTTCGACAAAGGCAACGGTCACCGAATCAGCGGTAAGGGACTTATCAGCGATGTCTTCACGAAGGACAACCTCGCTACCCTGAAGGGAAATATGGGTCTCGGCAATGTGCGCTACACCAGTTCCGGCAAGGGACTCCGTGCCTCGGGCAATGCCAGTCTCAATGATGTGCAACCTCTCTATTTCCGTCATCGTACCGGCGACTTTGCCGTGTGCTGCGATGGCAGCCTGGTCAATTCCAGTCAGATTACTGATTATCTAGAGAATCGTGGCAATTTGCTCCAGACGGGAACCGAGAGCGAACTGCTGGCACATCTCATCAAGAAGGACGGCAACGAACCACGAATATTCACCATCATTGATGCACTTAACATGATGGAGGGGGGATTTGCCTTCCTCATCATGACCCAGAACCGCATCTATGCTTGCCGCGACAAGTACGGCATCAAACCTCTTGCCCTCGGACGTATGGGTGATGCATATATAGTCAGCAGCGAGAGTTGTTCGTTCGACCTGATGGGAGCGGAGTTCGTGCGCGACATCGAACCGGGTGAGGTTGTTACCATCGACGACAAAGGTCTGCGTTCACGCCGTTATTCACAATTCCAGCGTCATAAGATGTGTGCAATGGAATACATATACCTTGCCCGTCCCGACAGCGACATTGACGGATGTAATGTCCATGCTTTCCGCAGGGAAGCTGGCAGACGGCTCTTTCGTGAATGTCCGGCAGATGCCGACATAGTGGTCGGAGTTCCTGATTCCAGTCTCTCTGCAGCCATGGGTTATGCTGAGGAGAGCGGACTGCCATACGAGATGGGACTCATAAAGAACCGTTACGTTGGACGTACATTCATCCAACCGTCACAGGCAATGCGTGAACGTGGAGTAAAGATGAAACTCTCAGCTGTGAGAAGTATCGTTAAGGATAAGCGCATAGCACTCATTGACGACTCTATCGTGCGTGGAACTACTTCCTTACAGATAGTCAGGCTTCTACGTGAAGCAGGTGCAAAGGAAATCCATGTACGCATAGCCAGCCCTATGATGAAGCATCCGTGCTTCTATGGGGTCGACACATCCACCTACGAAGAACTCCTCTGCTCAAACCGAACCCTCAAGGAAGCCTGCGAGTGCATACAAGCCGACTCTCTTGGATATCTGTCCCCAGAGTCAACCACAGCATCTACCTTCGGATGTTCCGAACTATGTCTGGCATGCTTTACAGGCGATTACCCTACATCGCTCTACAATCAGGAGGAAACGGAATCAATAGGGGATATTAATTAGAATTGATAAAATTATATTATGGCGATAAGTTACGAAAAAGCGGGAGTGAATCTCGAAGCAGGATATGAAGTAGTAAGTCGTATCAAGCAACATGTGAACAGCACAATGCGCAAGGGCAGCATGGGAGGAATAGGCTCATTCGGAGGAATGTTCGACCTCAGTGCTCTTGGAGTCAAGGAACCAGTACTCGTAAGCGGGACAGACGGAGTGGGCACGAAACTCAAACTTGCCTTCCGTCTCGACAAGCATGACACTATCGGTATCGATGCAGTAGCAATGTGTGTCAACGATGTCCTTGCACAGGGGGCGGAACCGCTTATCTTCCTCGACTATGTAGCTATCGGTCACAATATCCCCGAGAAGGTTGAAGCCATAGTCAGTGGAGTGGCAGAAGGTTGCCGTCAGGCTGGTTGTGCCCTTGTGGGAGGTGAGACTGCCGAGATGCCAGGAATGTACTCCGACGGAGAATATGACATAGCGGGCTATACCACAGGAGTCGTAGAAAAGAGCAAACTCATTGACGGAAGCAAGGTCACGGAGGGTGACGTACTTGTAGGAATAGCATCATCCGGAGTCCATAGCAACGGGTTCAGTCTTGTCCGCAAGATCCTTGCCGACAACAACCTCATGGACGATGAAGAAATACTGCGCTGGTTGCTCACTCCTACTAAGATTTATGTCAGGCAGGTGCTCGATGTCATCCGCAATACCGACGTCCACGCTATCTGCCACATCACGGGAGGGGGATTTGACGAGAATATTCCTCGAGTGCTCCATGACGGACAGGCTGTGGAAATCCATGAAGGCAGTTGGGAGATACTTCCGGTATTCCATTTCCTTGAAGAAAAAGGAAATATCCCGCATCGCGAGATGTTCAACATCTTCAATATGGGAATCGGTATGGTCGTAGTGCTTCCTGAGTCCGAGGCACAGAATGCCATTTCCATCCTCCAGTCCCATGGCGAGAAAGCCACCGTCATAGGCAGGATTGTCAAAGGCGACAGGAATGTATGGATTCTGTAGTGTCGCTCCGTATTCCCTCAAAAAGAACAATAAGGGCAGTCGGTTTTGACTGCCCTTATTGATTCTGTCTTAACAGGGGTAAGGGATTATTGGAATTTTGATAAACACTCTTTGATTCTGCGGCATGCCTCTACGATGTTGCTGTCGCTGGTGGCATAACTGAGACGGAAACACTCCGGACTTCCGAAAGCATCGCCGCCTACACTGGCTACATGACCAACCTGAAGGAGATACATGGCAAAGTCGGTTGAATTGTTGAAGGTCCATTCCTTTCCGTCGGCTACGCACTTCTTGCCGAAATAACTTGAACACTTAGGGAATACATAGAATGCTCCCTGAGGGGTGTTGACCTCAAGGCCTGGGATGTCGCGGATGAGACCGACGATGAGGTCTTTCCTCCTCTCGAAGGCACGGCGCATCTCTTCCACGCAGTCCTGGCTGCCTTCGTAGGCTGCCTGTGCTGCTTTCTGGCTGATGCTGCAAGGTCCGCTTGTATATTGTCCCTGGAGTTTGTTGCACCCTTTCACTATCCATTCCGGAGCAGCGATGAATCCGATTCTCCATCCAGTCATGGCATAAGCTTTGGATACTCCGTTGACGATGACTACACGGTCGCGGAGTTCCGGGAACTGGGCTATTGATTCGTGATGGCCGATGTAATTGATATGCTCGTAGATTTCGTCGGCGATGACAATGACATTCTCGTGGCGGAGGAGGACATCCTTCAGCCCTTCCAACTCTTCACGGCTGTAGACGGAGCCTGTAGGGTTGGATGGAGAGCAGAGAATGAGTACTCTTGTTCTTGGTGTGATGGCATCCTCGAGTTGCTGAGGAGTAATCTTGAAGTCCTGCTCAATACCTGCCTCGATGAATACCGGAGTGGCCTCGGCAAGGAGTGCCATCTGTGGATAGCTGACCCAGTAAGGTGCAGGGATGATTACTTCATCGCCAGGGCCGGCAAGAACCAGTACGGTGTTGCATACTGACTGCTTGGCACCATTGGAAACGAGTATCTGGGATGGAGAATAGTCAAGGTTATTCTCTTCCTTGAGTTTCTTCACGATGGCATTCTTGAGTGCAGGATAGCCTGGAACTGGACTGTAACGGCTGATGTTGTCGTCAATGGCCTTCTTGGCAGCTTCTTTTATGTGGTCGGGGGTGTTGAAATCGGGTTCACCGACACTCATGTTGATGATGTCGATACCTTGTGCTTGCAGTTCACTGCTCTTCTGCGACATTGCCAGAGTGGCTGATGGTTGCAGGTTGCGGAGTCGGTTTGATAGTTCCATAAGTTTAATTACGAGTTTCGAATTACGGGTTACGAACTACGAGGTAATGCCTTCAATCCAAGTGGACTGCGCCTCGTATGTCGTATTCCGGATTTATGAATTAAAATGTAATGTATGTCCCATGCGGTCTTTTTTCGTGCGGAGATATTTCTCGTTGTATTCGTTGGGAGTAATCTCGATAGGGACGTTCTCCACGATTTCCAGTCCGTAGCCCTCGAGTCCTACCCGTTTGACTGGGTTGTTGGTAAGCAGGCGAATCTTGCTGATACCCAAGTCTCTTAGAATCTGTGCACCTACTCCGTAGTCGCGCAGGTCGGGCTTGAATCCGAGGTGAATGTTTGCATCGACAGTGTCGAGTCCTTCTTCCTGGAGTTTGTAGGCTGCTATCTTGTTCATCAGACCGATTCCACGCCCTTCCTGGCTGAGATATACGATGGCTCCACTGCCGGTCTCCTCGATGAGTTGCATGGATTTGTGAAGTTGTTCGCCACAGTCGCACCGGCGTGATGCGAAGATGTCACCCGTAGCACAGGAAGAGTGCATCCTGACGAGTACCGGTTCATCCTTATCCCATGTGCCCTTGATGAGTGCAACATGTTCGAGTCCGTTCTTCTGGCGGTAAGGGATGATACGGAAGTGCCCGTAGTCAGTAGGAAGGTCTGCCTCCACACCTCTCTCGATAAGTGATTCCTTGCAGAGGCGATAGGCTATGATATCCTTAATCTGAATGAGTTTCATTCCGAACTGTTGAGCCTTTGCCTTGAGTTCGGGCAGTCTGGCCATTGTGCCGTCGGGGTTGAGAATCTCGATGAGTGCAGCAGCAGGACTCATTCCTGCAAGGCGTGCAAGGTCGATGGCGGCTTCTGTGTGTCCGGCACGGCGGATGACCCCGTTGTCCTGAGCATAGAGGGGATTGATGTGTCCTGGACGACCGAAGGTTTTCGGGGTGGAAGCAGGGTCGGCGAGTGCCTTGATGGTGGCGGCACGGTCGGATGCAGAGACTCCTGTGGTGCAGCCTTCAATCTTGTCGACTGTGACTGTGAAGGGTGTTCCCAGCATGGAGGTGTTGTTGTCTACCTGGTGGTCGAGTTCCAGTTCCTTCGCACGTGACATGGTAATAGGAGCACAGAGTACTCCACGTCCTTCCTTCAGCATGAAGTTCACTTTCTCAGGTGTGATGAGTTCGGCTGGGGTGATGAAATCGCCTTCGTTCTCGCGGTCTTCATCATCGACCACTATGACCATCTTGCCTTGGCGGAAATCCTCGACAGCCTCTTCGATGCTGCAAAATATTTTTTCAGTGTCCTTATCCATTCTGTATTCTTTCTATTTGGTCGGTTATCTTCTTGCACACATGTGCTATGGTACGACAGTCGCGTCGAGCCCTGTTGCGGAATCGTGGTTCCATGTTAATGACAGGAAACTCGTTAAGGACATATAGAATCTGACGGTCCTTGCTGTTCGACAATTCTTCCACGCATGCTTCAAGATGCTGACTTATCTGTTCGAGTTCATTGTCATGTCGGTTTGTCAGTATCTGCCACAGCAATTGGTACAGCCACAGTCTCTTGTGGGAAGAACGGTATGCCCTTGCTTCCTTCTCAAGTATATGGAGTTGGGTGTGCATCTTGCTGTAGTCAGGGTCGTTGATGATTACTTCCTTCCGCGATATGTGGCGCTTTACCGGTATGCCAATCAGTTTGCGGAAGAAGGTAATATAGGAATCCATGTTGAAGACCACTGAGTCGTTGTTGGATTTTACGGTCAGGAATGCTCCGAGAGGAGCGAGTACGATGGTGCTTCCCCATACTCCCAGCCATGCAGGGATACTTCCCTCACGGGCGAGTTTCACACCACTGGTATTGATCATGAGATAGAGGATGAACACCAGTACGGCTACTACGGTAGGCATTCCGAGTCCTCCCTTGCGTATGATTGCTCCGAGTGGGGCTCCCACGAAGAAGAAGACGAGGCACGAGAGCGACATGGCGATTATCTGCCAGAACTGTATGTGGTACCTGCGGAGAAGCCGTTCGTTGTCCTGGAGATAACCGGTCGACCAGTCGAGTTCCTGCTGCTGTATCTGTATTTTCTGTAAGGCATTCTGGATGACTCCATTTTTCTCGTTAGGCGTGAGATGGCTGAATATACTGTCGATTTCAACTATTGCAGGAGCCTTTGATGCTTTTGGTTCCTTAGCGGCTTGTTGCCTAGTGGAAGTAGAGCTGACAGGCGTTGATTCTTCTTCGTCCGTCTCCAGGGAAGGGATATAGAGTGTGCGCAACTTCTGACCCCCATAGAAGGAGCGGCCTATACTGTCGCATTGCTGTTCAAGGGTGTCGATGCCCGCAAGTACCTCGCTGATGTTCTTTGTCGATGCAGAACGGGAGAAATCCTCTGCGTCAATCATGTTGAGGTTCATGTCGAAATCGATGAGGAAATGTTTCTCCACGAATGTCTCACGGCGGTATGGGATGTTCTGTGTGCCCAGTGTTCCTGACGGGAGATTTTCGAATTGTTCTCCGTTGAACATGTGGAGAAGCAGGTACTTCTTGTCGGCACTCGTCTCGAGGTATCCGGAGTCGGACAGGAGTATGTGGGCATTGTGAACTCCCTGGCGCATGTCGTAGATCATCATTGAATAGAGCATGCCCGTCTCTTTGTTCTTCTTGTGGACAAAGAGGTTCAATCCGTCAATTCCAGAATAGAATGAACTTTCAGGTATGTCCAATTCTGGCGACTTCTGACGCATGGACCATAGCATCTGCATCATCTTCAGTTCGGCACTTGGGGCAATGTTGTTCTGGAAAACGAACGACACTCCTGAGAATACCACCATCAGGATGATGAGAGGCCGGAGGGTGCGGATGAGGGAAATGCCGGCAGCCTTGACTGACAACAATTCGAGCCGCTCTCCCATGTTGCCAAAGGAGATGAGTGAAGCAAGCAGGATGGCAAGTGGCAGAGCCATGGATACAAGGGTTCCGGCAGCATAGTAGAAGAACTTCATTATTGTCCATAAGTCAAGTCCTTTACCTACCACTTCGTCAACATACTTCCAGAAGAACTGCATCATTACAGCAAACATGCAGATACAAAACGTACCTGCAAAGAGCAAGAGGAAATTCCTCAGCACAAAAGTATCCAGTCTTCTGAAGATGCGCATATTGCTTGCAAAGTTACAAAATAATTCACAATCCATAATTCATAATTCGTAATTTTTTATGAATTCTGTTTTTGCACTCTGCGAATTATAATTTTTTTTGGTAAGAAGCAAAAAAAGATTTACCTTTGTAGCCGTTATGACATTGAACTATATTTGGATTGCACTCTTCATCATAGGAATCGTAGTCGGACTTATCCGTCTCTGTTTCCTTGGAGATACTGAGACTATGCCTGCCATGATGGATGCCACTTTCGACATGGCCAACATGGCGTTCGAGATGACTTTGGGTCTTACTGGTATGCTGACCTTCTGGATGGGACTCCTGAAGATTGGCGAGGACAGCGGCATGGTGAACAGGCTCGCCAAGTTCCTCTCCCCGGTACTGACAAAACTCTTCCCCGACATTCCGAAGGACCATCCGGCCTTGGGCGCGATATTCATGAACATATCTGCCAATATGCTCGGTCTGGACAATGCTGCCACCCCTATGGGACTGAAGGCCATGCAGGAACTCCAGTCGATAAATCCGAAGAAGGACACGGCGAGCAATCCTATGATTATGTTCCTTGTGATGAACACGGCAGGACTGACCATCATTCCTGTAAGCATCATGGCATACCGTTCGAAGGCTGGAGCCATAGATCCTACGGATGTGTTTGTCCCACTTCTTCTTGTGACGGCTACCTCTACCACATTGGGAGTCCTCGTTTGTGCTCTCTGGCAGAGGATAAATGTGTTCAAGCCGGCACTCATCGGATTGTTCTTGGGAATAATCGCTTTGATTGGAGGTTTCTTCTGGATAATGAACGGTATGACGAACGATGAAGTCCAGGCATTCTGCAGGGTGCTCACCAGTTGTCTGATCCTCGGTGCCATTGCCATCTTCGTGATGTACGGATTTTGTATGAAGGTCAATGTCTACGAATCGTTCATTGAAGGATCAAAGGGCGGGTTCAAGGTTGCAGTATCCCTCATTCCTTATGTAGTTGCCATCCTTGCTGCAATAGGCGTGTTCAAGGCTTCCGGTGCCTTAGGATGGGTTCAGGACGGTATTTCCTATGTCATAAAACTATGTGGAATCAACAGCGACTTCACCGGTGCTCTTCCTGTTGCGCTATTGAAGCCTCTGAACGGAAGTGGTGCAAGGGGAATGATGCTGGAGGCAATGTCTACCTACGGACCGGATTCCTTCGTGGGTCATCTGGCTTGTATATTCCAGGGGAGTACCGATACTACATTCTATATCCTGACTATCTACTTCGGAAGCGTAGGAATAAAGAAGTACCGTTATTCTGTAGGCTGCGGATTACTGGCTGACTTGTTCGGAATCATCGCCGCCATCCTCTTCGCCTATTATTTCTTCTATTGATTTGTCGATACGGATTCCGATGCCCGACACTCCGGCAGTTGTGCTGTCGGTCATAAGACTATGTATGCGATATGTGTAGCCAATGGTGTCAAGCGTTATCTCTGGAAGGTGGACCACCGACTCTGGGTGTACAAGACCTTTTCCCTGTGGCTTCCCCGCTTTGTCAAACAGTTCGATGGAGAGGGTATCCCGTGTCACTACTTTTTCTGCCACGAGTTCAACGAGCATGTTGAGGCGGTTATGCCTATAGTTGTCGTTGATTCTGACCATCACGGTAGGAGAAACCACATAGGGACACTCCAACTGGGGCAGTTCAAAACGGAGTGTGTCATCCATACCCCATTCGTTACCGCGTATATCTTGATATTCAGTGTAGATGCACGTTCCCGTACATCCAGTGAACAAAAGACTGGCAAATAGCAAAAATGCCTTGTTGTTCATAGTCTTCAGTTCTCACTTCTCAGTTTTCCCCTGCTGGGAGTTTGATGATTTCTTTTTCTTCTTTTTCTTCTTGGACTTGTCGAAACGGGCGATGTTCTCCTGTTCCACGAGGTCGAGAGCCTTGTTGTCGAAAACCTCCTCCGACTCGGCAAGCCGTTCCGGTTTCTGTCCATGGCGGTTCATCTCTATTACCTCAAAGGCACGGTCGGCAGAAATGGTGACTGCGTTCACAAACAAGTGCTTGTCAGTGGAATAAGTGACCATCCGGCTGAGAACGTCTACCTTTGCATAATAGTATTCCTTGTCAAGGGTGTATAGCACAATCTCTCGTGAAGGAAGCCGTTTGAGTTTCTCTACATACTGGTCCACCTCGTAGTTCATGCAGCATTTCAACTTTGCGCACTGCCCTGCCAGTTTCTGTGGATTGAGCGACATGTCCTGGAAGCGTGCAGCATTGGTCGATACACTCACGAATTTTGTCATCCATGTAGCACAGCATAATTCCCTTCCACAGGGTCCCATGCCTCCTATCCGTCCTGCTTCCTGACGCGCACCGATTTGCTTCATCTCAATCCTTACATGGAATCGTGCAGCAAGATCCTTGATGAGTTGGCGGAAGTCCACTCGTCCGTCGGCTATGTAGTAGAAGATGGCCTTTCCTCCGTCACCCTGATATTCCACGTCACCAATTTTCATCTCCAGTCCCAGACCCTTTGCAATCTGGCGCGACTCTATCATGGTCTCGTGTTCGCGAGCCTTTGCCTCCTCCCATTTGTCGAGGTCTGTCTGTCGGGCCTTGCGGTAGATTCGTTTTAGTTCAACATCAGGTTTCAGTCTCGCCTTCTTTATTTGCAAGGCTACCAACTGTCCCGTCATCGTCACCGTACCCACGTCATGTCCCGGGTTGGCTTCTACGGCCACAATGTCCCCTTTCTGCAGGTCAAGATGGTTACTGTTGATGAAATAGCCCTTTCGCGGAGCCTTGAACTCAACCTCAATTATTTCACTCGACTTGTTGTTGCCAGGCAAGTCTGCCATATAGTCGTATGCGTTCATCTTTCCAGGACGCTTGTTGCATCCCTCTATGCTTATCCCGCATAGTCCGTCACCTACTTTATATTCGTTCATATTGTTTTTGATGCTTTTAGCCTTTCGCTCTTAGTTACTTAAAATTTTCACTATTCACTCGGCGTCAGCCGTTCTATCTGTTCTTTATCAGTACTATCATTTTCAGTGCAAAGTCGAAGAACACGATTTTCTGGTTCGCATTCTGTGCAATGTCGCGCTGACACAGGGAGAGTTCCTCCATGATGCCCATCACGTTGTTCTCGTTGATGTAGGGTGCGAACCTCACGGCAAACTCCTGTTCCCTCGCATTCATATAGACAATGTCCTTCCGTCTGAAGTTATATATGAAGTTCTCACGAAGCATCCTCTGGCAGTAGTTCAGGAAGTTCTTCTGTTTCTCGCGTCCCAGTCCTGCCACCTTCTCGCTCCAAATCCTCATTTCCTTCACCTTGCGCACATAGCTCAGTCGCATGAGTTCCACGAAGAGGTCGAAGTACTCCTCGTTTTCAGAGTCGTTACTGATACTCCTCAGGGCAGCAGCCATGTTGCCATACGAGGTCCTTGCAATCAGTCCGGCAAGAGAGTCGTCTACATGGAATCTCTCTGTAAGAGCCTTTCTTATGTCCTCTTCCTGCAGTTTCGGTACAGGGATAGCCTGCACCCTGCTCCTGATTGTATCCAACAATAGTTCCGGATGTTCGCTGACCATGATGAACACAACCCCTGCAGGTGGTTCCTCAAGCAGTTTGAGGATTTTGTTCGCACAGGTGACATTCATCTTCTCAGGCAACCACACAATCACAAACCTGCTTCCGCCCTGACTGGCCTTCAGCGATAGTTTCTTTATGAGATTGTCGCTCTCTGCCTCGTAGATCATCAGTTGCTGAGTCGTGGCACCACAAGCCTCCATCCACTCCTGATAGCCGAAATAAGGATTCTCGATCACGAGGTTTCTCCACTCCGTTATGAAATGGTCGCTCAGTGCATCCTTGCCCGAAATCTTCTTGTAGATAGGAAAGGCAAAATGCAAATCGGGGTGTTGCAACTTGTCCAGCATTGCATGACCGTTTGCGGTCACTCCCAGCAGTTTGTCGGCCAAGGCAAGAGCGATGGCCATTCCGCTATTTCCCTCAGGACCATAGAGCAACAGGGCATGCGGCAGACGTCCTCCGTCCACCTCCTTGTTCAGCCGTTCGATGACCTCCTGCTGTCCTATTACTTCGCTGAAATGCATATTCGATTACAAAGTTAGTGAAAGTTGAGCGAAATACAAAATAAAAGTTTAAAGACTTTCATTTTTAGTGATGATAGAGTAACAATCCATGATATGAACTGTGTTTCTATCTTTCTCATATACATATTTACACATTTTCCTATAAAAAACAATACTTTACACTAAATTATTTAAGTCAGCACGAAAAGTGTTATAAAGTGTTATAAAAAATCAGGAAACGAATTTTTTATTTATATATATGGTGTGAAAGTCAGTTTTTTTGCGTAGATTTGCAGGTTAAATCGTAGTTGAAGTGAAAGAATTTATCATAACAGAACCAAAAGTGGAGACGGCGGTGCTCGTGGGACTCATCACTCCTCAGCAGAGCGAGAGGAAGACGAACGAGTATCTTGATGAACTGGAGTTCCTTGCACAGACGGCCGGAGCAAAGGTCATAAGGAGGTTCACCCAAAGGGTGGGCGGACCAAGTAGTGTGACCTACGTCGGTACCGGAAAACTGGAGGAAATCCGTGCTTTCATAAAGGCTGAGGAAGACGAGGAGAGAGAGGTGGGAATGGTCATCTTTGATGATGAACTGAGTGCAAAGCAGATAAGGAACATAGAGAAGGAACTGCAAGTGAAGATTCTCGACCGTACGAGTCTTATCCTCGACATCTTTGCCATGAGAGCTCAGACGGCCACTGCAAAGACTCAGGTGGAACTGGCACAGTACAGATATATGTTGCCCCGACTCACCCGTCTGTGGACTCACCTCGAAAGACAGCGGGGTGGTAGCGTAGGACTGAGAGGTCCGGGTGAGACTCAGTTGCAGATGGACCAGCGAATCATCCGCAACCGTATGGCTTTGTTGAAGCAGCGTCTGAACGATATCGACACTCAGAAGAACACTCAGCGGAAAAATCGCGGACGGCTGATAAGGGTAGCGCTGGTGGGCTACACGAACGTGGGCAAATCGACATTGATGAACCTGCTCTCAAAAAGCGATGTGTTTGCAGAGAATAAACTGTTCGCCACACTCGATACTACGGTGAGAAAGGTGACGATAGAAAACCTGCCTTTCCTGCTGTCCGACACCGTGGGGTTCATCAGGAAACTCCCTACGGACCTTGTGGAGTCGTTCAAGTCAACTCTTGACGAGGTGAGGGAAGCAGACATGCTTGTTCATGTGGTGGACATCTCTCATCCTGATTTCGAGGAACAGATTCGTGTAGTGGAGAAGACTCTCGGCGACCTCGGTGCCAGCGACAAGCCATCGGTGATTCTCTTCAACAAGATTGATGCCTACACCTGGACTCCGAAGGACGAGGATGATCTCACGCCTCGCACGAAGGAGAACATCCCGCTCGAGGAACTGATGAATACATGGATGGCAAAGATGGGCGACAGTTGTTTCTTCGTCTCTGCTGCCAAGGGAGAGAATATCAAGGAATTCAAGACATTGCTCTACAGGAAGGTTCGCGAACTCCACGTGCAGAAATACCCGTACAATGATTTTCTGTATGAAATAATTGAAGACTGATCAACTATGCGACAACTGAATAAGAATGAAATAGACCTACTCGAAGGACGCCAGCATTGCTGGGCGGAGGATTGGACCAAGGTGAGCGTGGCTGACGACTTCGACGTAAAGAATCTGCGGAACTCCAACTTCTATGGTTTCGTGGAAATTGGCAGGGGAGTGAAAATCTCTGATGCCAAAGTGATTAAGGGCAGCGGGAAACCATCAAGGCCGAATGTGATTTCCGTACTCAACGAAGGTGGTGACGGCAATGTGGTGCTCACGCCCGAACTGACAGCCCAGTTGGCATGGATGATGATTCACTATCCGAGTGTGCTGGATATGGCCGTCGGCAACTGGCCGTATGAAGAAGTCTGCAAGACGGTCATCGGTGACTATGTCGTGATTGAAGGTACTACGAAAATCGTGGACTGCATCATCAACAGCAGCGAAGCGGCTCCTACTTACATCGGAGTAGATGTGATAATGGAAAGGAGCGTAGTGGCTTGTGGCGCCACCATTACCGATGGAGCGAAAGTGTACGAGAGTTTCGTTGGTGAGGCCGTGCATATCGGAAAGGGTTTCTCCAGCGAGACATCGCTCTTCTTCGCCAATGCCTATATGGACAACGGAGAGGCTTGTGCAGCACTCTGCGGACCGTTTGCGTGCAGTCATCACAAGAGTACCCTGCTCATCGGCGGCGAGTTCTCCTTCTACAATGCCGGTTCCAACACCAACCAGAGCAACCATGCCTACAAGATGGGGCCAATCCACTGGGGAACTCTCCAGCGAGGTGCGAAGACCGCCTCAGGATGCCATATCCTCTGGCCGGCAACCATCGGCGCATTCTCGATGGTGATGGGAAAACTTACCCAGCATCCCGACCTCTCGAGTCTGCCGTTCTCATACGTGCTGGCAAGCCAGGAGAAGACTTACATCGTTCCGGGAGTGAACATCAAGACCGTAGGGACATGGCGCGACATCAACAAATGGCCGAAACGCGACGAAAGGAAGGAAAACGCAAGGCGCGACATCATATCCTTCGACTTCCCGAATCCTTACATCCGTCAGTTTGCAAGGCGTGGCCTGGCACTTCTCAACGAACTGAAAGCCGCTGCAGGAGATGTGGATGAATATGCCTGCGAGGGATGCTACATCAGGAAGAACGCCCTCGAAAAGGGAATTGACTACTACAAACTCATCATCGCCCTATGCGACAAGGATTGGGACGAGGAGGAATATGTGGACATGCTGGGTTGTATAGCCAGAAAGTGTGATGTGGATGAAATCGTGAAGAGGGTAGAGAGTGGGGAAATAGGAAATATGGAATCACTCCTTTCAGCCATTTCTGCATTGGAACATGAATTCCCTGTCGTCAGTCACGATGGGGAGGCTTACGACCGCTGGGTGGAACTGGTGAAGGCCGATGCCCGGAAGGAATTCGACATGGGTGACGTGAGTGAGGAACAGCTCAACGACTTCCTTAAGGGAGTGAGATGGCGCAGTGTTGATGGAAATTAGGAATATGGGAAATTCAGGAAATATAATTATAAATTGAAACAACTATGAAATCTAAATTAGCCTTTATCGCATCAATGATTCTTGTGGCATTCTTTGCTGCAAGTTGTTCTGGAAAGTACGAGTCGGTGCCTAACGATCCGATGGAAACAAGAATCTACACCCTCGACAACGGGTTGAAAATCTATCTTACGGTCAACAAGGACCAGCCTCGCATCCAGACTTACATAGCAGTACGTGCAGGTGGCAAGAACGACCCCGCAGAGACTACAGGCCTGTCACACTATCTCGAACACCTTATGTTCAAGGGTACTGACAGTTTCGGAACGAGCAACTACGAGGCTGAGAAACCACTCCTCGACAAGATTGAAAGCCTCTATGAAGTCTATCGCACCAAGACCGACCCTGAGGAACGCAAGGCCATCTACCACGAAATCGACAGTCTCAGCTACAAGGCATCCACCTATGCCATTGCAAATGAGTACGACAAACTGATGGCTTCCATCGGCTCTGACGGCAGCAATGCCTATACAAGCGACGACGTGACCTGCTACGTGGAGGACATACCGCCGAACCAGATTGAGAACTGGGCAAAGATCGAGAGCGACCGTTTCAAGAATATGGTAATCCGTGGATTCCACACCGAACTGGAAGCAGTATATGAGGAATACAACATCTCCCTCACTCAGGACATGAGGAAGGTATGGGAGGCTATCGGACAAATCCTCTTCCCCAACCATCCTTACGGCAAGCAGACTGTAATCGGCAAGGGCGACCACCTCAAGAATCCGTCAATCACAAACATCAGAAACCACTTTGCAAAATGGTATGTTCCCAACAATGTGGCCATCTGTATGAGTGGCGATCTCGACTTCGACGAGACAGTGGAAATCATTGAGAAGTACTTCGGCGACTGGGAGGCAAACCCGAATGTGGAGGCTCAGCGTGCAGAACTCGCCGATATTCCGATGAATGTCCTTGCAGCCCCTGTAAAACGCGAAATCCATGGTCCTGAGGCAGCAGAGATAGTCCTTGCATGGGGACTGCCTGGAACAAAGAGCCTTGACAGCGACTATGCTGAAATCATCGGCGAAATCCTCAACAACGGCAAGGCCGGACTGTTCGACATCAACCTCAACCAGCAGCAGAAGGTACTCCAGTGTGCCAGTGGAGTCAACACCATGAGCGATTTCTCCGAACTCATTGCCCTTGCCATCCCTAAGGACGGACAGACACTCGACGAGGCAAAGGACCTCATGCTCGGAGAGATGGAGAAACTGAAGAGCGGAAACTTCGACGACAAACTGCTTGAGTCAATCATCAACAACATGAAACTCCAGTACATGCGCAGCCTTGAAGACAACTCCAGTCGTGCCGACAAGTTCGTACAGTCATTCGTGAACGGAACGGAATGGAAGGACGAGGTGGAGAAACTCGACCGTCTGAGCAAGATTACCAAGCAGGATGTCGTGACTTATGCCAACAAGTACATCACCGACGGCTATGCATGCATCTACAAGCTTCAGGGTCCTGATCCCGACGAGAAGAAGATTGAGAAACCTGCCATCTCTCCTATCGAGATGAACCGCGACAAGCAGAGCCAGTTCGTAAAGGACATCATTGCCTCTAACGTAAAGCCTATCGAACCTGTGTTCGTCGACTTCCAGAAGGAAATGACACGGAAGTCATACGCCAACGGCGATGAAGTCCTCTACAAGGAGAACACTACAAACGGCACCTTCATGCTCCAGTTCCGCATCAACCACGGTAGCCGTGCCGACAAGGAACTCATTACTGCAGCAGACTACTTCTCATATCTCGGTACCGACAAACTCTCGCCCGAAGAACTCCAGAAGGAACTCTACCACCTTGCCTGCAATGCCAGCGTGAGCGTGTCGTCCAATGTATCCATCCTCTCCGTGTCGGGACTGGCAGAGAATATGCCTCAGGCATTTGCACTCTTCATGAATTGGATTAGGAACGTACAGAGCGACGAACTGGTGTACGAAAACCTCGTAAGCGACCTGCTCAAGGCACGTGCCGATGCAAAGCACGACCAGCGCACCTGTTTCGCCAAACTGCGTGCCTTCGGCCAGTTCGGCCCGCTCAACGAGAACACCAATATCATGTCGGCTGAGGAACTGGCTGCTGCCGACCCTCAGGCTCTTCTCGACAAACTCACCGACCTGCTCAACTACAAGAAGACAATCCTCTATTACGGTCCGCTCTCACTGGACGAACTGGAGAAGGAAATAGACTCAGAACTCACCGCAACCAACCTTGCCGACGGCATTGAGGCAGATGTATATCCGTCGCTACCTACACCTGAGAACGAAGTCCTCATCGCTCCGTTTGATGCAAAGAACATCTACATGATGGGCTTCAGCAACAACGGAGAAGCCTACGACTCTTCATTGGAACCACAGATGACACTCTTCAACGAATACTTCGGAGGAGGAATGAACGGTGTGGTATTCCAGGAACTCCGTGAGGCAAGAGGACTGGCCTACAGTGCTGCAGCATACTACAATATCCCTGCATTCAAGGGAATGGCCAATACATTCTATTCCTACATCATTACCCAGAACGACAAGATGATGGATGCATTTGGCACCTTCAACGAAATCATCGAGAACACCCCTCAGTCGGAACCGGCTTTCGGTCTTGCAAAGGATGCCATCGTGAAGAGAATTGCCACTCAGCGCATCATCCGCGAGAATGTACTCTTCCAGTATCTCGCCAGTCGCAATCACGGACTCGACTACGACATCAATGCCGATATATATAATAAGGTGAAGGACATGACCCTCAAGGACATCATCGACTTCCAGCAGAATCACGTGAAGGGACGTACCTACAAGTACCTCATCCTCGGCAACGAGAGCGAACTCGACATGGCAGCCATCCAGGCAGTGGCACCGGTAAGGCGTGTAACGCTCGAAGAGATTTTTGGATACTAAGCAATGCAAATCGTAAATATTTTCTTACCTTTGCAGATAGTTTGAAAATAGACAATGAATAGTCAAATAGTAAATAAATATATGGTAGAATTCAAATATGCACCAATGTTTCAGGTCGGCAAGGACGACACTGAATATTATCTGCTCACCAAGGAAGGCGTGAGCGTGAGCGAGTTCGAAGGCAAGGAAATCCTCAAGGTCACTCCTGAGGCACTTACCAGGATGGCAAATCAGGCATTCCGCGATGTCAGTTTCCTGCTCCGCAGAAGCCACAACCTCCAGGTTGCCAAGATTCTCCGCGACCCAGAGGCAAGCGCAAACGACAAGTATGTGGCACTCACATTCCTCCGCAATGCCGAAGTGGCTGCAAAGGGTATGCTCCCTCTCTGTCAGGACACGGGTACCGCCATCATCCATGGCGAGAAGGGTCAGCAGGTGTGGACTGGTTTCTGTGATGAAGAGGCTCTCGCAAAGGGAGTCTTCAAGACCTACACCGAAGAGAACCTCCGCTACTCTCAGAATGCACCCCTCTCAATGTATGAGGAAGTGAATACAAAGTGCAACCTCCCTGCACAAATCGACCTCGAGGCTACCGAAGGCATGGAATACCGTTTCCTCTGTGTCACCAAGGGCGGTGGAAGTGCCAACAAGACCTACCTCTATCAGGAGACGAAGGCACGCATCCAGAATCCGGGCACACTCATCCCGTTCCTCGTGGAGAAGATGAAGAGCCTCGGCACTGCAGCATGTCCTCCTTACCACATCGCAATCGTAATCGGTGGAACGAGTGCTGAGAAGAACCTCCTCACAGTAAAGTTGGCTTCTACTCACTACTACGACAACCTCCCTACCACAGGCGATGAGACAGGTCGTGCATTCCGCGACACCGACCTCGAGAAACAACTCCTCCAGGAAGCTTACAAGATTGGTCTCGGTGCCCAGTTCGGTGGCAAGTACATGGCTCACGACGTTCGCGTCGTCCGTCTGCCACGCCACGGGGCAAGTTGTCCTATCGGTCTTGGAGTAAGTTGCTCTGCCGACCGGAATATCAAGTGTAAGATCAACAAGGACGGAATCTGGATTGAGAAGATGGACGACAACCCGTCGGAACTCATCCCTGAGGAACTCCGCAATGCAGGCGAGGGCGAAGTGGTGAAGGTTGACCTCAACCAGCCAATGGACGAAGTGTGCAAGATTCTCTCACAGTATCCTGTATCTACACGCCTCTCACTCAACGG
>JAZQPD010000012.1:0-15487 GCA_045628285.1 Bacteroidaceae bacterium
TGTAATGAGGGCAAGGAACTTGTTGTAAGTGTTGGTAAGAACAAGAAAGGCAAGCGAGTCATCAAGATTGGAGATAAGGCACAGACTTACTCTATGATTACAGGCCGTTTCATACCCGATTATCCTGTGAAAGACACTCGCTCTGATTTTGTTGACACAAACTACAAGGCTGATACTGTGACTGTCATCGGCTGGATAAAAGATATGCCGGCACCATTTGCCGAACTGAAAACATTCGAGTTCAGTACAGAAGATTTTTTTACTGACAAAGAAGTCGATTATCTTGCACAATTGGATGAGAAGGGACGATTCACGATCAAGTTCCCGCTTGCCAATACAGCGGAATTCTTTGTAGACTGGAGTCGCTGTTTCATTCGCACCGTATTTGAACCAGGCAAGACCTATTTTATGTTGTATGACTTCAAGGAAGGCCGTCGGTTCTTTATGGGCGATGATGTCCGTCTTCAGAACGAACTGTTCAGATATCCACTCGACTGGCCGAAAGTGAGGAGAATGGAGAGAGGTGAAGATGCTGATAAGTTTTTGGCAAAAGTTGACAGCGCCTTAAATGCCCAGTATGAGGAAATTGATAACCTTTGTGCAGAACATCCTACTCTTTCAACCCGCTTTAGTAAGATGTCGAAGGGAAATGTGACGACCCAGCAGGCAAGACAGGTCAGCCAGTCGAGATACAATCTTCCTGATTTCCAACTTACGAAACATATTGCCGATTACTGTTACGATAATTTCTGGAAGAAAAGGGAAACTCCTTATACGCTTCACCGAGATATAAGAGTTTTCTTGAGGGATTTCGTTGATGATGCGTCTGACAAACACAGTTCAAATGTTCGTATGTTCAGTTGGGCAGACCACATCGAAGAGATATCAGATAAGGAAGACGAACTTGCACTTCTCAGGAAATGGGCAAAATGGCAGGAAGATGTAACTACAAAAATCAATGCGGAGCCTGATGCGCTGAAGAAGAAGCAGATGGTCGAAGATGAAAACAAGGCCAATGAGAAGATGATAAAGGAAGTTGAGGCAATTCTAATGTCACCAGAGGTACAGAGTCTGCCGAGAGATTTCCTTTTCAATGCAGGAGTGAATGCCTTGGTGAATACCCTCGACTCACTTGGTGCTGACCAGATAGTAAAGGATGTGTTTGTGGCAGAGAAATTCTTCAATCAGATTGACTATGACAGAAAGTCAATCTCTCAGGCAAAGCTCGACAAGATGAAGAGCATTGTGAAGAATCCTGATGTCATTGAAAGGGTAGTGAAGGCAAATGACACCTATCTTGCTCTGGAGAATCAGGAACTCGACAAATCCGTACTCAAATCAAATGATGAATTCAAGGGTATAAGCGAAGGACAGGCTCTACTTGAAAAAATCATCGAGCCATACAAGGGAAAAGTGATTCTGATGGACATTTGGGGTACTTGGTGCGGTCCTTGCAAGGAGGCTCTGTCGCACTCTCAAGAAGAATACGAAAGGCTGAAACCATACGATCTCGTGTATATCTATCTTGCAAACCGCAGTCCGCAGGATTCTTGGGAAAATATTATAAAGCAATACAACGTTACGGGTGAGAATGTAGTCCACTTCAATCTGCCACAAGAACAGCAGGCAGCAATCGAGAATTACCTTCAGGTAAGCTCATTCCCAACCTACGTCCTTTTCAACAAGTACGGCAATCAATTGGAAGTGAATGCCGACCCTCGCAATCTTGACGGTCTGGAAGGTCTGCTGAAGACCTTGATGGGGAAATAAAATTTTGTCATCACCAAAAAAAGTTGTAACTTTGCAATTTGGAAACAAAATCAATAAAATATATTAGGAAATGAACATTACATTACAGAACATTGACAAAGTCAATGCAGAGATGACAGTAGTGATTGAGCCTGCTGATTATCAGGACAAAGTGAAGAAGGCAATCAAGGAATATTGTAAGAAAGTCCACATGCCAGGATTCCGTCCGGGAATGGTTCCTCAGGCACTCATCAAGAAGCAGTATGGGGTGAGCATCCTCGCAGAAGAAGTAAACAAGATCCTGCAGGAAAACCTCTTCAAGTATATTCAGGACAACAAGGTCAACATGCTCGGCGAACCGCTCTCTTCAGAAGAGAACGAAAAAATCGAACTCGTAGAAGGCAATACCTTTACATTCAAGTTCGACATCGCACTCGCACCGGAAATCGACATCAAGCTCACAAAGCACAATAGGCTCGACTACTACCCAGTCAAGGTCGATGAAGATCTCATCAGCAAGCAGGTAGACATGTATCGTCAGAGAGGTGGCAAGTACGAGCAAGTAGAAGACTATCAACTTGGCGATATGGTAAAGGGTACATTCACTCAGCTTGATGAGGCTGGTAATGTAGTAGAAGGTGGTCTTGTGACAACCGATGCAGTGATGCTTCCTGGCTATATGAAGGACGATGACCAGAAGAAACTCTTTGAAGGTGCAAAGAAGGGCTCTGTTATCCGTTGCAACCCATCAGTTGCCTATAAGGACAGCGAGACAGAACTCACATCCCTCCTCAAAGTGAAGAAGGAGGAAGTGGCAAACTACAAGTGTGACTTCAACTACGAAATAACAGAGATTACACGCTACGTGCTTGGTCCTGTAAACGAGGAACTCTTCGAAAACACATATCCGGGTCAGGGAATAAAGACTGAAGATGAGTTCAAGGCTCGCATAGCAGACGACCTGAAGGCACAGTATCAGAAGGACAGTGACTTCAAGTTCCTGATGGATGCCCGCAAGTACATCGTGGAGAAGGTTGGTAAACTGGAATATCCGGAAGAGAAACTCCGCAAGATCATGCTCAGCAATGTCAAGGGCGACGAGAAGAAGGTAGAAGAAAACTTCGATAAGAGCCTCGAAGAACTCACTTGGCATCTTATCAAGGAAAAACTCGTAGAACAGTATGAAATCAAGATTGACGACAACGATGTGAAGGAAATGGCAAAGGAAGTTACTCGCATGCAGTTTGCACAGTATGGTATGCTCAATGTCCCAGAGGACTATCTTGAAAGTTCGGTTGCCGAGATGATGAAGAAGCGCGAGACTGTCGACAACCTCATCGACCGTGCCATAGATATGAAACTTGGTGCCAAACTCAAGGAAGTTGTTGCCCTCAACGAAAAGGAAGTCACAATTGACGAATTCAACAAGTTGTTTGCATAGCAAAGACAGCAAGTCTACAAGTCAACAAGGAGGCACGCAATCGCTTTGCGTGTCTTTTTTCGTTTAGAGTAGGAACTCATCTACATTGTCTGGAGTAATTCTTCAATCTTACGCTTTATCATTGTTTGACTTTAGCTTTTATTTAAAAACATTAATGGTCATTATCTGATGTTTCCGAAATGGCATTTCTTCCTGTCGACAATTTGGGTGAGGGGCTGGATGGTCGTTGCCGGACCGAGGTTTGGAGTCTCCCATGACGATAGGGTTCTTACGAGTTGCTTGTCGGGACTGATTTCCATTGCCTGAATAGGAGGATTGGAGAGGTCTACGGGCACCTTGTCCCATTCGTTGAACCAGTTGCTGATGACAGTATTCCCGTTCTTCAGCCTGTAGGCTTTCTGTGGTTGTGTCACACCATAGTCGGTGGTGTTGATTTCCCAGACCGTTTCTCCCTTGGCATTGATTTCCTTCACCGGACCTTTCCGTCCTACGAGGATGTAGTTGCCGCCTTTTATTTCCGATGCCGACCATGGTCCGAACAGTTCCCAGCGATTCAGTTCCTTGCCGAATTCATCGTATTCGGCCACGAAGTTCATTGCCATGTTTGCTACGAGTAGCGTTCCCTTTGAGGTGAGGCGTGCATTGCGGAACTGGCCGTGTACGCTGCCTTTCTCTGAGCATGGAAGATTGAATTCCCTGACGGTTGTCAGTTCTGGAATCCGGGCTATTATGGCCTTTGCGGGATGTCCGTTCCTGACATAGACGATGTGGTTCTTGCCGATGGGCTGGATGGTGTGTATCTCTGTGCCCTGAGGGGCATCCATTTCCCATACGATGTGTTTATCCCTGTCGATTTCCCTGATGCTGTATTGCTGAGCCATCAGGATGTGCCCGTCCTTCATCAGCACGGCATCGCTAATCTCGCCTTTTCCCGACGGATCATCGTAGTCCCAAACTACCTTGCCGTCCTTTACGACAAACATGCGCCGGTTCTTGCTTTGACCGGCATAAAAAAAGTCCAAGGTGTTCAGAATGGAATTTGGAATTTGTTTGGAATTTGGAATTTGTGATTGGCTTGCGAGTGGCATTGCTGCGATGCAGAGCAGAATAAACAGTTTTTTCATCTTTGAATAATATTTGTGATTTTCTGCAAAGTTACTCTATTTCCAGCAGAGTTCGTTACACTTTTTAAATTTCTGTGAAGTTTTGTATGAATTTACAATTTTTTTTACTAATTTTGCAAGAAAATAGAGTACTACAACACTATGAAAAGAAAAATACTGATTTTACTATTGACAATCCTGTCTGCCTGCCTGCATGCATCTCCATTGTGCAGGGTAACGCAAATGACCATCAACGAGGGAATATCGAACAACACCATCAGGGCTATCTTTCAGGATTCCAAGGGTTACATGTGGTTTTGTACGCCTGACGGACTGAACAGGTATGATGGTACGAACCTGACTGTCTACCGTCCATCTCCTGGTGCGGGCAAGTTTATGACTGACAATAAGATACGCGATATACGTGAAGATAACTCGGGTCATATATGGGTTGGCATGATGTCGGGACATTTCGACTGCTACGACATGGACAGACATAGGTTCGTGGAGGTCAAGGATGGTGATGGAAACATCATACGCCACAATCAGATAGCGTTTGTAAATGACACGACCTGGCTCTGGGGCAACAACACAGGGTGTATGTATGTGGTCTTTGACAAGGTGAAGGCTGAAACTGTAGAAATTGCCAAGGATTTTCCTCCTCTTGCATCTGTTTTTGTAAATTTTGTATCCAAAGGTGGCGGTGCGGTATGGATAGGTACGGAAAAAGGACTTTTCAGATGGGATGGCACAAGGGTAATCTGCGTGCATGGACGTGGAAACTTCATCGGCCACTGTTCCAGCAAGTATGGTGAGGTGTTTCTTGCCAAGAACGGAGACGTATATGTGGTAGGCAAAGGCAAGCGTTCGTGTAATGTTGTAAATGGGACTAACAGGGGGTATATCTACGGTACTGCGAAATTCGGCAACCTGTGGCTTATCTACTCTGCAAACGGATGTGCCGCCTTCAATCTGAAGGAATCCTCTTTCGTAGATGTTCCCGAAGATCTTGACGTCAGGGAAACGAGGAGGCTGATTCACGACAACAAGGGCAACTGCTGGCTTAGCGACAGACAGTGCAGGCTTACGTACATCAATGACCAGAGAAGCACGGTAAGGAAATTCGACCTGATGCCTGAGGGCATGCTGATGCAGAGTTATGAATTCTACTCGGCATATCAGGGAAGAAACGACCGGATATGGATTTCGACCAATGGAAACGGACTTTTCTGCTACGACCTGCGTAGCGATGAACTGGTGCACTATTCGTCGGCCAGGGACAGTGGGGTGGAACTGCCGTCATCCATCCTGAAGTGTGTGTGTGAGGATCGTTCGGGAAGTGTATGGGTTGGTACGGCGTTGGTAGGGGTGGTACACATGCAGTTTGTCAACAACACGGGTGTGCAGACGGTGTCGTTGTCGGAGGCTGCTGGCGGACAGGGCAATCAGGTGCGCTTGCTCAGGACTACTGAGGACGGACAACTGATTGTAGGCAACAGGAACGGTGAGGTGTTCAGGTCGTATTACAAGGACTGCGATATCAACCCCGTATGTTTCAGGACCATGCCGGGGGTGGTCTATTGTATCGGGGAAGACCGTGACGGACAAATGTGGACTGGAACGAAGGGGCGAGGCGTATTCGTGGGTGACAGGAATTATGTGCACGTGCAGGATGACGAGACTTCGTTGTCGGATGACAATGTGTACGACATGCTGTCCGACTCGCAGTCGAGGTTGTGGATAGCGACGTTCGGGGGTGGGCTCAATCTTGCTGTCAAGGGGCCTGACGGGAAATATCGCTTCCGGCATTTCTTCAACAGTTCGAGCGACAAGTTCATAAGGAAACTCTCGGCTGACATCAACGGATGGATATGGATGGCCACCAGCAATGGGGTGATAGCATTCAATCCGGATCATCTCATCGCCGACAACTCGAACTACATTCGCCTGACGGTGGAGAACGGCAAACTGCAATCCAATGAGGTAAGGACGGTATTCTGTGACTCTGAGGGCAGGAACTGGATTGCAGAGGCCGGTTATGGAATATCTGTATGCCAGCCAAACGGAAACTATGAGAAAATCGATGTCAGACACTATTCCGGCATGGACGGAATCATCAATCCGATGGTGCAGTCGTTCGAGGAGGATGACATGGGGATGATTTGGATGTCAACGGAATATGGCATTAACCGCTTCAACATGAAGGAAGGGAGCATGAGCACTTATCTCTTTTCTGCCGACATTACTGCCAACAACTTCTGCGAAAACAGTTCGTGCAGGTTGGATGACGGACGTCTGGTATTCGGTACGAACGATGGTATGGTCGTCATCTCGCCCAACATGGTGAAGCCGGCAGACATGGACTCGAGGGTGTATCTTACTGAGACTAAGGTGAACGGGGCTGAGGCAGACGCGGATGAGGTGGAAGCCGACTATGATTTCAATGCGCTCGACTTGTATTTCTCCACATTCGATTATTCGGCTGTTGCTCCTACAATGTTCATGTACAGGCTTGAGGGCTGCGATGACGATTGGAGGGAACCGACCAGGAACAATTGTTTCTCTATCAGGGAACTCCCGCCTGGGGAATACATCCTCCATGTGAAGGCTTTCACCCCGCAGGGCAGCTGGAGCAGGGAACTGACAGTACCGATTGTAATCCATCGATCCTTATGGATGAGTTGGTGGGCTGTAATTGCCTACGTGCTCATATTGGGCGGAGTGGGGTACAATGTCATCATAAGAAACCGGCATGTGGCTTCCTTGCGTGAACAGATAAGTGAAAGGGATAGGAAAATGACGCGCATGCAGAACATGTTTGCCGAAGGGGTGAGGAAGGATGCCAATATCGACGACTCGGGAAGGGTTTTCCTTGAAAACATAGAGCAGGTTGCAATGTCGGCGATGGGGAATGCGGAATTTACCTCGGAGGACTTCGCGGAACGGCTCAACATGGGTCATACCACTTTCTACAACACCATGAACCGGCTGACGGGGAGGAGTCCGAAGGAGTACTTGCGGCACATCAGGATGAAGGAGGCTGCAAGGCTCCTGCTGACAAGCAACAGGAATGTCTCGGAGATAGCCTACCAGGTGGGGTTCAACGAGATATCCTATTTCAGCAAGTGTTTCAAACGTCATTTCGGGGTATCGCCTCAGAACTACAAGCGGGTGAACGGCCAGCAATGAAAAAGCCTCTCCTGAACGGTCAGGACGAGGCTTCCCAAAAAATTACTTATTAACCTATCAACTTACTTTATTATCAGCATTTTCTTTCCACTGGAGATGACAATGCCCCTGTAGTTGTCGAGATGATTCAGGCTGTCGGCAATCTTGCGTCCTGTGAGGTCGTAGACTCCGTTTGCTGCAATCCTGTCGGACGGAACGGTTTCGTCTATTCCAACAGCAGGTTTGTCAGTTCCTGTGTAGAGGAGCTGGAAGTTGTCGAAGACTGACCAGTCGTTTGTAATTGCAACCGTCTTCTTCACACCGATACGGAGTGCGTCGTCTTCCTTCACTTCTATCACAACTTCATTTCCTGCATAGTATCCGGCATCCATCCAGTCGACGGCTGAAACCATTGAGTTTGGAATCAGTCCGGCATTTGCCTGTTCGGTCTTGCCTCCGCCGATGGCTTGTGGTACGGCACCGGTGCTGATGCTCATGATGCTTGTCTGAACTGTGTCGTTCGGAGTGTATGCATAGAGCATTGCATTGAGGGCTGAATCGGGATCTGCTGCTTCTATGGCGTTTTCATTGACCACTTCACCTCTGCGGTAGAATCCCTGTACCTTGAGGATGTAGAATCCTGCAGGCAGGCCGAGGATGTCCTGATATGTGTCGTAAGTCTTGTTGTACATTTCTGCACATGTGGATGTATCGCCACCTGCACCGAATGCAGTACCTTGCCAGCCTGTGAAGTCGCCGACTGTGTCGAACGTGGCATTTACAATCATGGCGCTCATATCGGCTGGGTTGTCTGTGGATGCATCGTCGAAGTCGGGTACTTGGAGGAGTGCTGCAACGCCGGCAATCTTGGCTGCGAGTGCCTCTGCCTCCTCGTTGTTGAGATTCCTTGACGCCAATGCTGCCAATGCTGCATCGATGAGGGCTGTTGCCTGCTCGAAGACGGATGGGGTTGCAGTCTCTGCGTACTGTTCCATATTGTCGGAGAGAACCTGACTGTTGTCCATGATTGCCTTGTAGGCCTTTACTGACCCACTGGCATAGGCAAGGGCTACCTTTGCATTGGCAAGTGCCGTAGCGCAAGCCATCACATCGTCGCCGCTTTTTGCTGCCTGGAGTTCTGCGACGGATGCAGACACCTTCTCTGATGCATCGTTTCCAAAGGAGGTTCCGTCGGTAGGGAGAACCTTGTTGAGGCGTGCAATCATGTCGTCGATGGCTCCGGCAAATGAACTTACATCGTTTCCGTTGTAGTAGAGGCGCATATTGTCCATTACCATGAAACTGTCGCCTGCCTTGTCTTTCCTGATGCCGAACTTGAGTGTTCCCTGTTCAGGGAGATAAACACTCACGGAGGTGAGATATGCGTTCCAGAGGTTGAAGAAGAAGTTGGCAGATGTAGTTGTATCAGGGATGTACTTGCCCGGATATGCGTCTCGTGTAACGTCCTGTGTGGTAATGGTCACTCCGTCGTCCGTACCCTTGTCGGTAGCCCAGACTACCTGATCCTGGGCACCTGCCCAGATGTTGTTGAGGAGTGTCTGCTCGTCGTTTGCAAAGATGTATGCCAATGAACCGGCATCGTCGCCGGCACCCTTGCCACCAGCCTCAAGGAAGAGGTTGAGGGCGTTGTCGATGTCGCCATTGCGTTCGAATGCGTTGAGGGTGAACGTGTAGCATCCTGCAGGCATGTTCTCGAGTGTCTGTGAGATTTCGAATGTCTTGTTCATCTCCTTGAGCACATTGCTGTAGAGTGTTCCGTTTTCACCAAGGTCGCCGAGGTCGTCGAGATGGAGGAGGTTGCGTCCCTGACCGGTTCCGTTGTTGAGGTCGCCCTCGACCACGTTGTTGACCGTCCATCCTGAAATGCCCTTGCCGTAGTCAAAGTTGGGATTGAAGACGAGGAGGTCTGTGATGTCGCCAACTTTTACGAGAGTGATCTTGAAGTCGAGGAGTTTCTTCTGTACGAGTCCCTTGTATCCTGCGATTTCCTCGGATGTTGCCGTACCTTCGTTGTATCTTTCCTCCCACTCCATGAGCATGTCGCCCAGTTCGCTGGTAAGAGGTTCGAATTCGTCGTTGTCGCTGTACTCGTTCATCACGTTCTCGCATTCCTGGATGTACGACTTGAATGCCTTGTAGTCGTTTACTGACTTCTGAAGTGCGGTGCGGGCTGTAGCAAGTGCCTCCCTGTACTGCTGGAAGTTGTCGCTGGCTCCCTTTGCCTCATCGAGTGCAATCTGGAACTGTTCCTTGATTTCAGCGTTTGCATATACTTCTTCCAAGTCGGGATATGTGGTCTCGGCATCGCTGATGGCTGCCCAGAGGGATACTTTCTCAGGGTCGCCCGTGATGGCTCCGTAATATGTGAGGGTGAACTCATCGAGACATACCCATGTGGCACATGTGTGGTCGAAGCGTACTCCGAGTTCGATGTCGCCACCTGAATGGACGAATGTAATGTCGAAGTGCTCAGGGAAGTTCTCTTCAGTGGCAATCTTCTGTTTCGTCTCGACTGTTCCGCCCTTGGCATAGAGGTAGACATTGTCGACTGGGTTCTTATAGAATCCGAGGTCTTCCAGACCGTAAATCTGGCAGCATGCCATGGCGTTGCATGTGAATGAGTACTTGCCGGCAGGGAGTTCCTTGATAATCTGATGGATCGTACCACCATTTTCTCCAAGCGGATATTCGTTTTCGTCCTTTTTCACATCGGCTGCCTTTCTCCAAATCTCAAGGAAGTGCGACATGACAGGTCCGTCGTAGTCGGCAGGAAGGTCTTGTCCCCTATACGGATAACGGTGTCCGGCTGTACTTGTCCGGTTGTTGGTGTATTTCTCCACTTCGTGTATCCATCCCGGTACGTTCGGTTCCTTTTCCTTGTATGTACCGTCGGCATTGATGTTCTCGAACGACGGATTCACGAGCAGGAGAGTGGCATCTCTTGGATTTTCCTCTGAAGCACCGTCGAGAGCATGGTAGACTTCGCGTTCGCGACGCTCAACATTGAGTTTGTCGATTGCTGCCTGCAGTTCTTCTGCAGATGAGGATGTGTTGTTGTAGACTGCGAGATAAGGTGTTGTATCAATTTCCGGGTATTCTTCGATTGTCTGTGTGATAAGGTCGCCAAGGGATTCTGCCAACTGATAGAATTCAAGCTGCATCTTGTAGGTTTGGTATGCCTCTGCAGGGATGAAAGCCCATTTCACGTGGGGAACATGGTAGGCGAGTGCTGCCTCGTCAACGGGTACTCCAGGCGACAATGGCATGATGCCGGAATTGAGGTAGTCGTCGTCGACCTCGTCAAAACCGAGATAGAGTTGGGTGTATTCCTCTCCAAGTTCAACGGAAAGATTTGCTACGTTGTAGACGGGGTTTACGTCGGCACTCTTGATGTAGTAGATGCCGTTGCCCTTTGGTTCAAACTCCCACATGTAGTTTGCCTGGGCATTCCTGTCGATCATGACCTGGAGGATGCCGTCGATGAAGATGTCGAACCACTTTGACTTGGTGGCATAATAGTTCTTGATGACATAGGACTTGCCGTCCCAAACCATATTGCCTTCTTCATCGGCAGCAAGGTATTTGTACACCATTACCGGATTTCCTGCATCACCGAGGATGGCGTTGGTTGCCCATTTGCTGTGGCCAGGGGCATTGCCCTGAGTGAAGAATGCCTTAGCCTCTACATTATATAAATAGTAAATGGTAGAGTCTCCGTCCTCTGACGGAACGAATTCTGTAGCATACATTGATTCGTTGATTTCCGGCTTTGTCCAGCCCTGGGCAAAACCGACCGTTGAAATCAGTGCTGCTGCAAACAAAAAGAGAAGTCTTTTTTTCATAAGCATAGTTTTTAGTTTGTGGTTAGTAGTTGAAACTTTTTCAGTTGCTGCAAAATTATATCAATGAATGGGCATACACGTTGATATATATACAAAATAAATGTGAAATGTAGGATTTTACCAATTTTCTCCTGTTGTTGTACAAGATATAACTGTAAAAAATAGTAAATTTGCAGTCATAAAACATAAATAACGGCCATTGGCTATTCTTCCGGTGCTTCGACCATCAGGCGAGACAAGCTCGGAGTTGCCCTTAGCTATTGGTCCGCAATAGTAAATTTGTAAATAGTAAATTATTTTATGAATTATTTTCTGACTTTTGCCGCTTTTGCCTGTATGGCAAGTTGCGCAAATGTGTGCAATGCACAGGGATTCGGGGTGTATGGCAAATCGGAATCCCAATCTTTCTTCGATGAGGGTAGCCAAAGAAAGATGACCAGCCTCACCGACACTGGCAAGAATGACCGGTTGCTGTATCAGACAGACCCGATGTGGACTCCTGACGGCAAGTACCTGCTCTTCCGCTCGTCGAGCAGGGCCGAGTCGTTCCAACTGTATTTCGTGGAGGTGGAGACGGGACGTATCATCCAGGCTACCGACGGAAGGAATACGGGTAGCGGATTCTTGGGCAACAAATCGAACAAGTTGTTCCTTAACCGGCGTGTGGACGGGAAATGGAACCTCTATGTGATTGACCTCGACGTGTTCTTCGCTGATGTCCACAAGGGCAAGGTGGGGAAGCACGAGGATTATGAGAAGTTCATAGGTACTTTTCCTGCTGACATGGGGCGGCCTGGGGGCTACTGCATCAGCAGCGACGACAAATGGGCGTACATCACTGTGGAGAGAGACGGTACGCAGGAGGAGATGGAACGCATGAACAAGAATGCGTTCCTGCCTGAAGGCAACCAGCCGGTGAAGATAAAACCTGTGCTGAGCGGAATCCGCAAGATGAACTTGGAGACAGGCAGAGTGGAGAAGGTGGTGGACGTGGAATTCAAGGTGGGACATATCCAGGCAAGCCGTTTCCGTCCTGAGGAAATCGTGTTCTGCAACGAGACTGGTGGCGATGCCTTCCAGAGAATGTGGTACGTGAAGAGTGACGGCTCGGACTTCAAACCTCTGTACAAGGAAACTCCTCTCGACTGGGTTACTCACGAGACCTTTGCCTCGGAAGACTATGTGTATTTCAACGTGCTGGGTTATCAGCCACGTTTGCGCAAGCAGGCTCATGGCATATTCAGGATAAACCTGAGGAACGATGACGTGGATGTGCTCGGACAGGTTGAGACGGGCGTGGAGGAGAATGCGGGGAAGAATATGCTGGGAGGAATGGGATTCTGGCACAGCAATGCCACGCGTGACAACAAATGGGCTGCGGGTGACACCTTCGCCGGGAATGTGTGGGTGATCAACACTGTCACGGGAGAAAGGCATCTCATAGCCACTGACTGCAAGATGAAGCCCGACCATGCCCAACCGTTCTTCAGTCCTGACGGAACCAAGTTGTGTTTCCAGACGGGACGATTCTCGAACGGCAAGAGACTGAACCTCATCATGGTGGACTTGAGGGAAATTAGGAATTAGAAATTAGAAATTAGGAAAATTCACCATTTACCATTTTCGATGTACCATTTATTTGGCGATTTGGCAAATTATCCATACTCAAAAGCCGATAGTCAGTGAAATGGAAAAATTACTAAATGGAGAATAAATTGTAAATTGTAAATTTGTAAATGGTAAATTTGTAAATGGTAAATTACTTTATGAATTACAAAACGACATGTATGTGGGCGGTGTTGCTCGCGTTGGGTTGCGGAGTGAAGGGCGTTGCCCAGCAGACGGATGCAAATACTCCACTCCATTTGCTGAAACCTGATTATAGGATACCTTATCAGGTACCTACGACTGACGATGTGAAGAGCGCACTCGACAGAGTGTTCAACTATGTGGACAAAGGTACTCCATATGCTCTGAAGGACCAGAACTCAATACAGACGGGTGTTTTCCGGCTCACATCCTACGAATGGGGTGTGACTTATTCTGCCATGCTCAAGGCAGCGGAGACTACCGGCGACGGGAAGTATGGCGAGTATGTCTCCAACCGCCACTCCTTCCTTGCAGGACAGGCTCCTCATTTCAGGGAACTGATGAATGCAGGACGACTCAGGGACGGACAGATGCGGCAGATGCTCGACCCTCATGCCCTTGATGATGCAGGGGCTGTATGTGCCTCGATGATAAAGATGCAACTGAGGGACAAGGACCTGAAACTGACTCCACTGATTGAGAACTACATGAATTTCATCCTCAACAAGGAATACCGGCTTTCGGACGGTATCTTCGCAAGGAAACGCCCTCAGCACAACTCTGTGTGGCTCGACGATATGTTCATGGGTATACCTCCCATTGCATGGTATGGCAAACTCAGGAATGAATCCAAGTACTACGACGAGGCTGTAAGGCAAATCATGCTCTTCAAGAAGAGGATGTGGGTGGAGGACAGGAACCTCTTCCGCCATGGTTGGGTGGAGGCTATGGACGAACATCCTGCATTCTTCTGGGGAAGGGCTAACGGATGGGCCCTGCTCACTATGACGGAGGTGCTTGATGCCCTGCCGGAAGATTATCCGGGACGCAAGGAGGTGATGGAACTATATAGGAAACATGCGAAGGGACTGGCTGCACTCCAGAGCAGCGAGGGATTCTGGCATCAGTTGCTCGACAGGAATGACTCGTATCTCGAAACCTCTGCCACTGCCATATATGTGTATTGCCTGGCTCACGGAATCAACGAGGGCTGGCTCAGTCCGCTGGCATATGGTCCTGCCGTAATACTCGGATGGAATGCTGTATGCTCGAAGATAAATGCCCAGGGACAGGTGCTGGACACTTGTGTGGGAACGGGAATGGGTTTCGACCCGGCTTTCTACTACTACAGACCGGTGAGTCCTTATGCTGCTCATGGCTACGGACCGGTCATTCTTGCCGGAGCAGAGGTAATCCGTCTGATTGAGACATCGCATCCGCGACTGAACGACAGTGCCATTCAGTTCTATACTGACGACATGAGCTCCTTCGGACCGATATTCGGAGTGGAGAAGTAGTTATCCATGCGGTTGTGTGGATGGAGTGGGCGGGGCGAACGCTTAGGTGGCGCAAACATTTGGGAAATGGTTTTACGAGTTAGGCGTTCGTCTTGAAGAACGATAAATGTCGTTGGTTGAAAAAATAAGCGAGAACAGCAAAAAAATCATAAATTGTATGTAAAGAATTATAAATTTTTATTACCTTTGCATACGAATAGTGACATGAAGAAAGAAGACCTCAATTTCACCATTTATTGCGTGGGCATCGTTGCAGAAAGCCTCGGTCGTGATGCGCGTGAAGTTTACCGGCTCATGCAGCAGGGCAACATCATCATGGGCTACATCGTGCCATGCTTCGACGTGCTTCATTCTTTCTCTCGTGAATACATTGTTGACAACCTCACGCAGTTAATGAAAAAGAAAGGGTTACTTGCCGCATAAAAGAAATAACATAAAGTCAAACAATTAAATCCAGACAGATTCGTCCTTGCCACTCACCTACCGATAGCGGAGTGGAGACAAGACACTACGAAACAAGTTTTTCGTTTTTGTTCTCGCATTGCAAATAAACGTATGAAGCAACTACATTCCATTAAAAAAATCGAAAAGACTTACAACACAGGTGAAGAACCCGTGTTGGTGGCTTGTAATGATCACAATTCATACATTTGCAAGTACACTCGTTACTCGGGCAGTGCGAATAAACTTGTTTGCGAATTGATGGGAGCCGTTTTTGCAAAGAGTTGGATGCTCAATACGCCAGAGATTGCCATCGTAAAGGTAAAACAGGAACATGTGCCATATAATATGAGCGGATCGTTCTTTTCAAAACCTATACTTGGAAGTTTGCAACAACCTAACGTTGTGGACATTACGCCTACCACAATTCCGCTCATTACTCCGAACGAAAAACTATGCCAGCAGTTGTTGCAAATAGCGTTTTTTGATCTTTGGCTTTCCAATGAAGATCGCAATGCTAACAATGCGAATCTGATGTATGATATGGTTCATGACAATATCATTGCCATTGATTTTGGCTGTTGCTTCAATACCGCCACATTTGATTACCCTCTT
>JAZQPD010000013.1:0-14730 GCA_045628285.1 Bacteroidaceae bacterium
ACTCGCGGCCGTTCTTTGAACTACCTACACCTTTTTTATGTGCCATGTTTCAATTTAGTTTTTTAATGGTTAAACTTAAGCGACAACACTCTTGATTGTCAATTCTGTGAACTGCTGACGATGACCGCGCAACTTCTTGTAGCCCTTGCGGCGACGCTTGTGGAATACGAGAACCTTGTCACCCTTTACGAGTGGACAGAGAACTTCGCAAACAACCTTAGCACCTTCCACTGTAGGAGTACCTACTGTTACGGCACCTTCATTGTCAACCAATAATACTTTCTCAAACTCAACTGTCTGCTGAGCTTCAGCGTTCTGGATGTGGTGAACGAAAAGGCGCTTGCCTTCCTCTGCCTTGAACTGCTGACCGTTAATTTCTACGATTACGTACATTTTTTTGTTATTAAACGGGTTTGGACCGCGGGGCGAAGCCATGAACGAAAACGATAACGAAGACGCAACGACCTGCTTTTTGAGCCTCTACGGCATAAATCAGGTGCAAAGTTAGTGAATAATTTTGGTCTGGCAAAATTTTTTCACTATCTTTGCATAAATTAATCTATTATGAAACGTTTGGTATTATTTATATATATGGTGTGTGGGGCACTGGGGATGGTGGCCCAGGACATGGAGATTGAGGAAGTGAAATCACGCGTAGTGGATGCTGAAACGGGCGAAAACCTGCCGTTCGTACATGTCATTGCGGGCAATGCGAACCACACGATGACGAATGCCGACGGTGACTTCACTATCAAGGTGGCGAAGGGTACGATGCTGAAACTGAGTTATGTGGGATTCGAGACTCTGGAGATTGCTTCGGACAAGGTGGAGAAGAGGACGAGGATGAAACCGATGACGGTTGCCATCAAGGAAGTGAGAATCGTGCCGTGGGAAAGGATTCTGGCTGAGTCGTCAAAGAAACTGAACAAGGAGTTTGGCAAGAAGAAGGACCTGACGAGCCAGTACTTCTTCCGCATGACAACTTCGTACAGGAAGAAGGAACTGGTGGAGGCATTCGTGTCGGCGAAGTCGGAGAGTAACCTGAGGGACATCACGTTCATCAAGGGCAAGAGGGAACAGGTGTCAACCGACGGCATTTCCCATCCTCTCATCTCGAACATGAATTTCCATCATCCACTGGAAATCGGTCCGCTTATCCGCGACACAAAATTCTGGAAGAACATCCTGATGCCGATGACGAACAACACACAGTATAGCGACTTGTTCCAGGCTTACATAGGATATGCCAAGAAATATTATGACATCTCGGGCGACGAACTGACAGACAGTAACGGTGAGCGAGTTTACAGAATCAACATCCAGAAGAAGGACGAGAAGACTGAGAGAAGCATCATCACGGGACAATTGTATCTGGATGCCGAATCGCTCTTGCCACTGAGATTCGACGGCAAGGTGGAGAACATGTTTCTCGACATGGCGAGGGATTTCTATGTGGAGACTACTCCGATTGAACTGGACTTCCACATCAACTATACTCACGAGAATGGCTATTCGGAGATTTACTCGATGTCGAGCACGGTGAAGAACGGCAAGATGACGAGCAGTTCCATTCTCTTCAACGTAGATGACATCGACCTTGAGACGGGATATGCCTCGGATACGAAAACGAAGACGAAGAAAAAAACGAAGAAAAACAAGAAGAAGGTGACGGGTACCAAGGCGATGGAGAACATGTTGGCATCGATTGACGATGTGGGATTCGACGAAACGCTCTGGACTCACAGCAACATCGTGCAGCGCACTGACGAGGAGGAAAGACTGGCTGCTGCAAATGGCAACCTGACAGAGGAACAGGTGGATTCGATGATGAACGACGAGAATCCATTATTAAATAAAGTGCCGCAGAGGTTCTATGACCTGGTAGATCATCTGGAGAGATTCGGCAGATCATTGCCACAGGAAAAGGTGTACCTGCACATGGACAATACCTGCTACTATGTTGGCGATACAATCTGGTTCTCGGCCTATTCACGCCAGACTTGCGACGGAAAGCCTTCACAGGTGAGCAAGGTGCTCTATGTGGAACTCTACAACCACGAAGGCTATCTGATGGAAAGGAAGATAGTGGAGATGTTCAGCGGAAGAGGCTATGGCAACTTCGTGCTCGACAAAGAGTCATACGGAGGCTACTACGAACTAAGGGCCTACACCCGCTGGCAACTCAACTGGGGACTCTTCGAACATAAGCGTGCCTCAATCAGCGATGAATGGTTCATGACTCGCGAACAACAGTGGAACTACTATCGTGACTACGACAAACTCTACAGCAGGGTATTCCCTGTGTATGATGCTCCGACTCAGAAGGGTGAATATGGCGAGAACATGACTGCAAGAACCTTACGCCGAAGATTCAAGCGCGACCCTCACGACAAGGAACTCATTGTATCACTCTTCCCTGAAGGCGGAAACCTCGTGGAAGGTCTGCCGTGCAGAGTGGCTTTCGAGGCAGCATGGGACGATGGCAAGGAAGTGGATGGAGTACTGTCACTGAAGGCAGATGCCAAGGAAAACAAAAAGAACGTCAAGAAGGGTGTCACGACATCAAAGATGCCAGTCAAGAACATAGCCAAGACTGAAAAAAGAGGCAGAGGCTCGTTCGTGATAGTGCCCAAGAAGGAAAATGAGGAAAAACTGGTATTCACCACGAAGGAAGGCCTGGAGGTGGCGGTCAAGATGCCTGACATCATGCCTGAAGGAGTCGTCCTGACCGTAGATGCAAAGGCCGACAGCGTACACCTGAAAATCAACACATCGAACGGTCTGAATACTGATGCTTTAGCACTGACCGTGATGCACGAGGGAGTACTATATAGCTTCAACGAAATCAAGAACCACGAAGTGGTATTAGCGTTCGCCAATACCGACCTTCAGCCAGGAGTAAATCAGGTGACAGTGTTCGACACGACAGGCCGCGTGTATGCTGACCGCCTGTTCTTCATCAGGACAAACGACAATGGGCAGCACGACATCGCCATCAGCGGACAGAAAGAAGTGTACGTGCCATACGAGAAGGTGAACCTCGACATAAAGGCTCCTAATGCCAACGGAACCATGTCGGTTGCAGTGAGAGACGTCAACCACATGAACGAACTCTACGACAATGCATCAATCATGACCGAGATGCTGCTGACATCGGAAATCAAGGGTTTCGTGGAGAATCCGGAATGGTTCTTCAAGAAAGACGACGACGAACACAACCGCGCACTCGACCTGCTCATGATGACACAGGGCTGGCGACGGTTCAACTGGCAGGAGATGGCCATCGAAAACGCATGGCAACTCACTCAACCGGCAGAACGCACACCTATCATCACAGGAAAGGTGTACGACATCATGGAGGGCTACTTCACCGAACAATGGAAACAGGCACTTGAGGAAGCAGAAAGCGATGCAGTACTCAAAGAGTTGGACAACATTGGTACAAAAAACGAAGAAGGTGACAGTGAAACAAGCCAGAGCGGCACTACGGTCCCAGACTACTGGTCGGTCACTAACGAAAAGAATCCCTATACATCGGCATTCGCACAGAAAGACATGTCATATAGCGACACCCACTGGAACGACAACGTGAAGGCACTGCTGAAGAATTCCGTGTTCACTCCTCGCGACCTTGCAGAGGTGGACTATTTCCCAGGCGAACAGAACGTGTTCAAGAACAAGCATGTGAGAGTACACGCCGAACTGGTGAATGCCACGGGAACTACTATCGGACAGATGGACCTTGACACGAAGGACGGCTCGTTCAAGTTTCAGTTACCACGCTTTTACGGCGACTGGATATTCTTCCTCAGTGCTGCCGACACTACGAAATGGAAAGGAAAGAAGTACACATGGATTCAGACGGCATCAGACGACGAATCATTGTTGCCGGCAGGCCACAAACGCAGGTTCAGGGTTCTGCCCGCCGACTTCTCCGTAAGGGTGAATTTCCCTTATCCCCGATTCGTGAAACCCTACAGTTTCTATCAGCAGCACGTAGACTACACCCACAAGCCGGAATTTGCATCTACCTTGAACCCAGACGGGTCCATCCAGATTGACGAGGTGGACATCTGGGCAAAGCACAACACATTCAGCAAGTTGCAGGACACCATTCCTACCCTCATCGTCGATGCCTACAAGGCTTACAACGACGCTCTCGATGCCGGATTCCTCGAAGGCAACTGGTTTTACATGGCCCGCACATACGTGAGCGATTACGGTATGGACCGCCCTTATGTCACTGGCGAAGGCGGAGGCATAGACTACAAACTGAACAAGCGATACGGTTACGACCAACTCTCTCGCGCGCTCCAAGGTATGAGCAACGACAGGGATTCGGTGTTTCTGCGCAGTAACCTCAAGTCGTTCACTACTCTCCACAGCAACGAGGACTACAAGTGGACTCTCCATTCGTACATCGACAAATATGTGCTCTACACCGACTATCAGCCACGATTGGAGGGCAACGAGCGATACCTCGGCAGCAATCTGCCCAAGACAGAAGTGGTGGTATATCCGTTCCCTGACGACTCGCGCCGCCCATTCTATCGTGACAGACGATACATACTCCCTGGATTCTCCTACGTCGACAACTTCTATTGCCCTGACTATTCAAAAAGAAAACTCGGCGACGCCCCTGAGGACTATCGCCGAACTCTGTACTGGAATCCTTACCTGACCTTGGACGAAGAGGGCAAGGCTTCGATTTCCTTCTACAACAATGGTTCCCGCCACGCCATTGCCGTCGATGCCCAAGGCATGAGCCGCACCGGCGCTGAGTGGCGAAACAAGTGATTACCTTATCAACCGTTTCTGTCCGTTGACTATGTAGATGCCCTTCTTGAGGTTGGCTGAAGAAGGAGCATCTTCAGAGTCGGATATGCACTTACCCGTAAGGTCGTAGACGAGATAACGTCCATTGTCATTGCCGGTTGAGAGGCCGTTGATACTCAAAGCCTCATCGGACATGGCACGAACACCTAATTCTGCAGCCGAAGCCCAGGCATTACCATTCACCTCAGAGAGAGCCACGAATTTGAAATATCGGGCACTGACCATCTTGGTGAGTTTTGCAGCCTGTTCCGCACCGCTGTTGGCAAACGTGCCCTTTGCATCAGGAGTCGAAGGCCATGATGAAGGCGAGTTGCTGAAATATACCTCGTACTTTGCAATTCGGCCATTCTGATTGCCGTCGTTGCGTGCCTGATAGAGGAAATGAGTGACGTTGTAGGACTTCTTCATGTCGATGATGATGGTGTGAGGGTGACTTGGAGTGTTGCCGCTGTATGAAGTGTGCCAGAATGTCGACGAATTGCCGTCGATGGCCTTGCTTGCCGCCTCGTTTCCACCTTGTTCGCTGCTCACACTGTAGACTGTCCACGTCGACTTGTTGATGTACATGTCGTAAGTATAGACTGACACCTGACTCTTTGCAAGTCCTTCCTTCTCACAATAGGTGTGGATGGTTCCTCCCTTGGTGAATGAGAATGTAGTCGTGTACTTGTTGTAAGTCACTCCGCCGTCAGTACTGTAGTAGATGGTTGCACCGTCGGTTGTAGACGAGAGTGATATGCGTCCCTTGTCGTACTTCACATTGACAGGCTGACACTGGGGGTTCTCCACCCTACCCTTCTCTACCAGTTGCTGGTCGGTAAGTTTCTCGCTGACTGGCATGATGATGAAACCGAAAGTAGTGCGTGCTGCCTTCAGTTCGTATTGAGGGAGTACATCAGGGCCGCAACTGTTGTTGCCGAGACCACGGGTGACAGCATCAACACAAACCACATTGTTCTTTATGAAGGTAACTTCGTAAGGATGCTTCTTCCTATTGTCGCGATTGGTATAGATATCCTTCGGACGCCAGTGACCTACAGTTGCCGACATCAGTTGTGGAGCAACGACCATGAGTCCCTTGCCTTCATCGTTGGTAATGGAGATGAAACGCACTTCCTCGTGGTTGCCGTTTTCCTGAGGGAGAACATAGCCTGTCCACTGGTCGGATACGGTACTGTGATAGAGTCCTACGTGGCAGGATTCCTTTCTGTCACGATAGTTTTCCCAAGGTCCGCGACCATAGAATGCAAACTGCTCAAAACCCTCAGGCATCTCGAACATATAGCCCATCTTAGGAAGCACGGTCTCCTTCTGTTCCGGATCGATGATGCTGTTTACGATGATTGCTCCGTCAGGGAGAAGTCTATACGACATTTCCGTCGTAAACTTGGTAGTGTTGGCTGTATAAGTATTTGTCACATTGAGCGAGATGGCGTTGTCTTCCTTGTCGACAGTCCATTTGCCTGCTTTTGAGGCAAGGTTGCGGAGTCCGAGGTTGTCCCACTCTGTCTTGTGACTTCCGTCGTTGTCGGTAGGTACGCGGAATGCGTTGAACTTGAGGTTGTTGGTAAGCATCTTCATGCCGTCGTAGGTGTAACTTACGAGTTGTCCGTTTGTCTTGCTGAATGAAGCCTCGAAACGCGCACCTTTAATTGTATAGGTTGTAGTCGTCTCATCAAGAGACAGTTCTCCCGGTGCAGATGCATATACTGGTTTCTTGATTGCCTTTCTGATGCGGAATTGCTCTGATGCCACTTCATAGCCAGCCTCAGCCCATTCGGTAGCCTCCTTCTGGCGGACACTGAAGCGGACGAAATATTCCGCACCTTCTTTTGCGTCCTCAGGCATCAGGTCAGAGAGCGTGATGCTCTTGCTTCCACCACCGGCAATGCTGACATCGAGAGTGCCGTCCTTCACCCTGATTCCGTCTTCAAGCACTTCGTAGGAGAACGCGTAACGGTCGAGGTTGGCAAAGGCCATCTTGTTCTTGATGGTGAACAATCCCCTGATACTGTCCTTCATTACGAAATCGGCTGGCTGATAGATTTTCTTCACATTCAGAGCCTTGGCGGAATAGGTGTAGTCGGCAAATATGACACCATTGGTACAGAAATTGCCGTCGTTCGGATTATCACCGAAATCGCCTCCGTAAGCCCAGTAGGTCTGATTCGGTTTGCCAGGTACAGGCATCTGGAGTCCCTGATCCTTCCAGTCCCAGATGAATTCTCCGGCAAGTGCCGGATACTTCTCGTAGAGGTCGTAGAACTCGCGCTGGTTTCCCATAGAGTTGCCCATGGCGTGGGTGTTTTCGCACTGTACATGCGGACGAGGTTTCTTTCCGCTGTTGGCTTCGTTCTGACGGTCACGACCGATGTTTTCGATAGAACCAACTCCTGCATACATCGTACTCGTCACATCACTCCAGTTGCTGTTGCCTTCATAATGGGTAAGACGGGTAGTGTCGAGTGCCTTGATGGCCTTTGAGACAGCCTCAAAGTTGTTTCCCCCACCCGACTCGTTGCCGAACGACCACAGGCAGATACAACTGTGGTTCCTCATCCAGAGCACATGACGCTCATTGCGTTCCACCATTGCAGGCTTGAACTTGGCGACATTCGAAAGTCCGGTGTTCCCATGACACTCCACATTTGCCTCTGCAAGGACATAAAGTCCCAGTCTGTCGCAGATATCATAGAAATAAGGATTGTCAGGATAATGACTCGTACGGACTGCATTGATATTGAGTTTCTTCATGAGGAGGAGGTCTTTCTCCGTCTCTTCGTATGTCACGCGACGACCGCCGATATTGCTGAAATCGTGGCGGTCAACTCCGTGGAACTTGATTGCCTTGCCGTTGATGGCAAGTGCACCGTTCTGCAGCACACTGACCTGGCGCACACCCAGTTTGTTGCCCCGGATGTCTACCACCTTGTCACCGTCACTGAGAGTGAGTACGAGATCGTAGAGGTTCGGTTCCTCAGCACTCCACAGGCGAGGATTGTCCATCGTGAGCGAGAGGGTATTGCTTCCAGACGAGGAGACTGCAAGCGACTTCTCGCCAACCACATCCTTTCCGTCCATGACCTTCATGGTGAGTGTGCCGTTCTGCAGGGCCTCACCCTGAATGTCGGCAGTGAGTTTCACCGTTGCCTTTTTGTTGGCAGAGGTAAGGGTGGTCGTTGCAAAATAATCGCGTATCTGAGTCTTTGGTGCTGACCAGAGGAACACATCGCGCATGATTCCTGTCAGTCGCCAGTAGTCCTGATCCTCAAGAAACGAACCACTCGTGAAACGATAGACCTGCACCGCAATGGTATTCTCGCCCTTCACCAGTTTGTCGGTGATGTTCCATTCGGAAGGGAGATATGAATCCTCGGCATAGCCGACGAATTCACCGTTCACCCATACATAATATCCATGACCTGCACCGTTGAAACGCACATATACATCTCGTCCGTCCCAGAAAGCAGGTACGGTGAACGTACGGCGATAACTTCCCACAGGGTTCTTCATGCTGCTGTTATAGGTGAACCAGACCGGACGTTCAGCCATCACACTGTAAGTATTGCTGTCATAACTGAATGGATAGTTCACATTGGTATAGAGCGGCTTGTCCCAGTTCTTGTTGTTGCGCACTCCGTACACCTGCCAGCAAGCAGGTACATCGATATTGTCCCATGCGGCATCGTTGAATCCGACTGCCTCAAAACCTTTGGGACGCAGAGACGGGTCTTTCACCCAACGGAACTTCCACACGCCATTGAGCGACTGATAATATGGAGATTGTTCCATCTTGTTTTCACTGACAGCATCCTCGTTTGCAAACGGAATCGAGAGCGTGTGAGCCGATTCACGATTGATGCTGTTGATACCTACATCATCCCATTCCTTCATAGTCTGGGCAGACGCCACTGTAGCAATGACAGACAGCAATCCTACAAATAGTTGTTTTCTCATATTAAATTCACATAATTAATTTCTATATTCATAAAATCCCCTTCAAAGTTACGAATAAGTGAGCGAAATACAAAATAAATAGTTGGAAACTTTTATTTTTATTTTCGGACGAGAGAATTCGATTTTAGGAATCGCTTGGTTTATCCAAGAACTTGCGCGTCAACAAAGAAACGAAAAAAGACCGACGCAAGCGCCGGTCCTTGTATTAAGCATATCCTATTGATTAGAATGAATAGTAAAGACCAAATGCGATATTGTTAGTAAGGTTCAAACCGAAGTCAGTGTAAGTATCCTGAACACTCTTGTAACCAAAACTGCCAAGATGTGCGACGAAAGTAATCTTATCAGAAGCAGCATACTTAACACCTGGACGAAGACCTACAAAGAAAGAAGTCTGAGAGTCACCATTCTTTGGCTTAAAGATGCCGAGGTCAACGCCACCGTCTACAAAGAAGCCAACCTTATCAAAATTTGCAAAAGTATAACGAGCGTAAGGATTAACACCAAATTCTGTAGCGTTAGCGTCCTTAACACAATTTAAGTTTGAAACTGAAGAGAAACCGAGGCCAATTGCAAGATCCCACTTCTCATTAAGTGTGTAACCAACTTCTGGCTTAATTGAGAATGTAGTCTGAGTGTCATCTGCTCCATCCAATTTGTAGAAGTCAAGTCCGAGTGAACCACCTACCCATGTCTGTGCGTTTGCACCGAGTGCGCATGCTACGAAAGCAGCTGCGAGAATTAATTTTTTCATTTCGTTCAATTTGTTTTTATGCCTACTCTTTTTAAGGTTTTCGGCGTTTTCCTATTGGTTTCGGCTGCAAAGATGGGAAATTTATTTAATTCTACCAAACTTTTGACTAAATTTTTTACATTTATATATTATTTTACGTTTTTATAGTTTTTTTTCACATTCCGGCAGACCTGAAGAAGCAATTGCAACCTTTGCGTCCTTGCCTTCAACGCAGAAGACTAATTGACCCTTGAACGCCTTCATGGTAGGATTAGTAAACACCTCTGTCGATGTTGCATCACCATTGCATACTCCACGGAATGTTCCGTTTTTCACTTCGAAGGAGAGTTGGTTGTCGGCTTCAGGACACAAATTGCCATCCTTGTCAACGACCTTCACAGTGACAAATGTAAAATCACCGTATCTAACGGATTCCGTTTCCAGATGATCAGGTTTGCCCGCCGTCTTCACGATTTCCTCACCAGCCTTGTTGCCCTGGGCATCATACACTACCACCTTTATTTCTCCAGGCTCATACTTCACCTCGTTCCATCTGAGTCGGTAGCGGTCGATGGCAGGTTTGCCATGGTCTCCCTTCAGAGAGGCATCCTTCGTCCGTCTGCCCTGCGACTTGCCGTTGACGAACAGTTCAGCCGAAGGATAGTCGGTATAGCAGTACACCGGAGTCACTTCACCTTCCCTGCCCGGCCATGTCCAGTGCGGAAGGAGATGGATGGTGTGTTCCTCCGTGTTCCATCTTGCACGGTAGAGATAATATCTGTCCTTCGGAAGTCCCGCAAGGTCGATGATTCCGAAATAACTGCTTCTCGACGGCCATGCACCATCGTAAGGAGTCGGCTCACCGAGATAGTCGAATCCGGTCCATACGAACTCACCGATTACCCAGTCGTTGTCGTCCTGCAGTTCCCAGTCTTCCTCGGGCAGGTTGCTCCACCAGCAGGCTTCGAGGTCATAGCCGTTGCATTGGGCATCAGGATGAGTCTTGCCGTTTGCCTGTTCGGCAGGAAAATAATATGTACCCCTCGAACTGACAGTGGAAGCCGTCTCACTTCCCAATACGAATCCCTGAGGAAGATTCTCATGGGCATAGTGGTATCTGTGGGTTCTGTAGTTCAATCCCGGAATGTCGATGGTTGCGGCAAAGCCCGACTTCACACAGTCGTCCCAGCGGTCCATGCCCGTAGTGCACAGTCTGCTCGGATCAAGCAGATGCATGAGGTCCTGCATCTCCCTGCACATCTGAGTGCCTTTCCCACTACCCTGTTCCGGTATCTCGTTGCCTATGCTCCACATCACGATACTTGGGTGCAGACGGTTTGCCATGACGAGGTTCGTAAGGTCCTTCCTCCACCAGTCCTTGTAGAACCGTCCGTAACCGTTCTTGCATTTAGGATATTCCCACATGTCGAAACTCTCTGCCATGACCATCATGCCGAGCGAGTCGCAGAGGTCCATCTGCATCTGCGAAGGCATGTTGTGGGCAGTTCGGATGGCATCGCATCCCATGCTCTTGAGCATCATTATCTGTCGGATGAGTCCCGGACGGTTGACAGCCGATCCGAACATGCCGAGGTCGTGGTGCATACACACACCCTTTATCTTTCTCGTCACTCCGTTCAGGGCAAATCCCTTTTCCTTGTTTATCTTCACGGTCCTGATTCCGACATTCCTTTGCTGACGGTCCCTGAGGGTGTATTTGCCCTTCCTGTCAATTTCGTAGATACTGACAGTCAGCTCGTAGAGCTCCGGTGTTTCGGGAGTCCACAGGAAAGGTGAAATGATATTGAGTTCGGCCTTGGCCTTACCATTCGCCACATCCACCTCCTTCTGTTTCACGCCAGCCCTTGAACGGCTCGTCAAGCCCTTGTGCTGCATCTCCACCAATGCTTTCAGAGTCCTACCATCACTGCCTACGACATCCACGCTGACCTCCATCTGGGCCCTGCCGTCACTTATACTCTTCGTCACGCAGTCTATTCCCCAGTCGGCTATTGCCGTAGTTCCGGTCTCTATCAGAGTCACCGGCCTGTAAAGTCCTGCTCCCGGATACCACCGGCTGCTCTCCGGCAGGTTCTCCAGACGCACTGCCACCACATTGTCCTTCCCCTTGTTCACATATGGCGTGATGTCGATATTGAATGCACTGTAGCCATATTTCCATTCGCTGGCCTTCTTTCCGTTCACGAACACCTGTGGTTCGCTCATCGCACCGTCGAAGTTCAGAACGACCCTCTCCGACTTCTTGTCCACCTTGAAATGGGTCCTGTACCAGCCAATGCCAACCCACGGCAACGAACCGGTACGTCCCGTCTTCTCCGAAGCTACATTTTCGCCGTTCTGCACGATAGCCACCGTCTGCTTGTCATGATTGTTGTCGAACGGTCCGCTGATAGCCCAGTCGTGAGGCACACACACGACCTCCCATGTCCCGTCGTCGAATCCGGATTCAGTCTGTTCCGTCTTGTCAGCATGACTGAATTTCCATTCCGTCAACAACCGTTCCGACCTCTGGGCCATACAAACGTCAAAATTACCCGTCCCCCCAAAGGCTATGATACAACAAGTCAACAATACTGCAAATCTCTCATTCTTCATTTTCGTCATAGTTTTAGTTATATTTTTAGTTTTCGTTATCTCTTCATTATTGCTGCGATTTAAGTATTGCCGTAATGGCAGGCACCACTCCAGTCTTGCGTGACTGGCTTATTTCTGAATATACCCAGCCCTTGCCTACTGACGGTCCGTATGCTGCTTCCGCCACCTCCTTTGCTCCTTCACCTGCATAGACGAGATACATACCATCATCTACATAACGATCCGGGCTTGTTTCATCAGGATTGTCCTTGTATCGGTATACCATAGCAAACATCATCCTGTTGCCTTTCACCGGTATCAACACCTCAGCAGCATCACGCATCCTCGCAAGAAAATCGTCCATCGTCCCGTTATCATACCAGTCAGCAACACCAATACCCAACTTCACTCCAGCTATTTCGTAGTCCTTGTAGTCATTGAGAAAGATTTCCTCATCGGTCATTCCTATGTAACTGTGCTGAACCTCGTCCATATTGCGGTTAAGGGTTGCTATGGTTTCCTTGTCCATCTTCAGTTGTGAAGCCAGTGAATAGAGGGCAATGCTGTCGAGGGACGTGTGAAACTGCCTGAGGTTTCGCGTATCAGAGATAATGCCCGACAGGAGTACCTTTGCCACATCATCAGGAATGTCGACATCCAGGTCCTTGTAGGAAGTATAAACAACCGTACACGAAGCACCTACAGGCATTATCTTGCAGAACAAAGGCTTCTGTGAAGTGACATTGCCAAGGCTGTGGTGGTCGATAATCTGTATGACTTGTGCCAATTCTGTCCCCTTCACTGCTTGCGAATATTCAGAATGGTCAGTCAGGACGAGCCTCTGATTCGGACCGACAGAATCCAATATCTGCGGCATGGTCAAGCCAAAATAGTTAGCAACATAGGCAGTCTCCTTGTTGATTGTCCCAGCCACACGCGGTGCACACTTATATCCTAACTTCTGCATGAGTGCAGCATAGGCAATGGCAGAACAAGTGGCATCTACGTCTGGAGTCTTATGTCCAACCACATATACAGAGTCCGTACCCCAGTCGAGTGCAGCAAGCGCAATCCTATAGTCGGGAGTGTCGGGCTGGACATAGACATACCCTTTATCATCCTTGCAAGAAACGAGCAAACATAGCAACACTGCAATTATTGCTGCCGGAAATACAGTCACTGAAATCCATTTTTGTTTCATCCTTTACCGCCTTTTAATGGTTATATATTAATCAACTCGTTTTCGTTGGAGGGAACCAACGTCTTCGCTTTCGCATTGCAAATATACGAATAAACAATCAAAGTACAAAATGCCAGATGATTTATTTTCACTTTCCATCACCTGCGGTTCGCTCATAGCAACGTCGGAGTTTTGAAATTCAATAATTCAATAATTCATATTGTATTATTTCTTCGGCCACTAAAAGCCAATGGCTAAAGGTTAACGGCAAACATCCCAAAGAAAGCCCTGAGCCTTACTCAGTTTACTACTGACGCATCGGGCATTTAGTACTGACGTTTTTCCGTTTAGTACTGACGTTTCGGGCAAAACGTCAGTAGTAAATTCTAACCCTCTCGGAACTGCTCCGGGTGCACCTCAGGAGCACACCTGCACCGAGTCAGCAGTGGACGGTAAAGTCGTCCCTGCTGGGTGTACGATTTTTTAGATTGCGACTGCAAAGGTACGACATGGGAAAAGCATCATTTCCGAAAAGTTCCGAATTCTTCCGAATTATTCCGAAATCCACAAGGACACCTCACTGGTCGAACTCCACACATGGCTTCGTGCCGATACTCACGAAACTGCCTACTGGAAATCTGACGCTCGTTGTCAAAGGCCTCTTCGGAACGGCAATATATTCCATATCTCTTGCGCTTGAAAGAAACATTTTTCCCAATTATTTTTCCAGTTTCATTTTTTTTTACTAACTTTGCAGAGATAATTCAAACACTATCTTATTTTTTACAAACACTAAAACAAAAGCTTATGAAAAAAATCTACTCTTTGATGGCCATGCTGATGGTGTCTGCAATAGGTTTTGCTCAGGGTACAATGACTGAGGAGAATGCAGCACTTGCAGAGATGGGCTATCGTCTTGAAAAGGACGTAAACTGGTACGATGGTACAATTAACGGTGTGCCATTCTATGCAGAAGGTTATGAACTGGGGTCAGGTGCAGACTGTCTGTCTTACACGGACGCAAGTGCAAATGGAATCAAGCTCAACAACTATTCAATCAACCAGTGCGTGAATGAAAACATGGAATGGTTCTACCTCCAACTCACAGGCAACGGCATTACCTGCGAACCTGGGAAGAACGGACTCCGCTCAACCAAGAACGAACGCTGGATTGCAGTCAGCGGTCTCCGTCCTGGTCAGATTCTCGCAATTGATATTTCAAACAGTGATGAGGCACAGTTCGTTCCTAACTCAACTGCATGTAATGCCAAGACCGAATGGGCAGACTCGATGACTGACCCTCTTCAGGTTGTGGAAATCACAAGCGAAGTTCATGCCATTCAGGAGCTTGCTGGTGACGGTACAGTCGACACTTACCGCTATTTTAAGGTAAACGAAGACAACACAACAGGCTGGATGTATGCTAAGT
>JAZQPD010000014.1:0-14815 GCA_045628285.1 Bacteroidaceae bacterium
TTTTGCGAAACATATCTAATGGTTTGATTTATAGTACAAATATACAACTTTTATTCCAGATATACAAATAATCAGACCACTATTTGAGAGTGAGAAACAAGTATTAACAATAAACTGTCCGACTTTTTAAAGTGGACTCAACCTCTTGACTTAGTCATGCAGACACAGGATTTTGCAGGTGAGCCGGAAATTTACATTTAATCTTCACTAATTTATGATGATTACAAGCTGCTTAGAGTGCAGATTCGTGCAGAGTGCGGATTCGTGGTTTCTTCGCTCTTCACTCTGAGCTCTGCTCAGAAAAATAGGTGTTGTACATGCTTTCAACCATGTCGCGGATCTGGTTGCGCAGGGACTGGGGCTGGAGTACCTCTATGTGGTCGCCGTGGGAGATGAGTTCCTGGATGAAGTCGAAGGTGGGGTAGAGCCGGAAGGTGAATTCGGAGTAGTCGGGCTGGGTGAGTACCTCGCACTGTGACTCATGGAGTGGGAGGGTGCGCAGATAGTCTCTCTCGCGCCGGTTGGCACGGATGCGGATGGCGGATGGCCGTTTTCCCTCACTGCTGTAGATGCCATAGGAATTGGCGAAGTATTTCCCTGCTGAGAATCTGCGGGGAAGACGGAAGGTGTTGTCCGTGGGTGTGAGTTCCAGCATCCTGTCGAGGGCAAAGACTCGCAGCTTGTTTGCGGGAAGGGTGCTGGTGACGAGGTACCAGCGTTTCTTGAAGGCTTTCAGACAGTAGGGGCACACCTCCTTAATATATGGCTGGTCGTAGCCGAATCCGAGATATGACATCTGCAGTGTGTGATGGGTCTTCATCGCTTCCATGATGGTTTCAATCAGTTCGTTTCCCGACGGGATATTTTCGAATATTATTCTCTCGCGCAGGGATTTTGAACTTTGGACAAATCCGGTGACTTGCATGGAACTCATAAGCCATAGGCAGATATTGTCGAAATCCTTTCTTGATGTGCTCATGTAATACCGGTTGGTATGGCGGTCGCATTCGATGTTGATGTTGAATATGTCCTGGATGTTGCTGAGCCAGTCGGTGAATGTGCGCCGCGGAAGCGGATTGCCGTTTCCGAGTGAGGTGTTGCTCCATTTCCTGCTGATTTCCGCAAAGGTGATCCCTTGGGGAGACGAGGCTATCAGTTGTGCCGCCCAGATGTAATTCGTAAGTTTATTCTGCATAATCGTATTTTTTTGCAAAAATAGTGTTTTTCTGCAATTTTTTTGTGATTTTGATGAATTTTTTTTGACCAATGGCGGGAAGTTCGCCATTAGTCCAACTAAATTTGCACCCGAAAATTTAATTCGACAATAGTTTATTGACAATTTAAAACGGAAAGATTATGGAAATCATGTTGGTTTTGGGTTATCCCGTAGTTTGTGCAGTGGTGTATGTTGCATTCGAGAAGGTATGTGATTTGATTGTGTTAGAGGTTAGAGGTTAAAGGTTAGGGGTTAGAGGTTAGAGTTGATATGTACGGTAGGACGTTTACTTCAAAGTATAGAAAGAACAGCAGACCTGTGTATTACACTTACGCTGTGAATGTGGTTCCCAACGGAAGTGCAGACCAGGTCTGCGCGAATATTTGGATGCAGGAAAGCCTGCGGTAGTGGGTTGCTATTCCTCGTCGTCGAGGGATGTGGATGCACGGACGGTAATCTTACGTTCATAGCATTCGAACATCTTGCTGACTGCTTCCTTGTTGCCGACCTTTGCAAAGAGGTCGACTATAGGCATGATGACGAGACCGAGAAGCATTGCAAGTACACCTGCATTGATTGGCGAGGTGAAGTAAGGGCTTATGAACTCTCCGCCTGTGAATGTGGCGTACATGCAGCAGCACATTACGAGAACTCCGAGAATGAAGCTCGTCCAGACGGATGCCTTTGATGTGCGCTTGGAGTAGAGTCCGTAGAGGAACGGTGCGAGGAATGCTCCGGCAAGGGCTCCCCAAGAGATTCCCATGAGTTGGGCGATGAATGTGACGGAACTCTTTGCCTGGATGACGGCAAGTACGGAAGAGACGGCTATGAAGAATACTACCAGCAGACGGATGCTGAGAAGTTGTGAACGTTCCGACATCTTCTTTCCTGCATGGGATGAGGCTGGTACGATGATGTCGAGGGTAAGGGTGGAGCCTGATGTGAGTACCAATGACGAGAGGGTGGACATTGATGCGGAAAGGACAAGTATGATGACTACGCCAATCATGATGTCGGGAAGGGTCTGCAGCATTGTAGGTATGATGCTGTCGAACACGGGTGTTCCTGTGGCTGTGTATTCAATGCCGGCACCGTAGAGTCGGCCGAATCCTCCAAGGAAATAGCATCCTCCGGCAACTATCATGGCGAAGATGGTGGAGATGATCGTTCCCTTGCGTATGGCTGCCTCGTCGCGTATGGCATAGAACTTGCCGACCATCTGAGGGAGTCCCCATGTGCCGAGAGAGGTGAGGAGTACGACTCCCAATAGGAAGAGTGGCTGCGGTCCGAGGAACGACACGAAGGCTCCGTTGAGCGAAGGTGTTGCCTCGGCAGGTATGGCGGAGAGTTTCTCGACTGCTTCAGTGAATCCACCGTTTCCGTTGAGGACGGTAGCGATGACGGCTACTATTCCGACGAGCATTATCATTCCCTGTATGAAGTCGTTGACTGCCGTTGCCATGTAGCCGCCGATGAGGACGTAGATGCCGGTGAGAATTGCCATTGCCACTACGCACCAGGTGTAGTCGATGCCGAATGCCATTCCGAACAGGCGGGAGAGTCCGTTGTAGAGTGATGCGGTGTAGGGTATGAGGAATATGAATACGATGATGGATGCTGCCACCTTCAGTGCGTTGGAATTGAACCGTTGTCCGAAGAAGTCGGGCATGGTGGCGGAGTGGAGGTACTGGGTCATCAGTCGGGTGCGGCGTCCGAGTACCCTCCATGCGAGGAGTGAACCGATAAGGGCATTGCCGATACCGATCCAGGTGGATGCCAGACCGTATTTCCATCCGAACTGTCCGGCGTAGCCTACGAAGATTACTGCGGAAAAATATGATGTTCCGAAGGCAAAGGCTGTGAGCCATGAGCCTACGTTCCGACTGCCTAACACGAATCCCTGTACGTTCGTCGCACTTTTGCGACATGCGATACCCACGCCGATCATCACGGCAAAGAAGAGTATCAGAATAATTACCTTAATCATAATCCTAAATGTTTTTTATTGTTTGACGTTAATTGCTTTATGCCTTTGCATTACGAAAAATGCCCCATTGTGTGGGGCATCCGGTATATTTGTTGTGCTATGGTTGATTTCGTCGCATTGCATACCTCAAAGCCCCACGGTTTGCGTGCGGTAATAATAGTAATAATATGAGGTCTGACGTAACATATTTTGTACTGATTTTTAATTTTCGGGTGCAAAGGTAATAAATAAATGTGAAATGACAAGCAAAATGAAAGATTTTTTTTGAGAAAATGAAGATTTTGAAATAGTGTATTTATAAGGTGCCGAATTTTGGTGGAACTCCAATGTGGCTAACTTTTATTTTGTCGCTAAAAAAAAAATGATTAACTTTGCAAATGAAAATGTGCAAATAAGAAAACAGACCAAAAAGGAAATGAGAATAGTTTTGATAGATGAAGAGGAACAAATAGCTTTTCAGTTGTATGCCAAGCAGATAGGTATTCCTCTGAGCAAGTGGTACGATGATATGTGGGTAAGTGCCTTTTGTGTCATAAAGGGTCTGGGGAAGAATGACGCGGTCAGGGAACTGAAAAGGCGTTCGGATGGATGCAGCTGTTGTTCTGTACGCGAAAGATAGCAAATGACTAACTAATAAATACATTGGAATATGGGAAAAATCGTAACGATGGGCGAAATAATGCTTCGCCTCTCACCGGAAGGCAACAACCGTTTTGTACAGGTAGACAAGTTCAACATCATCCCTGGTGGTGGTGAGGCTAATGTGGCCATCAGTCTGGCAAATTTCGGCCATGAGAGTTGTTTCGTTTCAAAGTTGCCTAAGCATGAAATTGGGCAGATTGCAGTAAATGCTCTCCGGCGTTATGGAGTGAGCACGGAATTTATTGCAAGAGGAGGTAACAGAATTGGTCTTTACTATGCTGAGACGGGTGCCAGCATGCGTCCTTCAAAGGTGATATACGACCGTGCCAATTCGGCAATAGCAGAGGCAAAGCCTGAGGATTTCGATTTCGACGAGATATTCGAGGGTGCCGACTGGTTTCACTGGAGCGGAATCACTCCTGCCATCAGCGATGCGAGTGCGGAGTGTCTGAAGCAGGCGTGCATATGTGCCAGGAAGCATGGGGTAACAGTCAGTTGTGACCTCAATTTCAGGAAGAAGCTCTGGACTTCGGAGAAGGCTATCAGTGTGATGCGTCCGCTGATGGAATATGTAGATGTATGTATAGGCAATGAAGAGGATGCCGAACTTTGTCTTGGTTTCAAGCCTGACGCCGATGTGGAAGGCGGAAAGACTGATGCAGCGGGTTATGAGGCTATCTTCCGCCAGATGAGGGAGCAGTTTGGCTTCAAGTATGTGGTCAGCACTCTCCGTGAGAGTTTCAGTGCTTCCTTCAACGGATGGAAGGCACTTATTTTTGACGGCAAGGAGTTCTATGAGAGCAAGCGTTACGAAATCAATCCTATCGTGGATAGAGTGGGTGGCGGCGACAGTTTCTCTGCCGGACTCATTCATGGTCTGCTGACTAAGGGCACTCAGGGCGAGGCTCTTGAGTTTGCCGTGGCTGCAAGTGCGCTCAAGCACACCATTCCTGGCGATTTCAATCATGTCAGTGTAGAGGAAGTGGAATCGCTGGCAGGCGGAAACGCATCGGGCAGGGTGCAGAGATGAGGTGTTTTACGAACTTAAGAAATATGAATTGATTATGGCAAGATTTGACAAGTTGGCTGTAATGGCAAAGATTGGCGAAACCGGTATGGTTCCCGTCTTCTATCATAAGGATGCGGAAGTCGCTGAGAAGGTGATAAAGGCATGCTATGATGGTGGTGTGCGTGCTTTTGAGTTTACCAACAGGGGTGATTTTGCTCATGAGGTTTTTGCCGAGTGCGTGAAGTTTGCAGCAAAGGAATGTCCTGAAATGGCAATGGGCGTGGGGAGCGTTGTGGATGCCCCTACGGCAGCCATGTACATACAGTTGGGGGCTTGTTTCGTGGTCGGACCGTTGTTTAACCCTGATGTGGCACCAGTATGCAACCGTCGTCTGGTTCCCTATTGTCCCGGATGTGGCAGTGTCAGTGAGATAGGCAAGGCTCAGGAGATGGGCTGCGACCTGACAAAGGTGTTCCCTGGAGATGTCTATGGCCCTTCGTTTGTGAAAGGTCTGAAGGCTCCGATGCCTTGGAGCAAGATTATGGTGACAGGTGGTGTTGCCCCTACGGAGGAAAACCTGACGGAATGGTTCAAGGCCGGCGTGTTCTGTGTTGGCATGGGCAGCAAGTTGTTTCCAAAGGACAAGGTGGTTGCTGAGGACTGGAACTATGTCACGGAGAAGTGCAGGGAATGTCTTGACATCATCAGAAAGGCACGTGTATAAAATTATTCAATTCAATCATAAAAAGAATTATCATGGCAAAAAGTGCATTACAAATTGCAAGGGCTGCTTATCAGCCAAAACTTCCCAAGGCCCTTCAGGGACCTGTAACAGCAAAGGAAGGCAGACCAACTCAATCGGTTGACAATCAGGAAGAAATCAAGGCGTTATTCCCTAATACATACGGGTTGCCGGTAATTGAGTTTGAGGCAGGCGAGAAGAAGGAATTTGCTCCAATGAATGTCGGAGTGATCCTTTCGGGTGGTCAGGCTCCTGGCGGTCACAATGTGATCAGCGGAATCTTCGACGGAGTGAAGTCCCTCAACCCGGAGAACATACTCTACGGATTCCTCATGGGGCCAGGTGGTCTTGTTGACCACAAGTACATGGAACTGACTCCTGAGATTATCGACGAATACAGAAATACAGGTGGTTTCGACATCATCGGTTCCGGACGTACGAAACTGGAGGAGGTAGACCAGTTTGAATCGGGTATCAAGATTCTCCGCGAACTTGGAATCAAGGCCCTTGTAATCATCGGTGGTGACGACAGTAACACCAATGCCTGTGTGCTTGCAGAATACTATGCTGCAAAGCAGTACGGAGTTCAGGTAATCGGCTGTCCGAAGACAATCGACGGTGACTTGAAGAACGAACAGATTGAGACAAGTTTCGGTTTCGATACAGCATGCAAGACTTACAGCGAACTGATTGGCAATATCCAGCGCGACTGCAACTCTTCACGCAAGTACTGGCATTTCATAAAGCTGATGGGTAGAAGTGCAAGCCATATCGCCCTTGAATGTGCTCTCCAGTGCCAGCCTAATATCTGTCTTGTCAGCGAGGAGGTTGAGGAGAAGAACATGAGTCTTGATGACATCGTTACATACATTGCCAATGCCGTGGCAGAAAGAGCAAAGGACGGCAACAACTTCGGTACGGTACTCATTCCTGAGGGACTTATAGAATTTATTCCAGCCATCAAGCGACTGATTTCCGAACTCAACGACGTACTTGCTACAGATGAGGCCAAGACGGTGGCAAGGGATGAGCAGGTTGGCTACGTAAAGAGTCATATCTCAGCAGAGAACCTCGCAATCCTCAATTCTCTTCCTGAGGATGTGGCCCTCCAGTTGGCTCTTGACCGCGACCCTCACGGGAATGTTCAGGTTTCACTCATCGAAACTGAGAAACTCCTTTCAAGAATGGTTGCCAAGAAACTTGATGCCTGGAAGGCAGAAGACAAGTATGTCGGCAAGTTCACTGCCCAGCATCATTTCTTCGGATATGAAGGCCGTTGCGCTGCACCTTCCAACTATGACGCAGACTATTGCTATAGCCTCGGTTTCAATGCAAGCCGTCTGATTGCCAACGGCAAGACCGGTTACATGTCAATCATCCGCAACACCACTGCTCCTGCAACCGAATGGATTGCCGGCGGTGTGCCAATCACCATGATGATGAACATGGAGAAGAGAAGCGGCAAGATGAAACCTGTAATCCGCAAGGCACTTGTAGAACTCGATGGTGCTCCATTCAAGTTCTTTGCTGCCAACAGGGATGAATGGGCAAGGAACACTTGTTATGTGTACCCGGGTCCGATCCAGTATTTCGGTCCGACAGAAGTGTGCGACCAGAGTACGAAGACACTCCAACTCGAACAGGCATAACCAGGGGTGAAAGGTAAGAAACGAAATATGTTAGAGTCGGTCTCCACGCTTCAACTGATGTGGGGGCTGGCTTTTTTGGTTCTTATCGTAATAATACTCTATTTCCTGAGTCCGAGTATCCGCAGGTGGAGGGCGCATCACAGTCCTGTAGTCTTTCCGTTCGGGACCATACGCGGAATCGACGTGAGCCACTACCAGCAGGAAATCGACTGGGAGAGAGTGGCTGACGCTACTCTTGACGGCGACCCTGTAACATTTGCATTCATCAAGGCAACGGAGGGAAAGACCATACTCGACGAGTACTTTGTCTACAACTATGCCTCAGCACGCAAGAACGGATTGGTATGTGGAGCATATCATGTGTTCTCTTCCAAGAGTTCTGCCCAGGAACAGGCAGAGTTCTTCTGCAATGTGGTGGAACTGAAGGAACGTGACCTTGTACCCGTTCTTGACATTGAACAACTGGGGTCGTACACTCCCGATGCACTCCGTGAGGGTATTCTCGACTGGATGAACATAGTGGAGAAACACTATGGAGTTACACCTATACTATACACGTCATATAAGTTCAAGACCAGATACCTCAACGGCTCCGAGTTCGACAAATATCCTTATTGGATAGCCCACTATTATGTATCAGAACTCGAATATGAGGGTGACTGGAGGTTCTGGCAGCACACAGACAAAGGTACCGTTGACGGCATCGACGGTGATGTTGACATCGATGTGTTCAACGGTAGCTATTCAGATTTGCTTTGCCTGACTTTCACTTCTGACCATGTGAAGGCCAAGGCAAGGAAAAAGGGCTACAAGCACTGGTAGGCGTCATTGAGTTGCCTCATGGCTTTCTCAATCACAGAACGAGGTGCGGCAATATTCATTCTCATGAATCCTTCTCCTCCGGTTCCGAACATCTCTCCGTCGTTGAGGGCAAGGTGAGCCTTGTCTACGAAGAAACTGTTGAGTTCGTCGTGCGAAAGGTTCAGTCTCCTACAGTCGAGGAAGATAAGGAATGAAGCCTGGGGGCGGATCATCTTTATTCTTGGCATTTTCTTGCTGAGGGTGTCCCCAACATATCCGATGTTGTCCTGAATGTACTCAAGGCACTGGTCGAGCCATTCCGTTCCGTTGGAGTATGCGGCAACCACACTCAGGAAGGCGAAGGTGTGGCCCAGACTCAGGTCGTTGGACTCAAGGAAGTTGTGGAAGCACTCGCGGATTTCGTCATTCGGGATTATGCTGTAGCTGCTCGTAAGTCCAGCCATGTTGAATGCCTTGCTCGGCGATGCCAGTGTGACGGATATCTTGCTTGCCTGTTCCGATACTTCGGCAAAAGGAATATGTCTGTAAGGTGGAAGGGTGAGGTCGGCATGGATTTCGTCGGAGACTACCAGGATGTTTTCCCTTGCACAAATCTCAGCCATCTTCTGCAGTTCTTCTTTCGTCCATACCCTTCCTCCAGGGTTATGAGGATGGCAGAGCAGGAACATCTTGCACCCCTTTGCGTCTTCGGCGAAACGGTCGAAGTCGATTTCCATCTTTTCGCCGACAATGTCGACAGGGCTTTCCACAACCTCGCGCCCGTTATTTTTAGGAACAAGGATGTAAGGATGATAAACGGGAGTCTGGATGAGAACCTTGTCGCCGGGCTTTGTAAAGCAGTTGATGGCACATGCAATGCCCGGAACAATACCAGGAACGAAATGAAGCCACTCTTCCTTAATGTTCCAGCCGAACCGCATTTTCTGCCAGTTTACTATCGATGTACCCCAGTCCTTGCACTTGCGTGTATAACCTATGATTGGGTGGTCAAGCCGTTTACGGATAGCATCCAATATATAAGATGGTGTTGCAAAGTCCATGTCGGCAACCCACAGGGGGAGCAGGTCGTCCTTTCCCCAGATTTCAGGCACATCCACCAACTTGATCGCATCGGAGCCTTGGCGGTCTATCACCGCATCAAAATCGTATTTCATAATTTAAGATTGTAAGAAAACTATTATATCGTTTTTTTGGAATGTCACATTTCCGTCAGGAATGATTGCATCGTTACCGCGCTTAATCAGTAGTATCTGACTCTGTTCGCCTGCATGTGCATATTCCTTGATGGTCTTATTCAGATATTTGAAATCTGCGTCAATATGGCTTTCATGCAGGATTGAATCCTTTGAGTCCTCGAAGGAGAAAGAACTGATTACCACTTTGTCACCTGGCAATAACTGTGTATGTCCTTTCGGTATTATCCGTTCTTTGTTGCGTATGATGAGGGCTACCAACAATGATTTAGGCAGTTGCAGTTCCTTGATTGTCTTGTTTGCCCATGTGGAGTCAGTGCCTATATCCAGGGCAGAGAACGACAACTCGGAATCTTCGCTGAAATCGGTAAAGGTATGCATTACGTCACTGTTCTCGTCTGTCATCTTGAACATGTTTGCAGCCGCCGGAACAAACGAGCCCTGGAGCAGTATGGAAATCAGTACAATGATAAACACGATGGAGAAAACATCGTGATGGAGATCTACAAGTCCTTTGGTTGTCAGTGTCATGATTGCAAATACAATCGAGGCTGCCCCTCTCAGTCCCACAAATGAGACAAAGCCGATTTGATTGAAATGTGCCCTGTATTTCTTGAATCCCATGAGTAATGCAGACACTGCTATTGGTCTTGCTACCAGGGTTATGTATAAAAAGATCAGTACGGCAGGTAACCATACTGCAAATAGTTTATCGGGAATGCAGATATATCCCAGGCAATAGAAGATTACAATCTGGCAGAAACTGGTTGTACCGTCAAAGAAGTGAACGATACCTTTGCGGTTAGGAAAATTCGTGTTACCCAGAACTATACCGACTATGTATGTACTCAGATAACCATTCCCACCGATATATTCATGGCTTGGCAGTCCGTATGCCAATACAGCTACTGCAACGAAGAACATCATGTCGAATCCTGCAGGCAGCTTATAACGTTTCAGCACCTTTACCGCCAACCATGCGATTCCAAAACCACATGCAGTTCCGAATACCAGTTGGGAGAATATCATCCAGATTACCTGTCCGCCCGTTGCCGTTCCCTGAAGTACTGACAGCATCACGGCTGTCATCATGTAGGAACACGGATCGTTTGAGCCGCTCTCTATTTCCAGTACAGGAGCTGTGTTGTGTTTCAGAGCAAGATTCCTTGAACGAAGGATGGAGAACACGGTGGCTGCATCCGTAGAACTGATGACGGCTCCCATCAGGAAACTCTCTGCCAGTTCCCAGTGAAGGACATAATAGCAGAAGGTTCCCACAAGTCCGGCCGTGAGTAGCACTCCTATGGTTGCCAGTATTCCGGATTCTACGACTACGGGGCGTGCTGTCTTCCAGTTCGTGCCGAAACCTCCATAGAACATGATGAAAACCAAGGCGAAAGAGCAGACATTGCTGACAAATTCCTGTTCTTCGAGTGTGAAATCATTGTCGAGCCAGCCTTCGAGTAATCCGAAAATAATAAACAGAAGTAGCGAGGGTAGCCCTATCTTGGCCGAGATCTTATCGAGAAAGATGCACCATAATATAATTAAGGCAAATGTTATTAAAAAAATGTTCATACTTCAAATTATCTTTTCAGATTTTTTTGCAAAGATAACAATTTTTACTAAATTTGCAAAGTAGTTGAATGATATAAGTTATTTCAAGTATAAAAAAAGAATATGAAAAAACAATATAAAAGGTTAATCGTCATGTCTGTCTGTATACTTGCTGCAACGGTATGCTTTTCGCAGAAGATGACAGTAGGCGATTATGTCTTCAAGGATAAATCCGTGTATCATGGTGACTTGGTGGGTGGCAAGCCATTTGGCAAGGGTGTTACAAAGTTCAAGAATGGTGATGTCTATGATGGTGGGTATGTGAAAGGCAAGCGTGAGGGCTACGGCACTTACACCTTCACCGACGGCGAGAAATACGAGGGCTATTGGTTCCAGGATCATCAGCATGGCAAGGGTACATATTATTTTGCCAACAAGAACCGCTATGAAGGTATGTGGTACAAGGACTTCCAGGAGGGAGAAGGCACCATGTACTATCACAACGGCGACAGATACGTAGGCAAGTGGCATGAGGACATGCGCCAGGACACCAACGGTTCCTATATCTGGGCAAACGGCATGAAATACCAGGGTGGCTGGGCCAACGACAAGAAGGACGGTACCGGTCATTTCGACTGGGCTGACGGAGATACCTATCAGGGTCAGATGGCAAACGACATGAGAAACGGAAAGGGCACATACCGATATGCGAATGGTGATGTGTATGATGGAATGTGGAAGGATGACGTCATGAACGGACGTGGAATCTATACATTTGCCAACGGCGACAAATACGAGGGCGAATATGTCAACGGACTCCGTAGCGGTCAGGGAATCTTCACCTATTCCGACAATCGCAAGTATTTGGGAACATTCAGAGAGGGCAAGCGTGAAGGTTTCGGAACATATACGTGGCCTGACGGTTCACGGTACGAAGGCTACTGGGTAAACGACAGGCAGCATGGCAGAGGCAAGTACACCTCGAAGGAAGGTGAGATATATGACGGAGAATGGTCGGACGGCGAAATGCACGGCGAGGGCATAATGCGCCTGAAGGACGGTGCCAAGGTGAAGGGCAAGTTTGTCAAGGGCCAGAAACATGGTAAGTTCATAGAAGAGTCTGCTGACGGCACACGATTTGAAGGAACTTATGTAAACGACATCCGTAACGGCTCATTCATAGAACGCGACAAGAACGGCAGCGTCATCCGCAAAGGCTATTACAATAAAGGCAAAGAGGAATTTTCAAACTAACCAAAGAATAAAATTATGATTATCGACAAATTGGAAAATCTTGGGAATTATGCTTCCCTCAATCCACTGTTCGCAGAGGTGGTAGAGTATATGTCAGTCACGGATCTCCGTTCACAGGCTGCAGGCAAGGTGCATATCAAGGGCAGTGACCTCTTTGTCAATTTCAATGTCTGCAAGGGCAAGACGCGCGAAGAGGCAAGACTGGAAACCCACGATATGATGATTGACATACAGATTCCCCTCAGCAGTGCTGAGGTCATGGGCTACACACCTCGTGCCGAACTCCCGGAACAGCCGTACAACAAGGACAACGACATCACCTTCTATGAAGGGCTGGCACAGCAGTACATCACCGTATCGCCTGGAATGTTCGCCATCTTCTTCCCTCAGGATGGTCACGCACCAGCCATCTGCGAATCCGATGAACTCCATAAGGTCATATTCAAGGTGAAGGCAATATAAGTAATTGTTTTTGCAATCGTATTCGTTATCGTTATCGTTTCCGTTAAAATATGTCACTTGGCCTGGTAAAGAATGACAAATGGCTTCGTCCTTATGAAGATGCCATCAACGGACGTCATGAGCACGTATTGTGCCGACTCAGGGAAATTACTCAGTACGGCAGGAAGTCGCTGTCAGACTTTGCCGACGGATATCTGTATTTCGGCCTTCACCGCACCTCCCGTGGTTGGGTAATTCGCGAATGGGCACCGAATGCAACCGAGATATTCCTTGTCGGTGATTTCAACGGCTGGCACGAGATGCCCCAGTATCAGTTGGGAAATATCGGCAATGGAGTCTGGGAACTCTGTCTGCCTCCTCAGGCTATGCATCATTGCGACCTCTACAAGCTCCGCATCCACTGGAACGGCGGAGAGGGCGAACGCATCCCTGCATGGTGTCAGAGAGTAGTACAGGACGAGACGACGAAGGTCTTCTCCGCCCAGGTATGGGCTCCCGAGGTGGAATACAAGTGGAAGAAGAAAAACTTCCGGCCGAATAAGAACCCGTTGCTCATCTACGAATGCCATATTGGTATGGCACAGGAAGCCGAGAGGGTGGGGACCTATACAGAGTTCCGCGACAATATCCTGCCGAGGGTAATCCGTGGCGGGTACAACTGCATTCAGATAATGGCAATTGCCGAACATCCTTATTACGGCAGTTTCGGTTATCATGTCAGCAATTTCTTCGCCCCTTCAAGCCGCTTCGGTACACCCGAGGAACTGAAGTCGCTGATAGATACAGCCCATCAGAACGGCATTGCAGTCATCATGGACATCGTACATAGCCATGCCGTGAAGAACGAACAGGAAGGACTTGGCAACTTCGCAGGCGACCTCTGCCAGTACTTCATGCAAGGCAATCGCCGCGAGCATCCTGCATGGGACAGCCTCTGCTTCGATTACGGCAAGGGAGAAGTTCTCCACTACCTCCTCTCCAACTGCAAGTACTGGCTTGAGGAATACCATTTCGACGGCTACCGATTCGATGGAGTCACATCGATGCTCTATTACAGTCACGGTCTTGGAGAGTCATTCGGAGGCTATGCCGACTACTATAACGGTCATGAGGACGATGAAGCCATCTGCTACCTTACCCTTGCCAACCTACTCATCCACGAAGTCCGTCCCGGAGCAATCACCATTGCTGAGGAAGTCAGTGGAATGCCTGGACTCGCAGCACCGTTTGAGAAAGGCGGATACGGTTTCGACTACCGTATGGCGATGAACATACCCGATTACTGGATAAAGACCATAAAGGAACTCAGAGACGAGGACTGGAAACCGTCGTCGATGCTTTGGGAAACCACCAACCGCAGAAAGGATGAGAAGACCATTTCCTATGCCGAGAGCCACGATCAGGCACTCGTAGGCGACAAGACCATCATCTTCCGGCTCATTGATGCCGATATGTACTGGCATTTCCGCAAGGGTGACGAGAATGACGTGGCAACCCGAGGTATTGCCCTCCATAAGATGATACGCCTTCTCACCCTCTCGACCATGAATGGAGGATACCTTAATTTCATGGGCAACGAATTCGGCCATCCTGAGTGGATTGACTTCCCGCGCGAGGGTAATGGCTGGAACCATAAGTATGCCCGCCGCCAGTGGGGTCTCGTCGACAACCATGAACTCTGCTATCATTGGCTTGGCGACTTCGATGCTGCCATGACAAACCTCTTTGCCGCTTCAAGAAACATACTGCGAAGCAAGGTGGAGGAAATATGGCACAACGACACCGACCAGGTGCTTGCCTTCACCCGAGGCAGGCTATTGTTCGTCTTCAACTTCAGTCCCACCAAGTCGTATTCTGATTACGGGTTCCTCGTTCCCGAAGGTTCCTACGAAGTAGTGCTCAATACCGACAACAGGGATTTCGGAGGATTCGGTCTCACCGACGACACCGTCATCCATTTCACCCAGACCGATCCTCTCTACACTCCATCCCACAAAGGTTGGCTGAAACTCTACATCCCAGCCCGTTCGGCAGTAGTGATGAAAGTCAAAAACTAACGGCTAACGGCAAAAAAATAGGCTCATCTGCAAAAGCCCTGACTTTATCACTTTTTTGCGCCATCATATAGCGCCGAATGAAAATCAACGAGTTATAAAAATATTTGGGTGACTCAGGGTGACGCAAGCCAGAAATTTCGTACCTTTGCACTATGTTCGTACGAAAGAAACCCAATCGCTCAGGCACAATCAGCGTTGTAGTTGTGAGCAAAGTACATGGGAAAT
>JAZQPD010000015.1:0-2074 GCA_045628285.1 Bacteroidaceae bacterium
GGTTCTTCCACCACTCTGCATGTGCCAGCCGTACCCTTTTGGAGGATGAGTCGACATAATAATCCTCACCCGTCTCAGCATCTCTCATCCTGATGATGCCCACATCAGGAAGAGATGCCATTCTCTGGTCATAGAGTTGAAGAGCCACAACATCATGACGCCTATTGGCAATGGTGAGTTGCGAGCGGAAGTCCTTGGAATCTTCGAAGTCGCTGAGGAGAAATACCGTACTGCGTCTCTTTATCGCATTGGTCATGAACTCAATGGCATGGCCCACATCGGTCATTGTACTCTCAGGCTGGAAATCGAGGAGTTCACGGATTATGAGCAGGATATGTTTTCTTCCCTTCTTCGGGGGGATGAACTTCTCAATCTTGTCGGAAAAGAAGATGACACCGACCTTGTCGTTGTTCTGAATGGCAGAAAAGGCGAGTGTGGCTGCAATCTCGGCGGTTATCTGGCGTTTTGTTTGCGAGACGGTACCGAAATCCTGACTGCCCGACACGTCGACGAGCAGCATTACGGTCAGTTCGCGTTCTTCTTCATACACCTTCACATATGGTTTGCTGAAGCGTGCAGTCACATTCCAGTCAATGTCGCGGATATCGTCGCCATACTGGTATTCGCGGACTTCGGAAAAGGCCATTCCCCTACCCTTGAAGGCAGAGTGGTACTCTCCGGCAAACACGTTGCTGGAAAGTCCGCGGGTCTTTATCTCTATCTTCCTTACCTGCTGTAATAGTTCCTGAGTATTCACGGATTTACAAATTCCAGTTATTGACTACCGACAGTTAAGGTACTTCAACCTTATTGAGAATCTTGCTTACTATTTCCTCCGAGCTGACATTGCTTGCTTCTGCCTCGTAGGTGAGACCGATACGATGGCGAAGCACATCATGAGCAACAGCCCTGACATCCTCCGGAATAACGTATCCACGGTGTTTGATGAATGCATAGGCACGTGAAGCAAGTGCGAGGTTGATACTTGCACGAGGAGATCCTCCGAAGGAAATCAGTCCCTTGAGGTCCCTCAGGCTGTACTTTTCTGGATAACGCGTAGCAAACACGATGTCGGCAATATATTGTTCGATTTTTTCGTCGAGATAGACATCGCAGACAACCTTCTTTGCTGCCATAATGTCCTGAATTCCGACTACAGGCTTAACCTGAACTGGTTCAGGTGCAATGTTCTGGCGAATGATCTTCTTCTCCTCCTCGAGATTAGGATAATCAATCATCACCTTGAGCATGAAACGGTCAACCTGTGCTTCTGGGAGCGGATAGGTACCCTCCTGCTCAATAGGATTTTCTGTGGCAAGTACGAGGAACGGCTGCGGAAGTGCGAAGGTGCTGTTGCTGATAGTCACCTGATGTTCCTGCATGGCTTCGAGCAATGCACTCTGCACCTTTGCCGGAGCACGGTTGATTTCGTCGGCAAGTACGAAGTTGGCAAATACAGGACCTTTCCTCGACTTGAACTGACCGTCCTTCTGGTCGTAGATCATCGTACCGATTACGTCGGCTGGAAGGAGGTCAGGAGTAAACTGGATTCTGCTGAACTGAGCATCGATAAGGGATGCAAGGGTACGGATGGCCTTTGTCTTTGCCAGTCCAGGAACACCTTCGAGAAGGACGTGTCCGTCTGACAGCAGACCTATAAGAAGTGATTCGACAAGATGCTTCTGACCAACGATAACCTGGTCCATTCCTGTCACGATGTTTGTGATAAAAGTACTCTGTTGTTCAATCCGTGCATTAAGTTCACGGATGTCAATTGCTTCTGCCATATAGTTATTAATTTCAAGTTACTAATTAGCGATTTCACTCCGTCGGGAAGTCCGACTTCGTAAAAACATGCAAATTTAACATTTTCTGGGCACTTTATTACAAAATAAAGTTTTAAATAATCTAAAAATAAATGAAAAAAAATGAAGAATGAAATCATTTTCCATTCTTCACTGTTCCGTAGAGGTCAAAGTCGTCAGAATCGGTTATCTGCACGTCATAGAAAGAGCCTGTCCTCAGGCGTTTCTCGCTGACTGGAATGAGTACTTCCGGGTCCACCTCCGGAGAG
>JAZQPD010000016.1:0-7320 GCA_045628285.1 Bacteroidaceae bacterium
GCTCCCATTCGTAACAGATTTGCTTAAGTAAAAAAAGGAGGAAAGGTTATGAAAATCATATTGAAGCAAGATGTCCAGGGCTTAGGCTACAAGGACGACGTGATTGAAGTAAAGGATGGTTACGGCCGCAATTATCTTCTTCCTCAGCGAATGGCAATCCTTGCAACCGACAAGGCTGTAAAGGCATTGAACGAAGAACTCAAGCAGCGTGCACACAAGCTCGCCAAGATTAAGGCTGACGCTGAGGCAGAGGCAAAGAAGTTCGAAGGTGTTGCTCTCCAGATTGAGGCTAAGGTTTCTGATGGTCAGAATATCTATGGTTCTGTAGGTGTTCCTCAGGTTGTTGAGGCTCTCCAGCAGAAGGGACTTGAGATTGACCCTAAGAAGGTTGCTTTCAAGGCAGTCAAGGTGCTTGGCCACCATGAGGCTACAATTCAGTTCCACAAGGAAGTTGCAGTTGTTGTTCCTTTCGAAGTAGTTCCTGATGCAGAATCTGTAAAGGCTGCTGAAAAGCTCCGCGCTGACCGCAAGGCAGAGGCAGAGGCTAAGGCTGCAAAGGAAGCTGAAGCTGCTGCAGAAGCTGAAGAAGGTGCAGAGGAAACTGCTGAACCTGAAACAGAGGCTTAATTATAAAGCATAGAAATGGGAATCCCCTTTCCGTTTGGAGAGGGGATTCCCATTTTTATCTGTTGATGAGTATGAGCCTGTTTGTATGTTCGGGTATGTTTTCTACCACCCTGCGGTCGAGGTTCTGCTGCCTGTCGGCGGAGAATTCACGGCGGAGATGGAGGAATTCTATGTGGGCTTTGAGTACTGCCTTGCAGTTTGGCGTATCTCCACTTATGAGGAATTTCATTGCGGCAGCAAAATCAAGTACGAACCTTGCAGGCATTATCCACCATATCTGGCTGGTAGGCAGATTCTTGTAGAGCATCAGCAGGTTGTTCCTGAAATTGAGGAATGTCTTACGGGGGGTTCCCTGGCTGAGCGTTGCTCCTCCAAGATGATATGCCGTACTTTCAGGAACACACACAATCTCCTTCCCCAGTGAACGCATCCTCCAGCAGAGGTCGATTTCCTCCATGTGGGCGAAGAACCGTTCGTCCAGCCCTCCGGCAAACCAGTAGTCGCTTGCCCTTACGAGCAATGCTGCTCCTGTTGCCCAGAGAAGGGGAACGATATCGTCATACTGCCCGTGGTCTTTCTCCACCTTATTTAATATACGCCCGCGACAGTAGGGGTATCCGAACAGGTCGATGAATCCTCCCGCTGCACCGGCATATTCAAATTCGTCGGGGTGGAGTAGTGAGAGTAGTTTTGGCTGGCATGCTCCACATTCGGGATGGGAATCCATATAGTCGAGCATTGGCTGTAGCCAGTCATTCTGGCGTATCTCTACATCCGAGTTAAGAAGCAGGTAATACTCGGCATCCACTTCAGCGAGTGTCCTGTTGTAGCCTTCGGCAAATCCGAAATTCCTTTCCAGTGCGATAATGCCAACATCTGGGAACTCCTCCCTGAGCATGGAAGGCGAACCGTCAGTCGAGCCATTATCTGCCACGATGACCTCTACACCCTCGCATTGGGAGTTCTCTATTACGGAAGGCAGATATTTTCTTATCATGTCCTTCCCGTTCCAGTTGAGTATTACGATTGCGCACTTCATTTGCTGACAGTCACTTTCACCGGATGTTGCAGATTTCCTTTCCACTGAGGCATGGATGCAAACCATGTATGTGCAGAGTGGTATCCGTCTTTTTCCTTGTCGGCTCCGAATGCGACATAATACTTTAGTTCCTTCTTCCCCTTTGCCTGGAGAATGAAGAGATGGTTGAGTTCATCTTCCTTATATTGTTTCACGAATTCCTCCGGCACGTACACGGCCAGTCCTACGAACTCAGGTGGAAACTGTTCCTTCTTGCCCATTTCAGGGTAGTCGCTTCCCCAGGTTGCTGCAAGTCCGTCTTCCACCACCATACTGGTGGAATTTGCCCCGTATTTCTGTGCTCCGGTACAGAAGGTCTCGTTGCCGAGAGGACGGTCGAACGTCACTCGTACCTCTGTCTCTCTGTGACCGGCATACTGGATGTACCACTGAGTCATGTTGAGGGTGCTTCCACTTGGATGCTGCCAGCCCTTGTCTGTCACCTTGATGACGGTACGCAGCGGACCGGTTGCCACAACCCTCTGTCCACGGGTCACCACGGGTTCTATATTGAGAGGCTTGTCGTCATATCCCTTGAACGAACCGCAACCAACACTGTTTCCTGCCCAGAGTACGTCGTTGCCATAATCCTGCTTCATCTGTTCCGGTGTGGTGTAGAAATGAGTGTCTGCCAGTTCGAGCCGGCGAAGTTTCTTCCCGTAGATGTCGATGTTCTGCCTCTGGTCGAAATAGATTCTGTAGGCTGTGATTTCATTCTCCCATGCTGCTCCATGATGGTAGAGGTCGTTGTAGAGATATGATTCTCCTGGGGCTTCGAGTGAAGTAATCTTCGGATATTTGTTCTTCTTGTCCTCGAGCATCATGTCGGCGTAGGTGCGGGGAGTGAATGTCGGAATGTCTGCCTTATCATTGCTGTCAAAAAGAGTGACGGAATACTGCTGAGTCTCGTTCGGAGCGATATCCACGAGGAAAATCAGTTCGTCGGGATAGGTGTCGCCGTCGAGGTCGTCGAGCTGGCATGGAACGAGATCCTTGCTGCCCTTCCTGACTACTTCAGCCGACTGAATCCTGCCGTCCAGTTCAATGATGACTGGCTCGTCCTTCTTTGTCTCGTTCCAGTTGTTCCTTACTGTGACCTTGAATGTGTCTGCTGCGCTTGCCGTCAAGGCAATGAACGCTGCGAATGTCAATATGAGTCTTGTCATAGTTCTTCCTTTGAATACCGGATGGCTCTGTTTACGAATTGTGTGAACGGGTATGTAGTCTTGAAAAGTCCTACAGCCTTCTCAATGGCATCATCGCAGAGCATGAAGTCATTTCCAGGATTATAGCACAGGCAGAATGTCTTCAGACGGAGATAGTAACCATAGGGAGAATCTGCTGGAAATCCTTTCGGTACCTTTGCGTACATCTGGTCCTCGTCGAATACGAACCTGCTGTCTACATCCTCCTTGATGATTTTGTCGAAATCACCGTCGAGAATGTCCTCCTTCAGGATTTTCAGGGCTTCAGGATTATAGCGGTAGTCACCTACTGCCAGCATGTGACTGGCGGGATAGCCCTCTCCCTCGCCTGTACCTATGTGGAAATAATATCCTGCATAGCCGGATTTTTTTCCTCCCGGACAGACGTACGCACCAAAGTGGGTCTTGTAGGGGCTTTTGTCCTTCGAGAACCTCACGTCACGGTAGATTCTGTATGTGCAATCCTTCACTGTCAGATTCTGACATGATGAATCGAACTGCGAGATGCCTTCAATCAGTTTTTCCGTGATTGCGTCGAAACGTGTCTTGGCATCAAGATATTCATTCTTGTGGGCTATGAACCACTCGCGGTTGTTGTTCCGGCTCAATTCGCGTACGAATTTCCTGATTGTCTGAATACCTTTGTTCATAATTCATAATTAAAAAGCTAATGGCCAATGTCCAATGGCTAACGGCCCAAATTCCCCAATTCCTAATTAGAAACAGTCTACTTCATCAACTCTTCTATAGTCTTCACCATTTGTTCCCCACGAAGATTCTTGTCGACGATTGTTCCGTCAGGACTGAAGAGGATAATCTGAGGTATTCCTTCGATGCCGTAGGCATCCGAACCGATCTTCTGTGCGTTCATTATCTGAGGATAGGTGATACCCAGTTCCTCCATGGCAGCCTTGGTATCTTCAGGCTTGTCCCATGTTGCAACTCCGAGAACCGTAAGGCCCTTGTCACCGTATTTCTCATAGAGTTGTTTGATGTATGGGATTTCTGCCTTGCAAGGACCGCACCAGCTTGCCCAGAAGTCTACGAGCGTGTACTGGCCTTTACCCACATAGTCGGAGAGTTTCTGAATCTGTCCTTCATATTCTACCTCGAAGTCTGTGAACATGTCACCTACCTTACCCTTTTCGGGAGCCTCGAACAGTTCCTGTGGTTCGAATTTCCATAGATATTCCTTTCCAGTAGCGGATAGGGTCTTTGCCAGTTCCTGTGCAAATGTAGGTGAGATGAGTTGCTTGGCAGTCTCCGTAATATAGGCACCGAGGATGTCGTCAGGATGTGCCTTTACGAGTTCTGCGAAACTGCTCTTGATTTCATTCTCTTCCTCAAGAACACTCATCTTCTTTGCAAAATCCGTGAAGGCATCATTGAGAGGAGTGCCTGTAGCTGTACCGCCGTCGTTGCAGAGGGAAATATCGCCCGGTTCGAGGATGATGTTCCACGACCGTCCGTCCTCCAGTGCAACGAATGCAAAGGTAATGGTATCCACATTGCCTTCAATCACGAACTTGCCATCGCTGATGGCTACGGAGTCAACCTGTTCGGAATCGAAGTAGTCGTGGCTGTAGTATGCGAATTTCAGGCTGTCGGCAGCCTCGCCTGTGATTTTGAAACTCGTGCTCTTCGAACATGATGCAAGAACAAACATTGTTGCTGCAAGGATCAATAATTTTTTCATAGTGTTTGGATTGAATGGTTTATAATTTTTATTTTTCACTGTTAGTTAATAACTGCTGGCTAAAACGCCAGGTACATCATCACGAACACGAGGACGAGTACCAGAAACGCCAGTCCCATGGTGCCCCATAGGAACTGGCGATTAGATTTTTGTAATTTACTCTTTCTCATAGTCATTAACTCAAAAGATTCTTTCCTGTCATGTCATCCGGCTGGGCAAGACCCATGATGTGAAGAATTGAAGGAGCAACGTCGGCAAGCACACCGTCTGCCACCTTTGCGTCCTTGTTCTCAGTCACATAGATGCAAGGAACCGGATTGAGTGAATGAGCCGTATTGGGACTTCCGTCAGCATTCACTGCATTGTCGGCATTTCCGTGGTCAGCGATGATGATAGCCTCGTAACCAACTTCCTTTGCAGTCTCGATTACTTCCTTCACGCAAGCATCAACGGCAACGACTGCCTTTTCGATTGCCTCATAGACACCCGTATGACCCACCATGTCACCGTTTGCGAAGTTGATGACTATGAAGTCATAGTAGTCGCGCTTGAGCTGCTCCACCAGTTTGTCCTTCACTTCGTAGGCACTCATTTCCGGTTTCAGGTCGTAGGTGGCAACCTTTGGAGAGTTCACGAGGATTCTGTCCTCACCCTCGTATGGAGTTTCGCGACCACCGTTGAAGAAGAATGTGACGTGAGCGTATTTCTCCGTCTCAGCTGTGTGGAGTTGCTTCTTGCCTTGCTTTGAGAGATATTCGCCAAGGGTATTCTCTACGTTCTCCTTAGGGAAGAGGATGTGGACACCTTGGAATGATGCGTCGTAAGGAGTCATACAGTAGTATTGGAGTCCTGGAATCGTCTGCATTCCCTGTTCAGGCATGTCCTGCTGAGTGAGGACTATGGTGATTTCCTTTGCACGGTCGTTCCGGTAGTTGAAGAAGATGATTACGTCGCCTTCCTTGATGGTTCCGTCCACGTTGGCGTTGTTGATAGGCTTGATGAACTCGTCAGTAACACCATCGTCGTAACTCTCCTGCATGGCCTGAAGGAGGTCGGTAGCCTGTTTGCCTTCACCCTTCACGAGCAGGTCGTATGCCACCTTTATTCTCTCCCATCTCTTGTCGCGGTCCATTGCATAGAATCGTCCGATGATGGAAGCTAACTGGCACCCGGTCTCTTCGCACTTCTCCAGGGTTTCCCTGATGAAACCCATACCGCTTTTCGGGTCGGTGTCGCGGCCGTCCATAAAACAATGGATGAATGTGTTCCCGATGCCGTATTTATGGCTTATCTCGCACAGTTTGAACAGGTGGGAGAGTTCGCTGTGTACACCGCCGTCACTTGTCAGACCCATAAGGTGTACATTCTTGCCAGTCTTCTGTGCATATTCGAATGCACCCTTTATCTCGGGATTCTGGTAGATGCTGTCGTCCTTGCATGCACGGTTGATTTTTACGAGGTCCTGAAACACGATGCGTCCTGCACCGATGTTCAGATGGCCGACCTCTGAGTTGCCCATCTGTCCGTCAGGCAGACCCACGCTCTCACCACTTGCCAGCAACTGGCTATGAGGATAAGTCTTGCTCAGATAGTCCATATAAGGAGTTGGAGTGTTGAAAATCACGTCTCCCTTACCCTTCTCACCGATTCCCCATCCATCGAGAATCATCAATAAAGCTTTTTTCATTTGTTGTATGTTTTTTTGATTCTTTTGTTACTTCCAATCTTTTAGTCTGCAAAGATACGATTAAGCTAGCGAAATACAAAATAAATTGGCATTTATTTTTATTTCCGAGCGTGAGTATCTTGCGCGAGTGCAACGAGCGATAGATAGTGAAAACCGAGTCCTGAAAGGACGGCATAATTTCATATCCACATACTATGCCGTCCCTACTGAGCAAGTGGTTTATTTTGAACACGAATCCAACAAATCTGACGAATAAAAAATATTCGTTTAATTAGTTCAATTCGTGGTCATTGTAATCCGGCAGCATCTCCTTCGTCGATGCAACCGGTTCTTCGGCTGAAGCCTCAGGCGTAAGCGGAGTCCTAAGATACTGGCTCCCACAAGGTTGCCCTACAGGTATATCTGTATAACTGGTATCTCTTCCAGCAGATTTCTTATGTTTTCTTGTCCAGGAGCGTTGCCCCTGGTTCTTGCGCTCCAGTGGGTGCTCAGGCGCAAGCGGAGTTCTCAAAGTATTGGCTTCCAGCCAAATGTCCATATGCTAAAGTTGAGTAAAACATTAATGACCATTCTTCCGGTGCTTCGACCATCAGGCGGCAAAGGCAATGTCTGTAAGGTTGTTTGGCGAGGTGTCTGTGATCTCATATCCTACATTATCGCCTAAAGTACTGATACATTTATAGTTACATTACCACTATTCACGATTTTCGATGCAAAACAGCCAAAAAACAGCCAAAAATGTGGTATTTTTCACCGAAAAAAGTGAAAATTTGCCTCTACCCCTCTACCCTGCCTCTACCTCTGCCTCTACCCACTAACTATCTTACAATCAATGCAATAACCCCTTAGGTAGAGGGGTAGAGGCAAAAAATACATTTTTCTGCTGAAAACAGGGGGTGGGAAAGTCACCACTCGCATCTGCTACTTCCGAGGCACACATGTCGTACTTCTGAGACGTGCAAGATTTATTACTGACGCATCGGGCATTTTGTACTGACGTTTTCCCCATTTTGTACTGACGTTTCGG
>JAZQPD010000017.1:0-6407 GCA_045628285.1 Bacteroidaceae bacterium
TATACCATCAGGGAGCAGGTTCTTGTATGGCTCAAATGCCTTGTAGAGGTCGATGACTTCAAGATGCATCTTCTTTGCCACTTTCTTGATGTAAGGAATAACTCCGTGAACGATTACGCTGTCGCTGATTTCCCATCTTGCGGTAGACGGTGGAATAGGGTAGCAGAGGTAGATTTTCGGATGTGACTCAAGTTGCTGGAAGGATTTCACTAACTGCATGAGATCGTCCATGAATTCGGCATTGTATTTCCAGTTGTATGGTTTGCTGTCGTTGGTTCCGAGTTTTATAGTTACGATGTCGGGGTTGAATGCAAGTGCATCCTTGTAGATCTGCTCGTTCATGTAAGGATGGTCTCCCTTGTTCAGGAGTGTGCGTGCAGATATTCCAAAGTTTCTCACGTCGTAGCCGGTGCCGAGGAGTCTGCCAAGCACTGCCGGATACCCGTCGTGTTCCCTGTTCTTGATTCCATGACCGAAGGTAATACTGTTTCCCACACAGGCAACCCTGACCGGTTCCTGTCCGTTGGCCATGAAAGTTATCATCAATGCCAACATTAATAAAGTAATTTTTTTCATATTGATTCTGATATATTATTCACTTTTCGATTCCTGCAAATTCGGCTGTACCTCAGTATATTGGAAATTCATTCCAGTTGAAGCGAGATATTTGGTAGTGTAATCCCGAATGCCTTTTTGACGTCGCTGTCGGGTTCAGTATGCTCTTTATGGACGATTCCCACCATTTGCCGAACAATGTCTGGATGCTGATATGCTAAGTCGTTGTCTTCGTGAATGTCATCGCGGAGATTGTAGAGTTCACATTTGCCGGAACGCACAATCAGTTTCCAGTCGCCCTTCCGCACTGCTATCATGTCGGTCTCATGGAATTCCCAATACAGGTGGTCGTGCTTTTTCTGATGTTTGTCGTCACCGACAAGGGTAGGATAGATTGAAATGCCGTCAAAGTAATCATAGTCAAGCGTCTTGTTGCGGTACTTCTTCTCGTAGTTGCGTATTCCTGCCATGTCACAGAATGTAGCCATAAGATCGTAGAATGCAAACTGGTGGTCGTTGACCGTTCCTGCTTTCACCATTTTCGGCCATCTTACGATAAACGGAATTCTGATGCCGCCCTCGTAGGTGGCACGCTTTATGCCACGGAGGAGCCCGTCGCGGTTGAAAAATGATGGGTCGGCACCGCCTTCTTCATGAGGTCCGTTGTCGGATGTGAAGATAACGACGGTATTGTCATCAAGTCCCTTTTTCTTCAGGAGTTGCAGTATTTCTCCGACCTGCTTGTCAAGACGGGTTATCATTGCCGCAAACTGTGCATGGGCATGGTCGGTGGCATTGTATCTGCTGTTGGCATTCCCCTTGAAGATGCGTTCCTCCTGGAAAATATCGGTATAGTGGTTGTAGATGCTGTCCTCGGGCTGTCGCAGTTCGGCATGGGGAATGGTGTAGGTGAATATTCCGATGAATGGTTTTTCCGAAGTCTGTTCGTCCAGCCATTTCAGAGCCTCATGATGTATGAGGTCTGCCGAATATTGAGTCCTCTTACTATATTCGGATCCGGACATCGGGTACCTGATATTCTCATCCATGGCGACCCGCACAGTCGCTGTGTCGCCAAAATGTCTGGGGTCATACCTGTTGAGGAAATTTGGATAGTAGAGGTGTGCCTGAAACTGACAGATGTAACCATAGAACTGATCTATGCCACGACGTTCAGGAACGGAGCGTGAACCTTCGTATCCTCCTGCCCACTTGCCGAACAAGGCCGTGGTGTATCCTTCATTTCTGAATATCTCGGGTATGATGACATGCTCAGTGGTGTACGGCTCCTGTCCCACGCAGGTATAGTCGGCATTCTCTCCGTAGAGGTTCTGTCGGAGATTCTGCCTGCCCCAGTATTCGAGGTTGCCTCTGACGTGTGTGTGGCCAGAATGCTGACCGGTCATTAAGCATGCCCTGCTCGGTGCGCTGACAGGTGAACCTGCATAGGCTTGCGTGAACCGCATTCCCTCACTTGCCATCCTGTCGACATTCGGGGTACTGATGAGTTGTTGGCCATAGCAACCAAGATCGCCATACCCCATATCGTCGCACATTATATATATTATGTTGGGACGATTGTGGGCATATCCCGCAGAGCCAACTGATGCAATTATTGGAAGGACAATCCTGAGATTCATATCATCCGATTATTTGTTATTCTTCGAATGCCTTGTTTTTCCTTCATTATCAATGCAGGTGCAAGACCTTTTTCCAGCATGGTTCTCATATATTTCATATCTTCGGCAGTATGCTCAAAGAACATCTTGTATCCCTTGCATAGGCTATTGAGTCCTGAGTCGCCTTTCGTGGTTGTGGCAAATCTGTGTTTGGGACATTCACCATGACATAGGAACTGCCATTTGCAATGCTGGCACAACCGTGGCAGACCGCTGTATTTCATCGCTCCGAAATCAAACATCATGTCGGTTTTCCGCATCTCGGCAAGTGACCTTTCCCGGATGTTCCCTAGACGATACTGAGGATAGACAAAGTGGTCACAGCAGTATACATCGCCGTTGTGTTCCACGACCATGCTGTCGCCGCAGGTCTCGTTGAGTGCACAGAGTCCTGATTGCTGTCCGCACCACTGCGACAGGGTGTTGTCGAAGAGTTGGACAAATACTCTGCCTACATCGTGACTTACCCATTCATCGTACACATCACACATGAATTCACCGAATCCTTCGGCGGTGATGGAATATGGGGTAGGGTGTGAGCCTTTCGTGCCAGGCGGGACAATCCGCCCCTTGTCGTCGGTATACTCCAAGACTGGAAGGAACTGAAGGAACGGGGTTGCGTCCTTCAGAAAGCGGTATACCTCCTTCCCGCGTCCTGCTGAAGTGGAATTGACGGTACACAGGATGTTGAATTCAACTCCATGACTTATCATGAGCCGGGCTGCACGGACTGCATATTCGAATGTCGGACGTCCGCCTTTTGTTGTTCTGAAGGCGTCGTGAATATCCTGTGGACCGTCAAGGGACAGACCGACCAGGAATCTGTTCTCGCGGAAGAAAACGCACCATTCTTCGTTCACAAGCATTCCGTTGGTCTGCAAGGTATTCTCCACCTGTCTTTCCCCACGGTTTTTCTCCTGCAATGCCATCGCCTTCCTGAAAAAGTCAATTCCAGCAATAAGCGGCTCGCCCCCATGCCAGCAGAAGGAGACGGCAGGAACATCGGCTGCCTCGAAGTACTGACGGATATAAAGTTCAAGCAGTTCTTCATTCATCACGGGCTCCTTGCCTCCATAGATGTCAGCCTTGTCGAGGTAGTAGCAGTAGGCACAATGAAAATTACATGTGGAACCAACCGGTTTCACCATAGTACTGAATGCACCAACCTTTTTTCTTGCCGAGCTGAACGATAATGTCTTCATCAGTCTCTTATCTCGGCATCGTATTCCTCTTCGAGTTCACGAAGGAGTTTCATCATCCGTGCCGTAGTCTTCTGGGTGCCCGGCATACCGTAGATGTTGTGCATCTGAGCGGGATCTTTCCTGAGGTCGTAGAGTTCCCAGTGATTGATGTCGTTGTAGAAATGTATCAGACTATAGCGCTTGTCCCTCACACCGTAATGGCGTTTTACCGCATGTTCTGCCGGATATTCGTAGAAGTGATAGTAAAGTCCCTTTCTCCAATGCTTTACGACTTGCCAGTCTTCCTTTGTAGGCGATGACTTGATAAGCGGCATGAGGGAAACGCCCTGAATGTCGTCGGGAATCTTCACTCCGGCGAGTTCAAGGAATGTCGGTGCGTAGTCGATGTTCTGTACCATTTCCTTTACATCACCTTTTCTCCCTCCGGGAAGACGCATGAGAAGTGGTGTACGGAACGATTCTTCGTACATGAACCGCTTGTCGAACCATCCGTGTTCACCCATATAGAAACCCTGGTCGGAAGTATAGACTCCCAGTGTGTTTACCAGGAGGCCGCTTTTCTCGAGGTAATCTTGTACTCTACCTACATTACGGTCGATTGACGTGATTACACGCAGATAGTTCCTCATGTACTGATTGAATTTCCATCGGGCAAGAGGTGTCTTTTCCTCATTGGTAAGGTCTGTTCCTCTCTGCAGGTGTTCCAGTTCGGAGAGGTCTGGAAATTGCTTCTTGAAGTCATCGATTACCTTATCATAGTGGGCATCCCATTTTACCTTCTGTGCGGAATCCATTCTACTGTACATCTGGCGTCCGTAGTCTTCCAATCCTGTCTTCGTGTGAATTTCCTTCTCCTTATCTGCCAGTTTAAGGTCGTAGACGAGATCCATGTCCCTGACGATGCTCATCTGCTGGGCAGCTGCTGCCGGTCTGCCTTCATAGTCATCGAAGAAGTTGTCGGGCAGGGGATACTGTTCGTCCTTGAAGAGATCGAAATCACATGTGTCGGGCATCCATGTCCGATGGGGTGCCTTGTGGTGGAGCAGGAGGCAGAACGGCTTGCTCTTGTCGTGTTTGTTCTCGAGCCAGTCAAGTGCAAGGTCGGTGGTGATGTTCGTAGCATAGCCTTTCCTGTTGACACGAGTTCCATTACAGATGAAATCAGGGTTGTAGTATGCACCCTGTCCTATAAGAATGTCCCAGTAGTCAAATCCTGTTGGGGTGCTTACAAGATGCCATTTGCCTATCATGGCAGTCTCATATCCTGCCTGACGGAGTAGTTTCGGGAAGGTCTGCTGTGAACCGTCGAATACACCATGCTCGTTGTTCGTGAATCCGTTCTTGTGGCTGTGCTTGCCGGTAATCATGCAGGCACGGCTCGGACCGCTCAACGAATTGGCAACGAAACTGTTGGTGAATCTCACTCCCTCATCGGCAATCCTGTCGATATTGGGTGTCTGTATGAATCGCTGGTCGTATGCACTGATGGTCTGATAGGAATGGTCGTCACACATTATATATAATATGTTCAACGGTTTCCCGTCAGCTGTCATCATCTGCTGCTGTGCATGGGCAATGTTGCCACTCAGCAGTGCCATACCGCCTAATGCATGTAGTATCCTGTAATTATCCATGAAGATTATTTCAAGGTGTCAAACAATTTTACACTGATGCCCGTATCTTTCAGTCTGTCGGAGATTGCCTTCGCGTCGGTCTCGCCGAGATGATAAGGGATCAGCACTTTCGGATGTACAATGTTTGCTGCCTTCACGCACTGTGCTTCTGTCATCGTATATGGCTGGTTGGCAGATAGAAAGGCAATGTCAATGTTTTTCAGGTTCTTCAGTTCGGGAATATCCTCGGTATCGCCGGAGATGTAAATCCTCAATCCGTCAACATCAAAGATGTATCCGTTTCCATTTCCTTTTGGATGGAATTTCTCACGACCGGCAGTTGTGTTGTAGGCTGGTACGGCTTCAACCTTTACATCTTTGGTGAGTTCTGTCTTGTCTGCATTCTTCAAAACCTTGCCCTTCTGGATTTGTTTCTGTGAGGTTTCATTGAGGAAGAGTTGTGTGTTCTGACTGGATAATGCATCTATTGTGGCAGCGTCAAGATGATCACCATGTTCGTGTGTTATGAATATGGCGGTCGGCTTGAATGAGGAATAGTCTACTTTCTGTCCGTAGAAATTGCCTACCGGATCAATGAGTATGGTCTGGTCTGCATAGTTGATTGCCAGCGAACCATGCTTTATCATTGTCACCATCACTTTCTTTCCGCTGTCCGTGAGGAATGTCTCCACAGGATAACTTTCCTGAGCCTGACAGTAAGTGCTCATCAGTCCAAAATAGCACATCAGGATAATTGCTGTTCTCTTAATCATTTTGCCTTTGTTTTCGTAGTTTTTTTCGGACTTGCTTTCTTTGCAGGGGCTTTTACTGTAACCTTTTTTTCAGAAACCTGTTCATCCTTCGGATTCAGTTTCTCGAGTTGTTCCTGGAGCTTCTTTATCTTCCTATCTTTGGCTTCAATTTCCTCACCTTGATTCCTGATGGTGGTGAGCAGGGCATTAAGTTCTTCGTTTTCAATGTCTACAGGATAGAATGCGTTGACGCGGTTGATGAAGTCGCCAAGGATATTCATATAGTTGGTAAAGGCATCGTAAGGACTGTCGTAGATACCTCTGTTCATGCCAATACTACTGTGCTTGGTAGTCATGAAACGGAAGTTGTTTGAAGCCTGCAGATAATCCCAGTCTTGCTTCAGTCTGCGGTCAGTACAGAGTTGTATACGATCTGCCACACTATACAGCTTTTGGAATGCCTCTCTCTGCATGGAATTTCCGAGCCAGCAGCTGGTGTCGCGTTCCTCGTCTACCCATGATACATTGTAAGGGATATCGATACTTCCTGCAGACTTCATCTTGCAGAGTTCCGACGGCCATGAGAAGGTAATGTCCTTCATCTTT
>JAZQPD010000018.1:0-12263 GCA_045628285.1 Bacteroidaceae bacterium
ACCGAAGATGCCGAACTTCTGCCATGTTGGTACATAGAGGTCGCCGATAAGTTCCTTGTCCATATCGCGGTCGTAGTCGATGTCGTATGCAGGAATTTGAATCTGTGCGTAGCTTCCCGGAATGAAGTCCATGTGTTCACCTGGAGGGAGCTGAACCTTGAATTCCTTGATGAATGACGCAACATTCTTGTTGCTGATGACCGTACATTCCCATTCCTTGACTCCAAGCACTGACTCAGGAACCTTGATGCTCATGTTGCCCTTGACCTTTGTCTGGCAACCGAGGTGGAAGTTTTCCTTTATCTGCTTGCGGGTGAAGTGAGGTTTTTCAGAGTCGAGAATCTCGCCTGCACCTTCCGGAATTTGGCACTTGCACTGTCCGCAAGAGCCTTTGCCGCCACATGCGCTTGAGAGATACACACCATTTGCTGCAAGAGTGGAAAGGACACTGCTACCCTGCTCTACATCAAGTACCTTGTCGCCATTGATGGTAAGTTTGACTGTACCTGAAGGAGAAAGGTATTTCTTTGCTACGAGGAGGAGTATGACGAGAATCAGAATGATTGCAAGGAATACTCCTATACTTGCTAAAATGAAATTTACATCCATGATTGTTATTTAATTACATTTTAAGTCCACTGAAACACATGAATGCCATTGCCATGAGTCCTACAGTGATGAATGTGATACCGAGTCCACGAAGTGGCTTTGGAACATCGCTGTAAGCCATCTTTTCGCGGATGGCAGCAAGACTGACGATTGCGAGAGTCCAGCCGATACCGCTACCGAGAGCATAGGCAACACAATCTCCTACTCCACCGATATACTGGGCATTGTCGGGGTTCATCTGAATGCGCTGCTGCATGAACAGGGAAGCACCCATGATGGCACAGTTTACGGCAATAAGCGGAAGGAAGATACCGAGTGCGCTATAGAGAGATGGAGAGAAACGCTCTACGAACATCTCTACCAACTGGGTCATAGCTGCGATGACGGCAATAAAGAGGATGAAGCTCAGGAAAGTGAGGTCGATGCCGATGAAACTGCTGGCATCGAGAATCTTTGTCTGAAGCAGGTAGTCTACCGGAACTGTGATGAGCAGCACGAAGGTGACTGCACATCCGAGTCCGAAACTGGTCTTTACTGTCTTGGATACTGCAAGATATGAACACATACCCAAGAAGAAAGCAAATATCATGTTGTCGACAAAAATCGAGCGAACAAACAATTCAAAAAAATGTTCCATACTGTTTTCCAACTTTAAGTATTATTCGATATCCTTATTAATGGAGCGGTGTACCCAGATGACACAAGCTACTATGATGAGTGCCATTGCAGGCATTGTCATCATACCGTTGTGGAGGTAGTAGCCGCCGTTGTCCATAAGCCAAGTATCAGGTATGAGCTTGAATCCAAAGAGAGAACCGTTGCCGAGGAGTTCGCGAACGAAACCTACGATGACGAGAATGATTGCATAGCCGAGTCCGTTACCAATTCCATCAAGGAAAGAAGCCCAAGGACCATTCTGGAGAGCATAAGCCTCGATGCGGCCCATGAGGATACAGTTGGTAATGATAAGACCTACATAGACTGAAAGCTGGACGCTTACATCGTAGACGTATGCCTTGAGGATGTTGCTCACGATGGTAACGAGAGCCGCAACCACAACGAGCTGTACGATGATACGAATGCGGTTTGGCACAGTCTTTCTGATGATTGACATGACCAGGTTGGAGAATGCCGTGATGATGGTAACTGAAAGTCCCATCACGATTGCAGGCTTCAACTGGCTTGTCACTGCGAGTGCAGAACAGATGCCGAGTACCTGAACGGCAATCGGGTTATTCAGGTTGAGCGGATTTGTAAGCGCTTCACCGTTTTGTTTTGAAAATATAGCCATAATGTTTCTCCTTATTCTTTACCCATTTGTTGTTTACACTTATCGCATGGATTAGGACTGGTGCAGGGTTCGCCGTCCTTGTGGTTTGCACAGTCGTGCCCAGCCTCGGCATCTGTTTTCAAGACCTTTGCAAGACATTCCTTCAGCATTGCATCAACACCATTGCTTGTGAGTGTTGCACCTGTAACGCCATCCACATAGTTCTCAGGAGCAAGGTTACCTTGCTTGCCCTTCTTGACAACAGAGAGAGTAACTTCACTTGCACCTTCTGCAAATACCTTCTTTCCACGGAATGAATTCTGAAATGGCTGTTCTGCAATGAGAGCACCGAGACCTGCAGTCTCACTCTCGTGCTGGAAGTCTGTACCATAGATAGTATTGAGGTCGTCGTCGAGAGCAATATAGCCCCAGATGCCACCCCAAAGTCCTCTACCTGATACTGGTACGAGATACTTGGTTGAACCGTCAACTGCAAATTCCTCAACTACTACATCGCCCATAGTCTCTTCACCTATCTTGAGGTCATTGAACTTTTCCTCAACGACAGCCTTGTCGAGTCCGCGGATGTTGAGTGCGTTGAGTTTGTGCTGCATTGTGTCAATCTTCACGTTTGCATCCTGCTGCGGTTTCAGTGCAGAAACTACGAATGCAAGGAGGAATGCAACGATGACTACGATGATAACGGAATAGATGATGGTGTAGGTATTGCCATTTGTGTTGAAGCCCTTCTTCTTAGGTGCAGGCTTATCTGCACTTTTAGCCTTCGGTTCTTCAACTTCCACTATTTCAGAAGCAGGAGCGCCGCATATAGGACACTTTTCAGGTTTTGTGTCAGCCTCAAAGGTCTGACCACAGAGATTACATTTAAACTTTGCCATATCCTTTATGCCTTGATGCGCTTTGCACGCTTGTTAATATTAGCCTGAACAACACAATAGTCGATGAGAGGAGCAAATACGTTCATAAGAAGGATTGCAAGCATCATACCCTCTGGGAAACCAGGATTGAGTACGCGAACGATGATTGCAACACATCCGATGAAAAATCCGTAGAACCACTTGCCTGTCTCAGTACGGGCACTTGTAACAGGGTCAGTTGCCATAAACACTGCACCGAAAGCGAAACCGCCGACACAGAGATGCTGCCACCACTGGAAACCTTCCGGACACTTGTCCTGGAAGATGAATGCCATGAGTGCACCACCAACGAATACGCTGAGCATGGTCTTCCAACTTGCAACGCCACACCACAGAAGGAGGAGCGCACCGAGAGCGATGGCGATGAGAGAAGTCTCACCGATTGAACCTGGCATAATACCTGTGATCATGTTCTCCAAAGAAGTAGTCACAGCCTGTCCTGCACCCATCTCGCCAAGAGGAGTTGCCATTGTGAATGCATCCGTGGCAGTACCTGATACGCCGTTGATGCAATCAAGATAGTTGCTGTTTACCCATACATTGTCTCCACTCATTACTGAAGGGTAAGAGAAGAAGAGGAATGCACGAGTTACGAGGGCAACATTGAAGATATTCATACCTGTTCCACCAAATACTTCCTTTGCGAATATTACTGCAAATGCAGTTGCAACTGCAAGCATCCACAGAGGGCAGTTGATTGGAACGATGAGAGGAATAATCATACCCGAAACAAGGAAACCTTCCTGAATTTCCTCCTTCTTCCACTGGGCAATGATGAATTCGATACCGAGACCTACGATGTAACTTACTGCTACCTTAGGCAGCACTGCAAGCAGACCATAGAGGAATGTCATCCAGAAATCCTGAGTCTCGCCTATTGCCTGATAATGCCAGTAGCCAACATTGTACATGCCGAAAAGCAGACAAGGGATAAGGGCAATCACAACCATAGACATGATGCGCTTTGAGTCGATAGCATCGTGGATATGAGCACCCTTCTTGCCTGCAACCTCATTTGGTACATACATGAAAGTGTAGAATCCGTCGAATACTGACCTCAGAGCATGGAACTTACCGCCTTCTTCAAACTGAGGCTTCAGTTGTGTGTCAATATATTTCTTGAGTTTCATATTAGCTATTCTCCTTTCTTAACATGTCAAGTCCTTCGCGTACCACACGCTGAACCTCCACCTTTGACGAGTCAACAAACTCGCAAAGGGCGAAGTCTTCAGGAGCAACTTCATAAATGCCGAGAGCCTCCATGCGGTCGATGTCGCCGGCAATGATGGCCTTCACCAACTGCTCTGGGAAAATATCCATAGGGAAAACCTTGTCGTATTCGCCCGACATGATCATGTGGCGATGACCGCCCTTGATCCTGTTGTCGAACCGGAATGCCTTGTTGCCCTGAAGCCAACTGAAATAAGTACGGCTTACGGAGAACTGGTTGAAACGAGGAAGAATCCAGCCGAAAGCCTCATCAGCCTCACTTCCGTTTGCTATTGCAGTGACCTCTGTCGTATGAGCTCCGAGGAAGTCATCCATAGTCACCTCACGACCCGTGAGTGGATTGCCGTCGATGATGACAGCATTGCTATCCACCTTTTCTGCAACAACCTTGCCAATCTTTGCTCCAACAACTGCATGAACATAGCAAGGCTCCTTTACCTCTGGTCCCGCTACGGCAATCGTACGGGTAAGGTTCAACTTACCTGTATTGAAGAGACGACCGACAAAAATCACTTCTTCAGCACCAATTGTCCATACTATCTCACCCTTGTTCACAGGAGAGATGTGGTTGATCTGTACACCGACATTACCAGCCGGACACTTACCCTCAAACACAGTGATTTCTGCGTTTTTCACATTCCTGAGAGCACTTGTCGGTTTTATACCCAGGTAAACCTTTGCCAGTTTGCCGAGGGCATCGATACCTGTCTGGAAATCTCTTTCCTGTCCTTTGTACACAACCTCGAAATCTGCAGCAAGAGGCATATCGCTGAATCCGGACACGAATATTGCCTTTGGTTCATCGTCGGGATTACAGGTCACAGCATACGGACGCTGAATGAAGAAAGCAAACAAACCTGATTTCAAGAGTGCTTGCTTCACCTCGTCCTTGCTGGCTGGTATTCCCTGACCAAAGTCAACATACTGCTGCTCTTCGTCAGCTTCTACCTGAATGCTTAACACCTTACGACGGTCTCCACGTTCAACAGTAACGACCTTGCCGCTTACCGGTGATGCGAAAACCACTTCCGGATGCAACTTGTCTACAAAAAGTGCATCTCCGGCTTTTACAATCTCGCCTTCCTTGACCTTCACCAGAGGTTTCACGCCTGTGAATGCATCCGGAACAATTCCGATTATTGCCGAATCCTTCACAGCCTTAACCTCAGGAGCAGCCTTGCCGACTACATTGATGTTCAAGCCTTTGTGTAATTTAATTACATTCGCCATTGTTAATAAAACATTTTAATTATATAAAAAATTATCCGTTCTTGCACATTGCAGTTCTTTACAAGCTGCAAAATTAATAAAAAAAAACAAGTTGACCAAATATTATGAAATTTTCCACCTAATAAAAATATACACACACGCACACGAAGATGTCGGAAAAATATTATTTAAGAAAAAATAACATTAAATACTTTGTTTATTCATTTTTATTGTTTACCTTTGCATGGATAATAAAATATCTCATACTTAATTTGTTTTGATATTCGGGGGCTCTCCGTTGTGAAATGGGGAGCACTCTTTTTTATGAACACCGCCATAAGCATCCCTAACTTTTATTCCAATATATAAAGTTTTGTTTTAGTTTTATGTTGAATTCCATTTATTTTTACTATATTTGCAAAAATATTAGACTATCATCATTATGGAAAAGTACAACTCCACCAATACATTGGGCATTCTTGTCAGCACCGACATCCTTAGTGCAATTAGTTCCGGTACGCTGAAACGATACGATGTTGAACTCAACGAGGATACCTACGACCAGATTATAGAGACATCTGACGGAAATATCATATTCATGTCCGACGGAGTGCCCGAAGAAGGTACCGGATGCTATTTCCATAATGAAGGCGAGTTTCCATACATGCTCCGCCGATGGGTGGAATTCATAATGTTTACCGACGGAGAGAAGAAGGTTCCCATGAAAATAAAATATACCAAGACCAAAACTTTAATGAGAATGTCATTTGACTCTAATGATGAGGCAGTTGAAGACCCGGAAGGTCAGTATTGTGTCTGGCAGGTGACTTATGGTTTCGGACCAGTGGAAGAAGAGGAATAACCATTACTTAATAACTAAAAAATCTATGAAAATGAAGAAGTCAGTCATCATGTTGCTTGCAGCTGGGGTGATGTTACTTTCACCAGTATCCCTTAATGCAAAGAAACGTACAATCAAAAAAGTAGAATCAGTCAGTATCGATGCACCTGAAGGCACCGTACCACGTCTCCCCTGGCAAGTTTGGGTGACTTACAGTGATGGCACCAAGGAATGGCGTCAGATTCGCTGGTCAAATTCCCTGAGAGAGACCGAAGAACTGCAGGCAGGCTATTCTGCAGGAAAGCAATACACCATTAACGGATTCATCATCGGCGACAATACCACGGATGAAGGATACCCCATTGCAGCCAACATTAAGGTAGTAGGCAAGGAACTCTCCAAGCAGGTTCCGTCGAACAAGCCTAAAGCAGAGCCGCTGCCTCTTGGAAAAATCCATATAACAGGCAACAACCGTCTGACATCCAACCGCGAACTGGATATTAATGCAATCCTCAGTTGGGACATTACACAACAACTCTACAACTACCGCGACACCTATGGTCTCCCAACAGAAGGCTATAAGGTAAGCGACGGCTGGGATTCTCCAACAACCAAGTTAAAAGGTCATGGTTCAGGTCACTATATGTCTGCTCTTGCACTTGCTTATGCTTCCACGGTAAATCTGGATCAAAAAGCAGAATTGCTGCTTCGCATTGAACGAATGGTCAACGAACTCCGTGAATGCCAGGAAAGGACATTCGTATGGAGTGACAGTCTGGGGCGATATTTTGAGGCTCGTGACTATGCACCAGAAGAAGTTCTCAAGGAAATGAAAGGCAACTGGAAGGCTTTCGATGAATACAAGAAGGACTATAAGCACTATGGATATGGTTACATCAATGCCATTCCAGCAGCCCACCCTGCCCTCATTGAATGTTATCGTGCCTACAACAACGAAGAATGGGTCTGGGCACCTTATTATAGTATACATAAGCAGTTGGCTGGTCTTATCGACATTGCACTGAATGTTGGCTGCACATCAAATTCCAACACCTTACCGCCAAGTAATTTAATCAATAAAGAAATTGCAGAGAAGGCATTGTTGATTGCAAAGGACATGGGACTTTGGGTTTGGAACCGTCTTCATTATCGCACTTATGTGAAGACTGATGGTGATAAGGCTGAGCGTCAGGCTCGTCCGGGCAACAGATACGAGATGTGGAACATGTATATTGCAGGTGAAGTGGGCGGAATGGAGGAATCCCTCTCTCGTCTGGCATTGATGGTAAACGACCCTACGGAAAAGGCCCGTCTGCTCGAAGCAGCAAATTATTTTGATTCGCCAGCATTCTTCGAACCACTTTCGAAGAACATTGACGATATTCGTACCCGTCATGCAAATCAGCATATCCCTATGATTACGGGAGCGTTGAAGTCTTATGTAGGCAACAACAATCCTTATTATTATAACATTGCCTACAACTTCTGGAACATGATTCAAGGCCGTTATGTTTATGCAATGGGTGGTGTAGGCAACGGAGAGATGTTCCGTCAGCCTTATTCACAGATTCTCAGCATGAACACGAATGTTGGTGGTTGGGGCGGCATGACTGCAAATCCGGAACTCAACGAGACTTGTTGCGCCTACAATCTTGCAAAACTGACAAAGGATCTCAACTGTTTCGATCCTGACGATGCCCGATACATGGACTACTACGAGAGAGTGCTCTACAACCAGATTATAGGTTCGGTTCATCCTACGGAATATTCCACTACATACCAATATGCAGTAGGACTCAACGGTGCAAAGCCGTTCGGCAACGAGACTCCTCAGAGTACATGCTGCGGCGGGACTGGTGCTGAAAATCATGTAAAGTACCAGGAAGCAACATATTTCGTCAACGACAACACAATCTGGGTAGCGCTCTACATGCCAAGTACTGCAGATTGGGACAAGCAAAATGTCCGTCTCATTCAGGAATGTGAATGGCCTGCAGAGAAATCAACAATCACATTCAAGCCTAATGGTAAATCGGGTACATTCTCAGTCAAGCTGCGCGTACCTTATTGGGCAACAGAAGGATTCAGCGTGAAAGTAAACGGCAAGAACCTACAAAAGAACTATCAGCCATGCTCTTATGTAGAGATTCCGGCAAGACAATGGAGTGCTGATGATGTAATCGAAGTGACAATGCCATTCACAAAGCACATCAACTTCGGTCCCGACAAAATGGAAGTGGCAGCACCGACAAAGGCACCTCAAATGCCTCGCGGACAGCGTCCGCAGAGGGGTCAGCGCCAACAGGTCGTCAACGAGAATTACGCCCCTCAATGGGTTGGTGCAATCATGTACGGACCACTCGTAATGGCAACTCAAGGTATCAGTGAATGGAAAGAAGCAGAGTTTGAGTTGAAGTCCGACCTCAGCGAAATCACACTCCTCGGAGCAGATTCAGACAACGGGTACAACGGACATGTATATAAACTCAACTTTGCAGGGAAAGAGTTTAAGCCAGACTATTGGCAGACAGAACACGCCACCCATTACCTTCGTCTGAATGTCATCGGCGATGCAAAGAAAAAATCAAGTTCAAAGAAGATAGATACAGCCAACCTTGAACAGGCACTCAATCTTGCCAAGAACAGAGTAGCAGAACAAGATGCATGGGATAAACTTACCGTGAAAGTACCGGCTCATTCTCCATGGGCACCAAACGGATATGGCAGGCTTCTCGAACAGATTAGGAACGCGGAAAGTGTGCTGGCTGACAAGGCAAGGACTCAGGACGCTATTAATTCAGCAACTTCAGCGCTGAATGTAGCCATCAACACCATGCGTCCGGGCAATCTCGCAGAACCAGAGGATCTTGCAGAACTCCTCCCACTCCTTACGGAGATAAAGGAGATTCGCAACAAGACAACAGAACTCCGCGAGGCCATCGACTATGCTGACATGGTAGTAGGATACGTCAATGACGGCAGTGGAACCAAGGACTTCATCACAAAGGCTCTCTCACGCCTCAGGGAAGCTCGTACGACTTTGAAGAAATAGCAATCAATAAAGAAACTCTCTCAACAGACAGGAAATGGTGACTGTAATGGTCACCATTTCTTTCATTTATCCGTCAGCAGAGAGATTAGAAACTGCTCACCGAAGGGGAGGAAGAGGTTGTGCCCAGAGTCGTTGAGATGAGCTGTGTCCGTAGGCGACTGAAAATATCGCCGACGGAATTCCATGTCGCGAACCTTTATGACAGAGCCTTTCCTGTAGTTGTCGAGAAGAGGTACAGAATGTTTTTTACACAATTTTCTGATAGTCTTGACGACAGGCTTGAAGCCTTTGGTGGCGAGATACCATGGTGTGACATAGCCGATATGTCCATTTGGATATTTCTCGCGGAGAGCATAGAAGAGACTGTCGAGGCATTTTTCGAATATACGGAGTGAGTCAGCATTGTCACCAATCATTGTGGCATCGTTATGTCCGGCAATGATGAGAATTATGTCGGCAGAGTCGGTCATCTCCGTGTAGCGCGTAATCATTGCCTTTCCGAAACGTTCACGGTCAAATGCCACACAATTACCATTGCGGCCATAGTTGTTGTAAGTCATACCATGAATCCTTGCAACCTTGGCATGCCAACTCTGTTCTTTCGGAGCCTTGTGGTTTGCTACATAGCTGTCACCAATTACATTGATAGTCAATCCCATCAGTGGATCACTCTGTCCAAAGGAAATCAGACTGAATGCAGCAAGAACAGGGATTATAGTGAATCTTAACATAAAATAAAATTGGAATTGAAATTTAACGAATCTTGAAACCGGAAGCCTTTAGCCGTGTCTATCCGAAGTTTGAGTTCATCTCCAGTTTCTGCATGTCGAGAATGGCAATACGACGATGGTCAACGGAGACAATTTCTTCCTTGGCAAAATCAGAGAGAGTACGTATGGCATTGGAGCGGGTCATGTTAGCCATGTCGGCCAGTTCCTCACGCGATGGTTCGAATGCTATCGTCCTGCCATCTGCACAGAATCCAAAATTTTCTGCCAGCAGGAGTATGGCTTCCGCAAGGCGTCCACGGAGATGCTTCTGTGTGAGGTTGAGGAGACGTTGGTCCGAATGCCCAAGGTCTTCGGCAAGTTCATTTACGAAGAAACGGGTAAGTATGGTATTGTCGACCATCCAGTCATCAATAACATTGAGAGGTACGAGGTAGACAACGGCACGGGTGACAGCCGTAGCAGTGGTAATATGCTGTGATTTCGAGAAATAGGATCTGTAACCGAATATCCCACCATTGTGGATGAGTCGCAGGATGATATTCCTCCCCCCTACTCCAAGACGTGATATCTTGATGTGTCCGTTGACCACACAACACATAAATTGAGGTATGTTGCCCTCATGATAGAGTTCCTCACCAGGTTTTAGCGTACACACGCTGACATTTGCAAGCAAGGACTCCTTCTGCTCAGGAGTTAGTAAATTCACGAAATCACCCATGAATTCACAAGCACGTTCGGCAGTATATATATCTTTTTTTAGCATTATGAGTGCAAATTTACACTTTTTTTTCAAATTTGATTGCATTTGATAAAATTTTTATTTATATTTGTCCTTCGAATTAAACTTTAAATAATTTTATTGAAACCACGAAATCCGAGTCAGTAGACTCAGTAACTTGTAACTTGTAATTAGATTATGACATACTTACAGTTTGAAAAGAGCCAGATGACAAATCTACAGGAGTCAATGAGGAAAGAGATTCTCCGCACAAACAGAAGCGGGTCCTATTCTTCGTCAACCATCGTAGGTTGTAACACCCGCAAATATCATGGGCTTCTTGTCGTGCCAATACCGGCTCTTGGCAAAGAGAATTTCGTTCTTCTGTCAAGTCTTGACGAGACTGTAATTCAGCATGGGGCTGAGTTCAATCTCGGTCTTCACAAATATGCCGGCAACACATTCAGTCCTAATGGCCACAAGTATATTCGCGAATACTCTTGGGAACGTATTCCAACAACCATCTATCGTGTCGGCGGTGCAATACTGAAAAAAGAGATAATCTTCCAGCATTTTCACGACAGAATTCTGATAAGATACACCTTATTGGATGCTCACTCACAAACAACCCTCAGACTAAGGCCATTTCTGGCATATCGCCCGGTAAATCAACTCACTCATGAGAATGCTGCCGTAAACCTGGACTATACTGAGGTTGACAATGGAATCAGGACCTGTATGTACGGGGGGTACCCTGACCTGTACATGCAGACAAACAGGAAGTCGGAATATGTGTTCATACCAAACTGGTACAAAGGAATAGAATACGAGCGTGAACAGGAAATGGGATATGAATATTCCGAGGACCTGTATGTGCCTGGATATTTTGAGTTCATCATCAAGAAAGGTGAAAGCATCATCTTCTCAGCCGGTCTGGAACCCGTGAAGACCACACAACTCAAGAAAATTTTCGATGAAGAGGTAGCCGTGCATCAGCCTCGCAGTGGTTTTACCGAGTGTCTTACCAACGCAGCACACCAGTTCCATTTCGAAAAAAACGACGAGCACTACATCATTGCAGGATACCCATGGTTCAAGACGCGTGCACGCGACACATTCCTGGCTTTGCCCGGACTAACTTTAGCCATTGGAGAAGTAGACCGCTACAAGGCAGTGATGGAGACTGCCTTAAAAGCCATTAACGACTTTATGGACAACAAACCGATTTCGGTAGATATAGAAGAAGTAGATGCTCCTGACGTGTTGCTATGGGCAGTATGGTGCATACAGCAATATTCACGACTCATCTCACGCGAAGATGCCTTGAAACTATACTTCCCCATGGTAAAGAAAATCGTCGATTTCATCCGAAAGGACAAACACCCTGGTCTTGATGTCCGCGAGAACGGTCTGCTCTTTACCAGGGGTTGCGAAAAACCAGCCACATGGATGAATGCAATGGTCAATGGCAGGCCGGCGAATCCTCGTGTAGGATATGTAGTCGAGATTAATGCACTGTGGTACAACGCACTCGAATGTTGTGCACACCTACATGAATTTCTTGGAATGGACGACAAGGCAAAGGTATATCACAAACTGGCCGAAAAAGCAGGGTTGTCCTTCAAGAAGGTGCATCTCAACCATCACGGATATCTCCTTGACTAT
>JAZQPD010000019.1:0-16269 GCA_045628285.1 Bacteroidaceae bacterium
GTCTCAACACTCTGCATGCTTACGCACCACCTCAACTTGCTGTCAAATCCATTCAACCCCAAGTTGTACTCCTCCCTCCGGAGAAAAAGCGTGCAAAGATACACATTATTTACGTCACTTGCAAGAGTTTAGCAAAAAAAATTGATTACTTATAAATTTTTCAGTTTAGTTTTTTACCATAGGTCTGAGTTATGATGTTTGAGCGCAGCGAAATCCCTTCAAAAATTCACCAGATGAACCATTCTTTGCATTTTTTTACTATATTTGCAACTGGATTTGTTGAAATTATCATTGAACCTACATTATGTTATCAGAAATTTGGCAAGAAACAACCCAGGCCTTCATAAACAATCTGTTGATAGAGAACCGCTATCAGTTAATTCTTGACGGGCTCAAGACGACACTCGCAATAACTGCATTCGCCACTGTTGCAGGAACTTTACTTGGCGGCTTGATATGCTTGTTGAGAATGAGCCGCAACAGGTTTGCAAGTGGTTTTGCAAAAGTTTACATCGACATTATGCGTGGGACACCGGTACTGGTACTGCTCATGATAATGTTCTATGTAGTAATGGCGGAATCTAATGCAAGCGGACCATTTGTGGCAATTGTAGCCTTTGCACTCAATTCGGCGGCATACTTCAGTGAAATATTACGTACAAATATTGAAAGCATTGACAAGGGACAGACTGAAGCAGGGCTCTCCCTAGGCTTTTCCAAAACTCAGACTTTTCTTTATTTTGTACTTCCACCAGCTGTACGAAATGCCATACCGGTCTATTTGGGCGAAATAATCACACTTTTGAAATCCACTTCAATAGTGGGTTACGTTGCAGTAATGGATATGACAAAAGCCTCAGACCTGATACGTTCACGCACTTTCGACGCGTTTTTTCCACTTATACTGATTGCTTTGATATATTTCCTCATAGCATGGTTCATAGGAGTGTTTCTGAAGATGGTTTTCAGTTTGAAGAAAAGACATACACATGCAGCAGCACTAATTACTGCCGTAGCATTCTTGCTGATTTCGTGCAATTCTGCCGGACAAGGTGATTTCAAACAAATAATGACCGAAGAAGATTTGGACGGCATGAAATTGGGGGTGCTTCAAGGAACATCGCAGGAGATGGCATTGCTTGATAGATTCGGTTCAGAGAGATTACTTTCATTCAATACCGAAAGCGATGCCATAGAGGCCGTAAGAGTCGGGAAAGTAGGTGCATTCTACATGAACCGACTAGCAACAATCGGCCTTATGATGACTCAGACAGAGTTCGACACCATACCCACGGCCTTTCCCGTAACCGATGTAGGAGCATGTTTTAATCTTGACAGCACAAGACTGGCAGACCAGTTCAGATGCTTTATGGATACGTTCAAAATATCTACAGAATCTGAAGATATGTATTACCGCTGGCATCATCTGCCTGGAGTGGAAGCTCACCACGACATAGAGATGCCTGTACATGGCGAGCCCATCAAAGTCGGAGTATTGGGCAGTACCCCGCAATTTAGTTTCTTCATCAATGGAGAACTTGACGGTTATGAAATTGAATTGGCAAAGCGCTTTGCACGTGCTGTAGACCGTCCTGTAGAGTTCAACATAATGAATTTCGGAGCATTGATACCCAGCCTGGCTTCAGGGAAATCGGATATTGTTTTTGCATGCATACTGATTACTCCAGAACGTCAGAAAGCGGTGACTCTGGTACCATACCTTAAAAGCACCACATTGGCTTTGGTAAAAAAAGCGTCTTCACAGACAACAGCCTCTGAAGACGGACATACTACTATTTGGCTTGTGGTTGTTTTATCCATACTTTTCTTGTGTACAGCAATCTATATTGTCCTGTATCGAAAGAATAAATGCAGCCACAACAATCATAAGTCCGTCCAAGATATCAACAGCGATATCGTTATTAAAGTGGAACATTTGAGAAAGAATTACCGGAACGACCTGCAGGTGCTCAAAGATGTCAACGCTGAAATACACCGCGGCGAAGTAATCTCGATAATCGGTCCGTCTGGCACAGGGAAAAGTACATTCCTGCGATGTCTGAATCTTTTGGAACAGCCCAACGGTGGAACTGTATTGGTTGACAATCAGGATATTCTTGCCACCGATGCCAATGTGTCTGCACTCAGGCGCAAAATCGGTATGGTGTTCCAGTCATTCAATCTCTTCAATGAGTTTTCAGTTATAGACAACATAACTTATGCTCCACGTAAATTGCTCGGCTTGGGCAAAGAGCAAGCCTACACTGAAGCTATGGAACTTTTAAGGCTTGTGGGACTTGCAGATAAGGCAGATGCTTTTCCTGATGAGTTGTCAGGCGGTCAGAAACAACGTGTTGCAATAGCACGTGCCTTGGCAATGAAACCCGAAATAATGTTGTTTGACGAACCTACATCCGCCTTGGATCCTACTATGGTAAGCGAGGTGTTGGGAGTAATGCGCGCTCTTGCAAAAAAAGGTATTACCATGATGGTAGTTACACACGAAATGCGATTCGCACGCGAGGTGAGCAGCCGCGTGTTTTACATGGATCAAGGTGTGATTTACGAAGAAGGTACTCCTAAACAGATATTTGACAATCCACAACGTGAAAGGACACGTATCTTTATAAACGGGATACACGAGTGCAAATATGAAATAGAATCAGAAGAATTTGATTACTATGAAATGAATGCCGAAATGATCCATTTTGCAGAAAAGTATAACCTTTCTTACGCCACAATCAACAATATCGAACACATAATCGAAGAAGGGATTATAATAATGGGGCGCAGCAAGGGCACGTCAATAACACTGTCCTATTCGGAAAAGAGTTCGGAGGTAAAGCTGCAGATTATCAAGCCACAAGAGGGACCAGACTGTTTTCATGAGCAGAAAGACAATTCCATCTCTGAAGCAATAATACGAGGTATGAGCAAGTCCGTTGAATGGAGTAGCACTGAATCCGCCACATGCTTGCAAATCAGAATTGCATAGTGGTGACCAACGGCAAATCAATGGTACACGTATGTCTATTATTCCATGGAACTTGATTGACGGATGGTGAAAGGTCCTACTTGCGGTAGTTGGTATAGACTACGTCGAGTTTGATCTTGTCGATGCCGCCGAGGAGACGGGAACTGGACATGGAGAAGTCGTGACAGAGTTTGACAAGGTAAGAGGATGTGTCGTAGGTTGGTTCTACGGGGATGATGAGTACCTTGTTGTAATTTGGTGTGGCTTGGCCGTTCTTCTTCTCGGTAATCATGGCACTCACGAGGTTGGAGATGTTGGAGAAATCGTATGTATTGGATTTCTTGTTGTAGGTTGCAATGTAGGACGTGAGGTCGTCGGCTATCTTATAGTTCTCGAAATAGCCTGCATAGTCGTCGTAACGTACGAGGAGTACGTTCTTCGGTATACTGAGCTTGAAACGGCTCTGTACACGGTCATTGTAGCGTGTGAGGGTGAGTTTTACGGAGTTGATGGAGTCGTTGGAGTATTGTGATGATATAAATTCATCGATTGGCAGAGTAATCTGCGTGAAGAGTCCAGCCGGTGACTTGAGGTATGTGGCCGACTGGTCGTCGATGAGTTTCTGGAGGTTGGAGTTTTCGAAGCGTGTTGCCTGTATGACTTCCTCCGTAGATCCGAATGCCTTGTAGGCATCCCTATAGACTGAATCTTCACTGGCTACGTAGGCGTCAAAATGGAGTGTGAGTGCAGAGATGTCGATATATGCCATTGCTCCGTCACCAGCCTCAAGTTTGAAGTAGAATCCTTTTGTTCCTGGAATTCCGCTACGGATGAATGTCTCAGAATTGGTGAAGTATTCTGGATGCGACTTGTAGCCGTCGTAGATGGCCTGGCCGATGTAGCGTGGGAGTGGTATGTAGATATTGTTGTAGTGATCAGATGACCAGCGGGCACTGTCGGAAATCGTGTAGTCGGACAGTGTGAACCATTTCTCGGCAATAGGTGTCTTCCTGCTGTCGTAGTAGTTCTCGGGGATGATATTTGTGTAGTAGTTGAGGTCGGGGTCGAGTACAGAATCAAGTGGATAGACGGATACCTTGAGTGCCTGTAGGGAATCGCCCACGAAGTCCTTGACATAAAGACGGAGGTCGACTGACTTGACTGAGTCGTTGACTATCGAGTCAGGCATGGCGAAATCCTCCGGACAGTGGAACTGCGCCAGGAAGTCGGACTTGATGGATGTGCCGGTCTCAGGGTCGGTGAAACGGCCGAGATAGGATATGCTTGAACGTGCCAGTACGTCGCCGGCAGGCACTGTCTGTGAGACAGCGTAATAGACAGCCTCGGATGAGTGGACAAAATCCTGAGAGGGCATCATGTCGGATCCCAGGTTGTTGGTAGTGTCATCGCATGAGACGAATAACAGGAAGAGGAGTGATATAAAGACTGCGTATATTTTATTACGTACGTTGCACATTGATTTCTTCGTTGTTTATTGCTTATGTTGATTGATTTGCAGGAAAGGGGTCATCCCAATACCCTGTCGTAGAATTCCTTGTAGGTTTCCTCACACTTGTCTTCAGTCTGATAAGAGAGTACCGGCAGTCCAAGCGATTGTGCATACTGGATGACTTCCGGACTTACTTCCTCGTCCTCGAGGATGAGTCCGTCGGAGAACTTGATTGCCAGTTTCTGTATGTTGTCGAAATGGCACGCAAGTGGTGTGACATCGTCAACATTGGAAAATGAAGCATCGCGGAAGGTGAGTGACTTCTCGAGGTTCTTGCTAAGCGGTTGATGAAGCATCTGGCGGGTAGCTGAATAAATGACCTTGCAGTCTGCGAATGACGGTTCGTCGCAGAATGCTTTCTTGATGTATAAAGGCATGATGGCTGATGCCCAGCCTGTGCAGTGTACAATATCAGGTACCCATCCGAGTTTCTTGACTGTCTCGAGGACTCCACGTGCATAGAAGATGGCACGATCGGCATTGTTGGCGTATTCCTTGCCACGAGGGTCAATTCCTATGCCTTTCTTGCGGAAGAAGTCATCGTTGTCGATGAAATATATCTGCATGCGTGCAGTCTGTATGGATGCGACTTTCAGGAGCAGCGAATGGTCGTTATCGTTGATGATGAGATTCATTCCCGAGAGCCGTATAACTTCGTGGAGCTGGTTACGGCGTTCGTTGATGATCCCCCACTTAGGCATGAACGTACGAATCTCACAGCCTGATTCCTGGATGCGTTGCGGTAAGACACGGAAACGCTTCGAGAGAGGGGTCTCTGCGGTGAACGGCATCATCTCCGTATTTACATAGAGTACTTTTTTTGTCTTCATTTCAAGAATGCATATATTGCGTTTGCAAATTTAGTAATTTTTTCTGACATAGACACTAACGATTAAGTAAAAAGATTGGAAAAAGACCATTGGAGAGACAAAAAACGGTCATGAGCTTCACAGCTGATGACCGCTTGAGATAATTCTTACAATTATTCTCACTTACCAAAAAGAAATTAAAATGTGCTTAAACTAAGCTGATTGAAAACACAATATATCTTTCCCGTCATCCTCCTCAGAAGCGTTGTGTACGAAGAAGGCACTGACGTTGTTTGGCGTATTAATGAATTGAATTACTTGCGCAGGAGCAACCATGCGTCCGGATAGAGACTGCGCAGACGATTGCGTGTGTTGACTGCAGATGACTTGTCGTCGAATGATTCTGCCACTACACGATACATTCCTGTCTCCGGATTCTGTGCCACCTGTGCTGCATAGCCGCTTGCCTTGAGTGTGCCGCAAAGACGGTTTGCGTTGTCAAGACTCTTGAATGAGCCACAAATTACGTTATAAGCCTTGAGAGTTCCGTTGACTGCATTGAGGGCTTCCTGACGAACTGTTACGTTCTCTTCTGGCTGCGGTGTAACCGGAGCTGTTACGACTGGAGCTGCCGGCTGCTGAACGACTGGAGCTGTTGGCTTCTGAACAGTCTGTTCTGCTGCCTGTGCCTTTTCGTATGCTTTGCGGTAACTACTTTCTGATGACTTACATGAAACGAAGGCGATAGCAGATATGAGTGCCAAGCCTAAAATAAGGTTCTTTTTCATAATGTTTTAGTTTTTTTTAGTTTTGTAATTAATTATCTCTGTTTGTTTAATTTATCTATGATGGCTGATTCCGACGGACTGAGAAGTGTAAAAATTTTGATTTCTTGTGGAAGTGATTTCTGTGGGTTCAGTTCATCGTAACGTTATCAGTCTTTCACACATGAGAATGAAGATGCCTTCATGGCTTTCTTCAACGGGACAGCAGCGCGGTAGTGGATATTCTTAATTTTTATATCCTTTGCTTTCATATCCTTTTCAGTCTCTACGAGCGGTGATTCTGCAGAGATTGAGAATGTTCCGAGTCCGTCGATATAGACATTGTAACCATCAAGTAGGCTCTGTTCGATTTTTTCGACGAGGGCTGCTATGGCACCTGCCATATCAGCCATAGTCAGTGTACATGATGACGCAATGTCCTTGCAGAGTGTCTGAGTGTCTATTGTACCCTTTGTGACAACTTGTGCATAGAAAGCCTTCCTCGGTTCCTTGCTAATGTTGTCCTTCATCGGAGTGAGACGATAGTTTATACTCATATTCTACTTTAATTTTAAAGCTTTTTTTATTTCAATTTAGACTATTTTAATATTGTCATTAGAGCATTTTTATTAAAAATGTAGACTATATTTCCAAAAAGTCTACGCAAAATTAGAGTAAATAATTCGTGTAGACAAAAAAAAAGCGTTAAAAGATGTTAAAGAAAGACGATTTTCCTACTTTTTTCCCGAATTCGAGGAAAGAATGGGGTGCAGACGGAAAAAAAAGTGTAAATTTGCAGAAGATATGGATCAGAGGTATTCATCGGATTTGTTTAGACGGGCAGTGGACGAGTTTTCAAAACTGCCCGGTGTGGGTCGGAAGACGGCTGTCAGACTGGTGCTGCACATGTTGCGACTGGAGACGGCATCCGTAGACGGGTTTGCTGATGCCATCAAAGAACTGCGTCATGAGATAAAGTATTGCAGTGTGTGTCACAACATTTCCGACACGGAGGTATGTGAGATCTGCAGTGACGAGAAGAGGGACAAGACGATGGTATGCGTAGTAGAAAACATCCAGGACGTGATGGCAATTGAGGCCACGACACAGTATCATGGTCTCTACCATGTACTTGGAGGTGTAATCAGTCCGATGGACGGTGTCGGTCCGGCTGACTTGGAGATAGAATCGCTCGTGGCCCGTGTAGGCGAAGGAGGAGTGCAGGAAGTTATCCTTGCCCTGAGTTCGACGGTGGAAGGCGACACGACGAACTTTTTCATCTCCAGGAAGCTGGCAAATTACAATGTACGGCTAACGGTACTTGCAAGGGGACTGTCGATGAACGATGAGTTGCAGTACACTGATGAGATTACTCTGGGAAGGTCAATAGTGAACAGAGTGGAATATAAATGATGATTGCGAATGAAACTTAGTGTTGTCATAGTAAGCTATAATGTGAAGTTTTATCTGTGTCAGTGTATTGACTCGGTGAGGCGGAGCATGGATGGCATCGAGGGAGAAATCTTCGTGGTGGACAACTGTAGCAATGACGGTACTGAGACATGGATACATGAGCGATACCCTGATGTTCACTTCATCTGGAACAAGGACAACTCAGGTTTTGCAAAGGCGAACAATCAGGCTCTCAGACTGGCACAGGGGGAATACGTAGTGCTGCTGAATCCCGACACCATCGTAGGCGAGAACGTGCTGAAGGAGGTAATCTGCGTAATGGACAAGGAGCAGGATGCCGGAGGCGCAGGTGTGATGATGCTGAAACAGGACGGAGGTTTTGCGCTCGAATCAAGAAGAGGAACCCCCACCCCATTCACTTCGTTCTGCAAGATGGCCGGACTTTGCAAACTGTTTCCTAAAAGCAGGATATTCGGACGATACTATATGCAGTATCTCGACCGTGAGAGGATTGCCGACATAGAAATCATCTCTGGGGCATGTATGTTCATACGAAAATCCGTGCTTGACGAAACAGGACTGCTGGACGAGACCTTCTTTATGTACGGAGAGGACATTGACCTGTCGTACCGGTTGCTGAATACCGGCAAGAGAAATCTGTATATTCCTTCCGCAATACTGCACTACAAGGGTGAGAGTACAAAGAAGAACAGTTTCAGATATGTGAACGCATTCTATCAGGCAATGCTCATATTCTTTGAAAAACACTACGGCGGATACAGCAAGATGCTGTCGGTTCCAATCAAAGGTGCGATTTACCTGAAAGGGTTCATCGACTATGTGTGGCAGCAATGCAAAGTGAGAATCGACAAGCACGACACCTTATATTATATACAGAAGAGCCGTTTCCTACTTATCGGTGGAAGCAGGAACCTGGAGAGGATGATAGAGAAATGCGAGAGCAAGGGCATCGTCTACGAATCCGTCATTGCCTCACAGGAGATGATGGAATCAGGGCACGTGAACCTGACGGAGATGGGAAAAGGATATGACTACATCGTTTACGACATGGATGTATTCAGATATGAGACCATGCTCAAAGCATTCCGTCAGACAGGCAACAAAAAACCATCGCCGCTGATTGCTACGTATCAGAGCGATGGTGATGTAATTATTACGGGAAGTATGGTATTCTGACCTATTTCGTGAATTCTTCCTTCATCTTTTCGTTTCCAGGATAACCGATATACTTGTTCTGAACCTTTCCGTCCTTGTCTACTATGACATAGGTAGGAATGCCCTGACTCTCGAACTGCTGCAGAAGGGTATTGTACTGTTCTGTGGTGACATAGTAGTGGTCGCCGTGGATTGTAGGAATCATCTTGTTCCAGGTTTCCTTCGGACTTGAAGGTCCGGTCACATAGATGAAGTTCACCTTGCCTTTCAGTTCCTCCTTCAGAGGTTCGATGGTCTTCATGGCAGCCTTACAAGGTCCGCACCAAGTTGCCCAAAAGTCTACGAGAGTCGGTTTGCCCTTGTATGGTTCCGTAAGAGCCTTGAACACATCCTCACCCTTAAGGTCTTCAGCGATTGACTTGATGACGAACTGCGGATTCTTTGCAATGTCATCGAGAGTCTTCTTCATTGCGGCATTCTTATCGAGGATTTCCTGCTCGAATATAGGACATTCCTTTGCCACCTTCTCGAGTTCTTCCGGAGTGAGTGTCTGGTAGCCTTCGATAGTAGCGAGGTATTTCTTGGCACTTGCAAGTTGGCTGTAACTCTCTGGTGCGGTGAAACCATCATATCCCACAAGCTGCCCCATTGATTGTACGTATTGATCGAGGGAAGATGCATATCTCGTATAGAGCATGTCGTTTGAGCCGAATGAGTTCCACTCCTTTACCTCGTTCCAATAATCCACTGGGAGTGTATAGTCCGAAGCCTTGCCTCCGTTGGAGTAGGCAAGAATGGTCTGAGCTGCAGAGAGGAGTGTAGCACCTACCGACCTCGCAGTAGTTTTCACATAGCCCTTGAACGCATCACCGAGTCGTTTGTCAGCATTGGCTTTTGCAATGGTTTCATTACACATACCTAAAATCTTCTCCTTATAACCGTTTACGTCCAGGCCCTTGAACTGTGCAAGCCCTTCTTGTCCGGAAATCTTGGCAGTGAGCATGAACGCATCGTGCTCTGATGAATAATTGGCAAAGTCCTTGTTGAACTCGGCATTCTCGCCCTTGAAAGTCCACGCTGGTTTCTTGGCATTCGGATTGTTGAGCAGCTTGGCATCAACGGTCACGATTGTCTCCTTGCCTGGAGTCATAATGAACTGAACGGCATTCTCCATGTTCGGGAAATGGAGGGTGACGAGTTGGGTGTAAGAGAGCACGACAAAAGTCTTGAACTCTCCCGTCTCAGAAATCTTGTCGTTGTAAACGGCCTTGCTTTCACCAGATGCGCCAGCCACATACTTGAGCACCATCTTGTCGTCAGCATTGGGAGTGTAATGTTTCACTGTAACCGTAAGTGTTGCCGGTATGTTACTGTAAGTCAGGCCCGGAAGCTGTTTCTGTGCCATACACAATGCGCCTACCATAAGCACCATTGCAAAAGTAAATGTTCTTTTCATTGTCGGATATAATTTAAAAAGTTTCATTTTTTCCTTTGGTTGGATTCCATCATTTTATTTCACCGGAACCATAACAGAGATGGTGGTTCTCATCATAGATGACACAGAACTGGCCCGGAGCCACTCCATGAATCTTCTCCTCAGCCTGCAAATGCCACGTGCCGTCTGTCTTTCTTGTCAGGAGTCCCTTGTGGAATTCAGGAGTGTGACGAATCTTGAAAGTGACGGAAGGGCACATGAGAGGTTTGGTGATGAAGTGCATGTCGTGCATCTCAATATGGTCCTTGTACACCTTTTCAGGCTCATAACCATGCGAAACAAAGAGGATATTGCGTTTCAGGTTCTTTTTCACCACAAACCACGGTCCTTCACCGAATCCGAGACCTTTCCTCTGCCCTATCGTATAGAACCACAAACCTTTGTGTTCACCGATTTTACGCCCAGTCTCCAGTTCACGCACATCACCCGGATTCTCACCGAGATGTGCCTTTATGTAGTCACGGAAGTCGATGTCGCCGAGGAAACAGATGCCTTGCGAGTCTCTGCGCTTTGCGTTCAGCAGCCCTGCCTTATCGGCAATGTCGCGCACTTCGTGTTTCCAGAGATGTCCTGTCGGGAACATCAGTTTGCTGACCTGAGCATAATCAAGCTGGCAAAGGAAGTCCGTCTGATCCTTCACCGGGTCGGGGCTCGTTGCCAGCCATACCTTACCGTCGATTTCCTCAGTTGTGGCATAGTGTCCGGTTGCAGTCTTTTCGAACTCATGACCGGCCTTTGCCTCGAAACAGCCGAACTTGATGAGTTTGTTGCACATGATATCGGGATTCGGAGTCAAGCCCTGTCGTGCCTTGTCCATAGTATAGGCAACAACCTGTTCCCAGTATTCCTTGTGGAGGTCAATAATGTCGAACAGACAGCCGTAACGTTTTGCAAGCCATCTGCAGATTTCCACGTCCTCCTCCGACGTACAGTTCCATTCCGTATTGCGGTCAGGTCCTATCTTTATATAAAAGAGGTGTGGCGTGTATCCCTGCTCCTTAAGCAGATGCACACTTACTGCGGAGTCCACCCCACCCGATACCAGTGCTGCTATGTTCATGAGAGCCTCAGCATTTTTTCTATCGGTCTTATTGCCATATCTGCAAGTTTCCTGTCGACAATAACCTCAGGCTGTTCGGTAAGCAGAGCCGTATAGAGTTTCTCCAATGTATTCAGACGCATATAGTTGCATACATCTCCCACCGGATAGAATTTCTTGTCAGGAGATGATTCCTTCATCTTGTGAATCACTCCGTTCTCAGTTGCCACGATAAACTCATCGTATGCTGATTCTGCGCTGTACTTCAGGAGGTCGGCAGTACTACCGAGTTTGTCGGCAAGCAACTGTATATCCTTAGGACATTCAGGATGAACGAGTACCTCTGCGTTCGGATGTTTTTGCTTGAGCAAAAGTATTTCCTCTGCCGTAAAACCACTATGGACATGACATCCACCATCCCAGAGAAGCATCTCGCGTCCTGTCAGTTCGTTGATGTAGCTACCGAGGTTCTTGTCTGGACCGAATATGAGTTTTTCGTCCTTAGGATAGCTCTCCACTACCTTCACGGCATTCGAACTGGTGACGACAACATCGCTCAGAGCCTTCACTGAAGCAGTCGTATTGACATAGCTGACCACCTTATATCCAGGATGTTCGTCAATAAAACGTTTCAGGTCGGCAGCCTGACAACTGTCAGCTAAAGAACAACCTGCCTTTTCATCGAGGACAAGCACCTTCTTTTCCGGACAGAGAATCTTACAAGTCTCGCCCATGAAGTTCACGCCACACATCACGATGACATCGGCATTGGTCTTTGCGGCCCATTTGGCAAGTGCGAGTGAGTCGCCCACAAAATCGGCAATATCCTGAACCTCTGATTCTGTATAGTAATGTGCAAGAACGGCTGCGTTCTTTTCCTTACGCAGACGATCAATCTCGCTCCTCAATAATATTTTGTCCATTCTTCTTTAATTTTACGTATCGTTTCCTGACAAAACTGATTTACATCTGCAAAGATAATAAATAATTGTGAATTACGGATTACGAACTACAAATTGTTTCTCAGGTTTCGTGTTAAAGTTAACATAAACCGCTATTTATTCGGATACGTTCTGAGCAGTTTCTTCACTTCCTTCTTCGTGAGCCAGATGACGGCACCGTGCTTCTGCTCTTCGAATCCGTTGCGTTGCATCCTGCCTTCGCCGAAATAGCCGAGTGAATGATAGGTGAAGAAGTCTGTCGTCTCCATGAATCCAAAATTCATCGGACGGCGATTGAAGTTATCGAACATCACGACATATTTCTTCTCACCGATACGTTTCCAGCAATTGGGAGCCTCATGTCCCTGACGTTCCCCGTCGTGGTAGGTATCGTCAATAGTGTATGGTCCTGTGATATTCTTGCTGTAGGCATGCCGTGGGGTTGCCGAGTGCTCATGACTGACGAAGAAAAGGTGGTAGGTATCTCCTACCTTTATTATATCGCTGTCGATGACATTGTATTTCTTTCCCGGTGCCTCGAATAGCAGTTCCGGTGTGGAAAGCATCTTATTGAAGTCATCGTTCATGTAGATGTAGTAAATTTGGTTGGGCGCGTTACCGAAGCGTGTTGTGAAATGCACAAGCAAGTTTTCTCTCTCGTAGTCCCAAACCGTCTCAGGAGCCCACGCACAACCCATCTCGCTCCAGTCAACACCATCAATGACTCCGAGAGTCGTGAAGTCGATGTTTGTGCGAGTCCAGTTCACAAGGTCGTGGCTCTTCATGAGCACCAGTCCACGGTTGTTCCCCCATCCGTACTTGTCGCCGTCACGTTCCCACTGAGTGGAACGGAATCCTGCCCTGCGTCCGTAGACATGCAGGTCGGTCATTGCCAGATAGAAATCGCCATTGGGGGCACGAAAGATATGCGGATCGCGGATTCCCTTCTGCATGGCAATCGTATCGCCACCGATTATAGGCTTGTCGTTGTTGAGTCCTGTCCAGTTATACCCATCATAACTCACTGCCATGTGGAGTCCATGATCCTGGTCCTTGTGATATACCATCAGATAGCCACCCATCTTGGATTCCTGAGCACTACAGGCAAGTGCTCCGATAAGGAAGAAAAACAGAAAGAGAGTTTTTGTATTCATAATTCATCGTTATTATTGGTTAGTCATGTAGTAAAAAGCAGCGGCTCTGAAGTCGCTGCTTTGGATATTGTCTCTAAAGTCTTTATCAGTTGCCAAGCATACTGAGTAGAATTCCAGCTGCTACTGCTGAACCGATTACTCCTGCTACGTTTGGTCCCATGGCGTGCATGAGGAGGAAGTTGCTTGGATTGGCTTTCTGGCCTTCTACCTGGCTCACACGTGCTGCCATTGGTACGGCACTTACGCCTGCACTACCGATGAGCGGATTAATCTTTTCCTTGAGGAAGAGGTTCATCAACTTGGCGAAGAGTACACCACCTGCTGTTGCGAAACTGAACGCTACGATTCCCATGCAAAGAATGTAGATGGTCTTGAGGTCGAGGAATGTGCCTGCAGTGGCCGTTGCTCCTACGGTTGTGCCGAGGAAGATGACGACGATGTTGGTGAGTTCATTCTGAACTGTCTTTGAGAGACGTTCTACGACTCCCGATTCCTTCATGAGGTTACCGAGCATAAGGCATCCTACGAGTGGCGCTGCATCTGGGAGGATGAATGCAACTACAACCGTGATGGCGATTGGGAAGACTATCTTCTCAACCTTGCTTACCGTGCGTAACTGATTCATCTTGATCATGCGTTCCTTTTTAGTCGTGAGGGCGCGCATGATTGGTGGCTGAATCACTGGTACGAGTGCCATGTAACTATATGCTGCGATTGCAATTGGTCCGAGGAGGTGTGGTGCAAGGCGTGTGGTGAGGAAGATGGATGTTGGTCCGTCGGCTCCACCAATGATACCTATTGACGCTGCCTCAAGGCTTGTGAACCCAAGTGCGTGAGCTGCAATGAATGTAACGAAGATTCCGAGCTGTGCTGCTGCTCCGAGGAGGAAGCTCTTTGGATTGGCAATCAGCGGACCGAAGTCAGTCATAGCACCTACTCCGATGAAGATGAGACAAGGATAGACTCCTGCCTTGACTCCGATGTAAAGTACGTCGAGCAGTCCGCCCTCAGCAAGGATGTGCTTGTAGCTGTGGAAGAACGGGCTGTCAGGATTCAGGAACTCGTCGTTCCACATTTCAGTGTGGAACATGTTGGCTCCCGGAAGGTTGGTAAGGAGCATACCGAATGCAATCGGCAGGAGCAACAATGGCTCGTACTCCTTCTTGATGGCGAGGTAGAGGAGGAAGCATGCGAGACAGATCATCACGAAGTTCTTCCATCCGTCGCCTACAAAGATGCGTGAGATGCCCATGTCGCCGAGGAACTTGGACATGGTCTGTCCGAAGTCGAAGTCGGCTGCGAGTACAGGGGCTGTCACGAGCATCAGCATAAGGAATAGACAAATTACTTTCTTCATGCCGTTATCCGATTTCTACGAGTGCGTCGCCATTCATTACGCTGGCACCTTGTTGTACTAAAATTGACTTTACTGTTCCTGCACACTCTGCCTTGATTTCGTTTGCCATTTTCATGGCTTCCATAACGAGGAGAGTGTCGCCTACGTTGACCTGCTGGCCTACCGTGACGCAAATCTTGGTTACAGTGCCAGGAAGTGGTGACTCGACCTTCTTGCCTGCGCCTGTTGCTGCTGGCTTTTGTGCAGGTGCTGCAGATGCCGCTGCAGGTGCTGGTGCTGCCACTGGCTTCGGTGCTGCTGGTGCTGCTGCACCTTCTACTTCTACGAGCACATCGCCCTGATTGACTGACTGTCCTACCTGTGCTACGATCTTAGTAACTTTGCAGTCGAATTCGGCAGTGATGTTGTTCTCCATCTTCATTGCTTCCATGACGAGGAGGACATCGCCCTTCTTTACTGCCTGGCCTGCTGATACAAGGACCTTGGTGACGTTTCCAGGAAGTGGTGCAGAGATTTTGCTTGCGCCTCCTGCCGGTGCAGCTGCTGGTGCAGGTGCTGCGGAATTGCGAACTACAGGGCGTGCTGCAGGCTGTGCCTTCTGCTGCTCGAGTTCTACGCTGTATGCTTTGCCGTTGACGGTGACTTCGACGATGTTGCCATCCTTCTCTTCTACTGATGTCTCGTAATCCTTACCGCCAAGTTTGAATTTGAAATTTTTCATTTGTTGTTGTTATTATAGAGCCAACGGACTCGTTGTCTCTAAGGGTTGTTGACTCTGATTAACTCAAACGAGTGTTAAGCTGTGAATGCCATGCAGGAGTTGCAGGGTGACAGATGGTGAGCTTGTAGCTCTCTTCGTCGTGCTTGTCCTGGAAATACAAATACAGAGCGGTTGCTATGGCAGCCTCTGTGTCTTGTGAAGCGTTGACTGGTGCCTGCGCTGCTGATGCTGCTGCCGGTGCTGGCTGCGGTGCTGGCTTTGGAGCCTTCTTGCCACCGAAGATTACGCCGAAGAGTATCAGGACGAAGACAAGGAGAACGAGAATCAAGAATACGACTCCGATACCCATGCCTGTCATTGCCCACACACTATTCCAATCTACTACTAAGGTAATCATACTACAATGGAATATTGCCGTGCTTCTTGGCAGGGTTGGTGATCTTCTTGTCGCGTAACTGGTCGAGTGCGCGGATGATGCGGAAACGAGTGTTGCGTGGTTCGATTACATCGTCGATGTAGCCATACTTGGCTGCATTGTAAGGATTTGCGAAGAGTTTGTCGTATTCCTCTTCCTTCTCTTGGATGAATGCTGCTGCGTCCTTGCCTTCGTCCTTGAGTGCCTTTGCTTCCTTTGCATAGAGGACAGACGCTGCACCTGCCGCACCCATCACAGCAATCTGAGCTGATGGCCATGCGTAGTTCATGTCGCCACGGAGCTGCTTACAACTCATAACGATGTGAGAACCACCGTATGACTTGCGAAGTGTAACTGTTACCTTTGGCACTGTACATTCGCCGAATGCATAGAGCAACTTAGCACCGTGGAGGATGACTGCGTTGTATTCCTGTCCTGTACCTGGAAGGAATCCAGGAACGTCGACGAGTGTGACGATTGGAATATTGAATGCATCGCAGA
>JAZQPD010000020.1:0-2675 GCA_045628285.1 Bacteroidaceae bacterium
CGAGCAATGAAAGTCTATGTCGACGGCAATCGCGTCATCAACCTGCCAAACGTAGCGAAAGCAGCGTGGTTCGGATTCCATGTTCCATTCAGTTATCAAGGTCTCACATTCGTCAAGAATGTTGTATTGGCACAAGGCGCAGTTGAACTCTACAACCGTAATGCCACCGATGCCGACGCCATCACAAAGGCAATGGCAGAGACTGGTAAGTTCGTGACCAACAACATTCTCTTCGAGACAGGCAAGGCTGACATCAAGGCTGAGTCGATGGCCGAGATCCAGAAGGTGGCTACATACATGAAGGCTAACCCATCTGTTCGCTTCGAAGTTCAGGGTCACTGCGACAACCAGGGCAGCGACAAGGTGAACGAACCTCTCTCACAGAAGCGTTCTGAGGCAATCGTTGCAGAACTTGTGAAGTTCGGTGTCGACGAGTTCAACCTCAAGGCTGTAGGCAAGGGCAGTCACGAGCCAGTTGCTGACAACAAGACTGAAGAAGGTCGCGCAAAGAACCGCCGCGTAGAGTTCATCAAGAGATAAAATTCCCTATTTTGCGTAGCGTAACATGATACGCTACGCAAAAATATATATTTGCACAGGAAATGTGATTTAACGTCATGGCAACAAAAGAGATACAGGCATTATATCCGATTATCAGGGAATATCTTAGCGATAAGCCTATTGATAAGGCATGGCTGTTTGGTTCCTGCTCAAGAGGTACAAATAATACTGACAGCGACCTGGATATCCTTGTACGTTATAGCCCCGGACAGATAGTGTCTTTGTACAAGATTGCACAAATCATGGCTGGCCTTAGCCGTAAAGTTGGCATGAAGGTCGATCTTGTGGAAGAAGGTCGGTTGCTACCGTTTGCACAGGAGGGTGTTAACCGTGATAAAATCCTTATATATGAGAGAACCAGTAAGGGATAGAGAACGACTCGAACACATGCTTGCTGCCATTAACGTTGTAATTGAGAGCAGGCAGAAATACACTTTTGAACAAGTTGTTGCAGATCCTATCATATACTTCGGCTTTGTAAAACATGTAGAGATTATTGGCGAAGCCTGTTACAAATTGTCTCCTGAGTTCAGAGAAAATCATAACGAAGTAGATTGGGATGCAATAGAAGGAATGCGTCATGTGTTGGTTCACGGATATTATCAGATATCACAAGAACAGCTGTGGGATACAATTATTAATGATATTCCTGTCCTGAAGCCCTTTATCGAGAATTATCTTAAATAGAGCAACCAAAAAAGCCATAAGAAAAGCCACCTCGTTGGGGAGGTGGCTTTAATGTGTGTTAGTGTGTGAGAATTCGCATTAGAGGACTGATGCCATCAAGAATACTGCTGCGAGTGAAACGATAGCATAGAGCTCTGGGAATACTGCAAGGATAAGTGTCTTGCTGAATACGTCGTGACCCTGAGCGATGCCCTGCATACCTGCAGCACAAACCTGTCCCTGACGGATGGCTGAGAAGAGACCTACAAGTCCGAGTGCGAGTCCACCTCCGAATACTGCACATGCCTGAAGCGGAGTGATGGCATCTGTGAGAACTGGGAACATGTTCTGGAAAATGAAGTATCCAGCGAAACCATACAAACCCTGTGTACCTGGAAGGGCTGTGAGCACGATGAAGTTACCAAACTTGTCGACTTTCTTCAATGCACCAATTGCTGCGTTACCAGTGATTGTAACACCGTAAGCACTTCCGATTCCCGTGAGACCTAACATGAGGCCGATGCCTAAATAGGCGATAAATAAATTTGTCATAATTGTTTTATTTTAATTGTTCTACAAATTTCAAATTATATATCCTTAATCATGAATTATCTAAACGGATTATACCCTACTCCACCTCCGGTGTATCCTGAGTTCTTGAAGAACTCTACGAACGTGAGTCGCATTGGATGGACAATAGCTCCGAGGATGTTCATGAAGATGTTGAGTCCATGACCGATGAGGAAGATAATCACCGTGACGATAAATCCAACTACTGGTACGTCAGGACTCATACCTGTTGCCATCTGGTTGAACACATTCGCGAGGATTCCTCCAGAGAGTCCGAGTGCGAAGAGTCGGACATAGGAGAGCACGTCGCCAAGAAGTCCAGTTGCCATGTTGTAGGTATCCCACAGGCCAAGTCCGATATTGAGGAAGATGTTCTTCCCTGGACTGTTGAGGAGGAATATGCCCACAAGTGCAATGACGAGCAGTGCCACTACGACTGGATTGCCGTATGGTATGCCGAGCACTGCACAGGCTCCGACAGTGAGAAGGAGTATCAGCCATCCGATAGTTCCGAGTGCTGACTTGAATCCGCACTGGATGGTGAGGTTCACTGCCTTCAATATCATTCCGAAGAGTATCTGTACGACTCCGATGACGAGCGAGAGTGTGAACATCTTGGAATTATCGGTATAGAGCAGTTCCTTCATTGACTTCACGAACGGTATGTCGAGGTCGTAGAGGCTGAATCCGAAGAACGAGCCTGAGAGCGAACCGCAAATAATGGTGCTGAGTCCGAAGAGTACTACGAGCCACTTGGTGAAGTTCGGATTGATAAGCTGGAAGAGCTTCGTGAACACCGGCAATGCCACAATCATCAGCAGACCGTATCCCATGTCGCCCAGACAGAGTCCGAAAAAGAGCATGAAGAACGGTGCGAA
>JAZQPD010000021.1:0-8382 GCA_045628285.1 Bacteroidaceae bacterium
ACCAGGCGGTGTCATCATGGCAGCAGTAGGATTGCTTCAGTCTATGTTAGGTTTCTCGGAGCCAATGTTGGCCATTATGATCACTCTGAGTATTGCCCTTGACTCTTTCGGTACAGGCGTGAACGTTGTCGGCGACGGTGCGCTCATGCTTATAGTCGATAAAGTTACAAAACCGAGGGAAGAATAATTTTTTAGTTTTTCATTGTCCGTTATTATTTTTTTTGTAACTTTGCACAAAATTTCATGAATTGTGCAAGTAAACAATGACAGAATATAAAGATAAGAGTTATATCAGCCTATTTGAGCAAAGTGTGAAGACGCATTGGAGCCAGACAGCATTATCTGATTTTCATAGCATCACATCATACACCTATGCCGAACTGGCAATACAGATTGAAAAAATCCACATCCTTTTCGAGCACGATGGAATAAAGCCTGGAGACAAGATTGCCATCTGCGCACGCAACTGGGCAAACTGGGCAGTAGCATTCCTCGCAACAACCACCTACGGTGCCGTTGCCGTTCCTATCCTCCATGAGTTCAAGGCCGATCAGGTTCAGAACATCGTCAATCACTCCGACACCAAACTGTTTTTCGTCGGAGAGAAGATATGGTCGGAGATCAATCCCGAGTCAATGCCCGGTGTACAGACATTCATCAATCTGATTGATTTCAGTCCATTGTCCACCCGCAATGCCTCACTTCAGGATGTCTACGATAACATCGGTAAACTGTTCGCAGGGAAATACCCTTCATTCACAGCTGACGATGTAGAATACTTCAAGTACAGTCCTGACGGTAACGACCTCTTTATCATCAACTACACATCCGGCAGCACAGGGAACTCGAAAGGCGTAATGATTCCCATCCGTGCAATATGGTCGAACATTCAGTTCTATATCGATGAGATAGGCGATATCATCGCCCCGGGATCAGTTGTGTCTATACTCCCAATGGCCCACATGTACGGGCTCGCGTTCGAGGTACTCGCCCCGCTTGCACTGGGAATGCACACCTATTTCCTTACCCGCAATCCGAGTCCATCCGTCATCTTCAAGGCATTTGCAGAGGTGAAACCTACATTCATCGTCTCCGTTCCGCTTGTGATTGAGAAAATCATGCAGAAGACCGTGATGCCGCAACTCGAAGGGATAAAGATGAAAATCCTGCTCAGATTGCCGTTCATAGGCAGAATAATCAAGAACAAGATAAGGAACCAACTTTCGGATGCCTTTGGAGGTAATTTCTTTGAAATCATCATCGGTGGAGCAGCGTTCAACAAAGACGTGGAGAAAGTACTCCGACTCATCCACATGAAATACACTGTAGGATATGGTTCCACCGAATGTGCACCGCTCATCACCTACGTACATTACAACAGGACGAAGGAAGGTTCATGCGGAGTCGTCGTTCCGAGAATGGAAATGAAGATTGACAGCACGGATCCACAGCATGTCGTCGGTGAAATTCTCTGCAAGGGCGACAATGTGATGCTCGGTTACTTCAAGAACGAAGAAGAGACAAGTAAAGCACTCGACAAGGACGGTTGGTACCACACCGGCGATCTCGGAATCATCGACAATGACGGCTACCTCTTCATAAGCGGACGGAGCAAGAACATGATTCTCGGTCCTTCCGGACAAAACATCTACCCCGAGGAGATTGAAGACAAACTGAATTCAGTGCCAGTCATAGCAGAGAGTGTGGTGATTCAGAGCAAGAAGTCGGGTCGTCTCTACGGACTTATCTATCTCGACGAAGACGAAGTCAAGGCTGCCGGTCTCACCGAGGCATCCCTACCCGATGCCCTGGAAGCAGTACGAAAGGAAATCAACCACAATCTGCCGGCATACGAGCAGATTGCAGGATTCAAACTCTATGACCACGAATTTGAGAAGACACCGAAGCGCAGTATCAAACGGTTCCTATACTTCGATGAAGATGTCTAAGAATATAATCCTCATTATCCTTTCCTTCTTCATTCTTTCAGCCAGTGCTGCAGGGATTGACCGTCGTGCCGTCGTGTCGCGCAATAATCCCCACATCACCTCAGTCGACACTCTTGCCTCCCTTTCCGTAGGCAACGGAGGATTCTGCTTCACAGCCGATATCACAGGACTCCAGACATTCCCACAGTTCTATTCCAAGGGAGTGCCGTTAGGTACCCAGTCCGACTGGGGATGGCACAGTTTTCCCAATCCTGATGGCTATAAGCCTGAAGACGCCCTGAAAGCATACGATTTCGGAAGAGGCAGTACAGAACTCTATTCCTGCCAGTTCAAGACCGGCAGGGAAAAGGCAGCATCCGACTATCTCAGGGGCAACCCCCACAGGCTTCATCTCGGCACCCTGGGGTTTGCAGGAATGAAACCCGACGAACTGACGGAAATCAATCAGACACTCGACCTCTGGAACGGCACCATCCAATCCTCCTTCCGGCATGCAGGCAGCAGGATTAAAGTCACCACAGCCTGCCATCCCGAGAACGACAGGATTACCGCAGAGATAACCGACCCTCTCATGCATCCGCTCCTGCTTGCACTGCCCTACCCTACAGGCAACCACAGCGACGACGGATGCAACTGGACAGATACAGCCAGTCATCACTCCGAGTTAGTCTATTCCAGTGCCACCCGTGCAGTTATATGCCACACACTCGACGACACATCCTATTACATCGACATCCATTATTCCAATGCCGGGATACGTGAAACTGCAGCCAACCGTTTTGTCATCCAGCCCCAAAGCAACCGTTACGTCATAACCGAGGAATTCCTCCCCCTCATGCCCGACATAGCCGACGCGTCATTCCCCACGGACGACCTCAGCCAGTCAGCCCACTACTGGAACTGGTTCTGGACAACAGGAGGAATCGTCGACTTCTCCCACTGTATCGACCCACGCGCCAAGGAACTTGAGCGCAGAGTGGTACTCTCTCAGTACCTGCTCGCCATCCAGTGTGCCGGTTCCACCCCTCCACAGGAGACGGGACTGACCTACAACTCATGGTTCGGCAAGTACCATCTCGAGATGATCTGGTGGCATCAGGCACAGTTCGCCCTTTGGGGACATCCCGAGTTGCTTGCCCGTTCACTCTCCTGGTACGGGGAAGCCCGCCACATGGCAAGGGAAATAGCCGCCCGTCAGGGATTCAAGGGAGTAAGATGGATGAAGATGACCGACCCGTCAGCCCAGGAAGCACCGTCCAACGTGGGTTCATTCCTCATCTGGCAACAACCACACCTCATCTATCTCGCCACCCTACTCTATCGTGCAACCCACGACCCTCAGGTCATCACCGACTATTCCTCCCTTGTGGAAGAGACAGCGGAATTCATGGCCGACTTTGCCACGAAAGACAAGGATGGACATTACATCCTCCGAGGATGCATCCCCGCACAGGAGACCTTAAAGGCATCAGAGACCGTAAATCCGCCGTTCGAACTCTCCTACTGGCATTTCGGACTACAACTCGCCCAGATGTGGCGGAAACTCCGCCATCAGCCGCGCAATCCCATTTGGGACGACATCATCGGAAATCTCGCCCCACTCGCAAGCGAGGACTCAGTCTACAAGGCATCGTCAGATTCTCCAAGTTATAACTCCCCCCACCATAAGCCCGACCTCCAACTCTATTCCGACCACATGGCTGTATTGGCAGCCCTCGGTGTCCTCCCCCACACTCCGCAAATCGACAATACCGTGATGCTCAACACACTCGACTGGGTACTCCGCAACTGGAACTGGGACAAGACGTGGGGTTGGGACTATCCTACAACCTGCATGAATGCCGTCCGACTCCATCAACCGTCGAAGGCTGTCGATGCACTCCTCATGGATGTAAGGACAAACACATATCTGCCCAACGGCCATAACTATCAGGACAGCCGTCTGCGCTGCTATCTCCCCGGCAATGGAGGTCTGCTCACTGCAGTGGCTCTCATGTGTGCCGGATGGGACGGCTGTACCCCCACCGCTCCTACCGGTGCAGTACAGTCCTGCCCCGGTTTTCCTGCCGACGGCACATGGGATGTCCGCTGGGAAGGTCTGCTGCCATTGCCATAAGAAACCGATACTGAGGCTCCTGCGTGGTAGTAATTCACAAATCATTATATTTCTCTCCAATTTTAGGCTAATTTGCAAAAGTCTGTTTCTTGTTAGTGTGAATTTCTGTTAAACTACATTATTCCATCATCAAAAAATTTATGATTTCTTTGGTTCAATAATTTTTATTTTATAATTTTGCACCGCATTGGCATTTTTGATATGCTAAAACTATAAACCCAACGTATCAATATGAACGTACCAAACAAAACAAACATTATTGCTATGCAGATTTCACCGCAGTGTTGATGATTACCCTGTATGTGATGGAATCTATATGCAAGTGATGTTTGTGAGCCTTAACTCTGTTCCAGAGGAGAGGATAGCCACAGGTGCGTTCTTTGACATTTTGATACAATAATGATTCACACGATCCTTCTTTATTAATTTATTACCAGGATGGGTACACGAATTGTATCCGTCCTGTAGTTTCCAATTGATTGCCATCGTACAATCCTATTAACAAACCAAATCAAGTTTATAGTTTATGAAATATCGTTTATTACTTACCAACACCACAGATGGTGAGGAAAGGGAAATCATTGTCCCTGCCAATCTGCCACTTGAAGAACTTAGTCCCAAAATGAAGGTCGAATTCCAGTTGCCACTTTGCGATTACGGATGGCACAGATTCCTTTCGCAAGGTACAGCATATGTAATCAGAGAACATCTCATATCCGAACCAGGGATGCGTTTCGAGTGTAACCTATTTGTAGGCCGATACCGTTGTAGCGAGTGGATTCGTTTGAAAAATGTTTTTACGGTTCTTGGTTCTGTCATCACCTATATTCAGGAGGGGACAGACTCTGATAAATACAAGATACGCATTTCATTATTAGAGCGTATATAATTATTCGCGGCTAATTCGCGTTAAAAAACATCAACGCCTAAGGCGTAACTTCATGCCTGCAGCGCAACGTAAATGTCCGTGAATTGCCCGTAAATTTTTCGTCAATTTATTCTTGTGGGATAATTGTATAAGGTTACCAAAAGGTTTTTCACCGTTTTGTTTTGTATTTCTCTCGGTTTTCACTAACTTTGCAGATTGAAATATCAAAGTCTGAAGGAAAAGACAATTAAAACAAACATACAAAAATATGGCAAAGGAATTAAAAGACTTGACAAAGCGTAGCGAGAATTATTCGCAGTGGTACAACGAACTGGTGGTAAAGGCTGAACTGGCTGAGCAGGCTGACGTAAGGGGATGTATGTGTATCCGTCCTTACGGCTACGCAATATGGGAGAAGATTCAGAATATCCTCGACGGCAAATTCAAGGAGACAGGTGTCACCAACGCCTACTTCCCGCTCCTCATTCCGAAATCCTTTCTGAGCAAGGAGGCAGAACACGTGGAAGGGTTCGCAAAGGAATGTGCGGTAGACACCCACTATCGTCTGAAGACCAACGATACACACGACGGTGTGGTAGTAGACCCTGAAGCAAAACTCGAAGAAGAACTCATCATCCGTCCTACTTCCGAGACTATCATCTGGAACACCTACAAGAATTGGGTGAAGTCCTACAGGGACCTGCCTATCCTGTGCAACCAGTGGTGCAACGTGATGAGATGGGAGATGCGTACCCGTCTGTTCCTCCGCACGAGCGAATTCCTCTGGCAGGAAGGCCACACAGCCCACGCCACAAGGGAAGAGGCTGAGGATCGTGCAAGGATGATGCTGAAGGTATATGCCGACTTCGTAGAACAATACATGGCAGTACCTGTGGTTCAGGGTGTAAAGAGCGAGACTGAGCGTTTCGCCGGTGCGCTCGACACATATACCATCGAGGCCATGATGCAGGACGGAAAGGCTCTGCAGAGCGGTACGAGCCACTTCCTCGGACAGAACTTCGGCAAGGCCTTCGATGTATCGTTCCTCAACAAGAACCAGGAACTGGAATATGCCTGGGCAACAAGCTGGGGTGTAAGTACACGACTGATGGGTGCCCTCATCATGACCCATTCCGACGACAACGGACTGGTTCTCCCTCCGCGCCTTGCTCCTATACAGGTTGTCATCGTTCCTATCTGGAAGACCGATGAACAGCTCGAAGCCATCAACAACAAGGTGGCAGGCATCTGCGACACTCTAAAGGCAAAGGGCATCACTGTGAAGTACGACAACGACGACCAGAAGCGTCCAGGATTCAAGTTTGCTGACTACGAACTGAAGGGTATTCCAGTTCGTCTCGTAATCGGTGCAAGAGACCTTGAGAACGGAACGGTGGAGGTAATGCGCCGTGATACCCTCGAGAAGGAGACTGTAAGCATTGAAGGCATAGAGGACTATGTAGAAAAACTCCTCGCCGACATCCAGGACAACATCTTCAGGAAGGCAGTAGCATTCCGCGATGCACACATCTACGAGTGCAACGACTACGGAGAGTTCAAGGAGAAGATTCAGGAAGGCGGTTTCTTCCTCTGTCCTTGGGACGGCACAGCCGAGACTGAGGCAAAGATTAAGGAAGAGACTCAGGCGACCATCCGCTGCGTGCCGTTCGGAGTGGACCAGAGCAATCCTGGAGCCGACATGGTAAGCGGAAAGCCTGCAGTAAGCAAGGTCCTCATTGCAAAAGCCTATTGATTTCGCTTCGCTCAGAGTGGAAAGAGAAAAGTGAAAAATCGAAAAGAGAACAGATAAATGAACAGTAGCAGAGTATTCGCATTGTCAGTCCTGATATGGCTGGTGGGAATTTCAGGATTCTCGCAGACGGAATTTGCCGACAGGCTGAAGTCGTTGCCAGGTATCAGCGACGTTAGGAAACTGGAGAGTTCACGCTTCAAGGAGAAGTACGTGATGAATAGCCAGCAGTTCGTAGATGGCGATGATGGCGACAAGGGGACGGTCAGCGAGAGGATTTTCAACGGATTCCGCGGCTACGACCGTCCTACAGTCATAGTGACGGAAGGCTATGAGGCAGGATATGCCATGAATCCGAACTACGAAGTGGAACTGACACGTCTCTTCGATGCCAATATCGTAGTGTGCGAATACCGCTATTTTGCAGAAAGTATGCCAGAACCCTGCAACTGGGACTACCTCACTGTAGAGAACTCCCTGCGCGACCTCCACAACGTACGCACCACCATCGGTAAGGTACTCAGTGGCAAGTGGATTTCCACAGGAGTCAGCAAGGGCGGACAGACAACCACCTTCTACCGTGCATATTATCCCGACGACGTAGACGTAAGCGTCAGCTATGTCGGTCCGCTCAACAAGAGTGTGGAAGACGGTCGCCACGAGATTTTCCTCAGCAAGCAGGTCGGCACTAAGGAAGCGAGGGAGAAAGTGCTTAGGACCCAGCAGGAGTTCCTGAAGAGGAAGGACAGGTTGTTGCCCATGTTCATAGATTACAGCAGAAGCCACAACTACCAGTACTACCTCCCTATCGAGGAAATCTACGACTACGACGTGCTGGAATATTCCTTCGCCCTATGGCAGTACGGAACGGACGTGGAATATCGCTTGCCAAAGCCTGAGGACTCCGACAGTGTGTACTTCCGCAATCTCATAAGCATATCTTCCCCCGACTATTTCGCCTATCCGAGCAAGTACCTCTCCTTCGACGTACAGGCAGCAAGGGAACTGGGCTATTACGGCTATTCCACCAAGGGACTGAAGAAATACATGACGGTGAAGAATACCAAGGGGTATCTCAACAAGATTATGCTTCCCCCTTCATTGCGGAACATCAAGTTCGACGACACACTCTACAAACACACGGTGAAGTTCCTCAAGAAGGAAGACCCTACACATATATTCATATACGGTGCCGACGACCCCTGGTCAGCCAGTGGTGTGGCAGGATGGCTCGACTGTTCCAAGAAGGAGAACATGCGGGTCTATGTCCAACCATCAGGCAATCATGGCTCATGCATCATGACAATGCCTGAGAAGGACGAGATAATCCGGCGCATTACCGGGTGGCTGAAATAAGTTTGGTACTTAATTTGTTGAGTCAGTCAATATACACTCACAATTAAAAATTTCAGAATTCAATGCAACTACCATTTTCAGAAAAAGTAAAGAAAATACTCACATATAGCAAGGATGAGGCAAACAGGCTGCACAACAACCTCATTGAGCCGGAGCATCTGATGCTCGGCATCCTGAAGGACGGCAACAACAAGGCCACCGACCTGCTCCGCAAGAATTTCCTTGTGGACTGCGCCAGCTACAAAGGACAACTGGAACAGCAATGCAAGGACGAAGCCTTCCAGAATAGCCGCACTACCCCGCTCTTCCCCCCTGCCCCAATGCCTTACGATGAAGATATCGT
>JAZQPD010000022.1:0-2125 GCA_045628285.1 Bacteroidaceae bacterium
ACATCACGACAATGCCAATCTCAGAGGCGAGGCATGAGCCGTGTGCTGCAAGCAGGAGGAATATCGCAGAAAGTATTCTACTTCTTGTAGTCATCCTCCTCAAGTGAGAACAGTTCGTTCACCGATACCCCGAACAGCTCTGACATCTTCAATGAGAGAAGAGTCGAGGGGTTGAACATTCCTGCTTCAATTGCGTATATTGTCTGCCTTGTGACGTTAAGTTTGTCGGCAAGCTCCTGCTGTGACATCCTCAGTCTGGCTCTTTCTACTCTGATATTATTCTTCATCTCTCATTCTCCTTTCCAACTTCCAGACTTTAATCTTAAAAATAATAAAGTATAATAGGATGAAGTACATGACAGCGTTACCGTTCCAGAAACAGTCCATTCTCCATTCCCTGAGGGAGTTGAAAGCTGCGTCGGGGAGGACTGCCTGGATAATGTTCAGCACTGCGATCATTCCGAATCCTACCAGAAATGCAAATGCGGCTGAATGCAGCCTCATTGCAGTTATCATTTCATCCTCGATCTTTTCTTTCGAGAAGATCATGGCAAGCAATGACGCGTAGAGCACGACAACAAGAATTACCTGCGGCGTCGTACGTTCAAGGAAATCTCCGAAAACTGTATTGTGGACGGAGAACAGGGATGAACCAACTATCAGCACCAGGCATATCAGGAATATGATCAGCGCCGGTATTTGATATTTATGCGGTAACAATTTGTGCGTCATTTCTTCGTTTGTTTCTGCAAATGTAAAGTTTTCTTGACAAAAAACAAATTATTCTTATAAATTTTCACATAAAACTTTTCAATTTCGGAACAAATACCTATATTCGCATCCAGAAAAATATTCACCACTCTCGTATTTTATGTATTTAAAGCATTTATTCGCATCAATCTTCATGCTGGCCATGTTTGCAGCATGCAGTGAGGTAAACCAGCAGCCGGCAGACCAGAAGATCGCCACAACAGATGAGCTGCCTTCTTCTATATATGTTGATGACGTCTGCGTCAACATCATTCCCGGTGCAGCCATCCAGACGAAATCCGATGCAGCTGTATATTATACCCTCGTCGGTGAGGACGGCGTCTCTACCTATAGTATTATGGTAGAATCCGAGGTGAGCCCTGAAGGACTCCTTTCATGCCGTCACTATTCAGAGGAAGGGGAGTACATTGCCACTTTCGTATATCTTGACAACGAACTTGTCAACATCGAACTTGACGGTTCACTTGTCGAGACCAAGGCGTTCCTTGAGGGCTTCCGCGATTGCGTCAAGGCGACATATCGCGAACTCAGGGACCAGCTTCAGGAAGATCTCATGAGGGAGTGCGACCTCGGCCTCGGAGTATGCGACGCAACTTCTGCTGTCGTATCCGTTATCAGGTGCACATCCGCTAAAAATAGAGACCAAGTAAACGACTGATGAAATTCTACAAGATTCTTATCTCCTGTGCATTGCTGATGTCCATTGCGACTGTGGCAGTTGCACAGGATTTTCAGTTTGGCGTGAAAGGCGGACTTTCAGCCAGCTGGCTTCAGGGAACCGTAGTCACAGGCTATGAAAAGGTGGTCCCCCACAATAACTTCTATGCAGGCGCATTCGCCAGCTGTGACGTGTATGACGACCTGTTCATCCAGGCTGAACTGCTGTATGCGGGCAGGGGACATTCTGACAGGAGTGAGATACTTCCCGACTACAGCCGCAACCTCGGCTATCTGATGGTTCCCGTATTTGCCGGTTACAGATTCGGTGACGACCTCTCACTGATGGTCGGTCCTGAGTTCGGATACCTTCTCTTCTCCAAGACGAAGGTCGACAAGAGGACGGTGGATACCATCGAAGACTGCAAGCGTTTCAACGTTTGCATAGCAATGCAGCTGAACTACATGATCACCGACAACTTCGGTGTCGATGTCAAGTTCGACTGGGGCCTGAACAATACGTTCAAGCCCGGCATCTATGCCGAGGGCGTGAATGACAACGGCCGCAACATGGCAGCCCAGATAGGTTTCTGCTACAGGTTCGACTAGGTCCTACCACTCCAATATCAGCCGTCCGAAGAATTCGGGACGGTGGAAATCAGGCTTTTCTGTCTCTATGGGATTCCAGCAGAGGAAG
>JAZQPD010000023.1:0-3624 GCA_045628285.1 Bacteroidaceae bacterium
AGATGCTCTAAACCAGCTGAGCTAAACGCCCTCAGTCAGCCGCCTTTCGTAAAGCGAGTGCAAAGGTAGGAAAAAAATATGAAACAAGAATAAGTTTTTGAATGTTTTTTTCAAAAAAAATTATGTCGCACGTCCCTCTTGTGCAGTTATCAGGTTGACTATGAATGGTTAGAAGCCGTTTTCACGCATTTCTTCACATTAGGCCACAATGGTCGAAATATGAAAAAACTACGATTCCTTTTTCATTTTTCATTTTTATTACTAACTTTGCATACAAAACATAAATACATTATGAATAGATTATTTTTATCTGCCGTCTTATTGCTGATATGCGTAAGCGGATGGGCTCAAAACGATTTAGAGGGTTACAAATACAGTAGTCAGCCATCTGCACCTACAGGGAACGAATGGCAGGATCCAGAACAGTTGAGCCTCAACAAGGAACAACCTACAGCCTATATGTTCCATTTTGCCTCCAGGGAAGAGGCTAAGAGTGTCGTTGCAGAGAAATCATCTTACTATAGGACATTAAAAGGTGTATGGAAGTTTTCCTGGGTGGCATCACCCGAACTACGTCCCGTAGACTTCTATCGGACAGACTATGACGATTCCAAATGGGACAATATTGAAGTGCCAGGCTGCTGGAACGTACAGGGACTACAAAAGGATGGCAGCATGAAATATGGTGTGCCTATCTATGTGAACCAACCCGTGATTTTCTTCCACGAAGTAAAAGTCGACGACTGGAAGAAAGGTGTCATGCGCAAGGCTCCAGACAAATGGACTGTAAGCAAGTATCCTAATGAGGTGGGGTCGTACAGGCGGACATTCAGCATACCAAAGGAATGGAAGGGCAGACAAGTATTCCTGAACTTTGACGGAGTGGACTCATTCTTCTATCTATGGATAAACGGAAAATATATCGGTTTTTCAAAGAACAGCAGGAATACGGCGTCCTTCAATATCACACCTTATATAAATAAGGGAGAGAATGTATTGGCGGTGGAGGTTTACAGAAGCAGTGATGCATCGATGCTGGAATCGCAGGATATGTTCCGTCTGCCTGGTATTATAAGAGATGTCTACGTCACAGCAGTTCCAGAGACAAGTATCAGTGACCTTGCCGTCAGGACAGACAGTCTTATCAGTAAGGAAAAGGCTATAGTCAGTATTGATGCAAAAGTGAGGAATTACGGGAAAAAGGACATTTCCAAATACAGACTTGCCTATGAGATTCACCAAGTGGAACTGTATTCCGACATAGTCGGAGAGAATGCCTGCCTGAGCGGAGAATTCAAGAGTACAGGCAATAGCATGCTGAAGGAAAAATGCATGATGGACGGAATCAGGACATGGAATGCAGAAAAGCCATACAGATATGTGCTTGTGGCATATCTCAAAGACAACAAGGGAAGAACCGTCGATTGTGTTTCAACATATTTTGGAGTAAGGAAAGTCGACATCAGAGAAACGCCTGCCTCCGAGGATGAGTTTGGACTGAAGGGCAGATATTTCTACGTAAACGGAAAGCCTGTAAAACTGAAGGGTGTGAACCGCCACGAGACAAATCTCTCAAGAGGTCATGCCATCACACATGAGCAGATGGAAAAGGAAGTGATGCTGATGAAGAGAGGCAACATAAACCATGTCAGGCTGTCGCACTACAACAACGACCCTTACTGGTATTATCTGGCAGACAAATACGGTCTATATCTTGAAGATGAGGCAAACATAGAGAGCCATCAGTATTATTATGGAGATGCATCCCTGAGCCATCCAAAAGAATGGGAAGCTGCACATGTGGCAAGAAACATGGAGATGGTACATGCCCACGTGAACCATCCATCAATCGTAATCTGGAGCCTCGGAAACGAAGCGGGACCGGGCAAGAACTTCGTAACGGCCTACAACAGGATAAAGGAGTTCGACAAGAGCAGACCCGTACAATATGAAAGAAACAACGACATCGTCGATATGGGTTCAAACCAATACCCTGGAGTCGACTGGGTGAGAGGTGCCGTGAAAGGTACTTATGGGATCAAGTATCCATTCCATATCAGCGAATATGCCCACTCAATGGGTAATGCAGGCGGCAATCTCGTTGACTACTGGGCTGCCATAGAGAGCACGAATTTCTTTTGCGGAGGTGCAATATGGGACTGGGTGGATCAGGCAATTGACACTTATACGACAAAGACTGACGAGCATGGCAACACCAAGACAATAAAGTTCATGGGATATGGAGGAGATCATGGTGACTTCCCAAACAGCAATACATTTTGCATGAACGGAGTAATGTTCCCCGACCTCACTCCGAAACCTGAATACTGGGAAGTTAAGAAAGTCTATCAGAATGTCGGGGTGAGAGCCATTGACATCCTCAACGGAAAGATTGAAATATTCAACAAGAACTATTTCACCTCATTGTCTGACTATGTCATAAGGTTCAGTCTTGTCAAGGACGGTAAACTCATCAAATCATCCACCGACGACAACATAATGGCACAGATTGACGCACGAGAAAAAAGAATCGTGAATATACCAATAGACCTTAGCGGACTGGATGCCGGGAGCGAATATTTCCTCAACGTGGAGTTTCTCTTGAAAAACGACAAACCTTGGGCAGAAGCAGGATACATCCAGATGGCGGAACAACTGCCGGTTAAGACTGACAGGCAATTTGCTGACATCAACAAGATGACTTCAAATGCAAGTATTACATTCCAGTCGGACAATACATCAACGATTGTTCAGGGGAGAGGATTCAGGGCTGAGTTTGACAACATGCAAGGAACAATCAGCAGACTGACTTACGGCAACAAGACATTCATCAATTCTGCGGAAGAGGGTCCGAAACTCGACTCATTCCGTGCTCCGACCGACAACGACAACTGGTGTAGGCAACAATGGTACCAGAACGGGCTTGACAACCTAACCCATAAGGCCATTGGCACTCCTATAGTTGAAAAGAGACAAGATGGCGCCATCAGCATCAAATACACTGTTCAGAGCAAGAACGAAAAGGATGAATACGACTTCAACTTCCAGTCGAACATAGTCTATGTAGTTTACGGAGATGGCAGCATAGAACTGGAAAGCAGCATTCTCAGCAGCAATGTGGCCTTAGCCTTACCGCGACTGGGGTATATCCTCAAACTTCCTAAGACACTATCCCAATACACATATTATGGAAGAGGTCCGCACAACAACTACAACGACCGTCGTGCAGGAGCATTCATAGGCTTATACAAGAGTTCCGTGAACGATCAGTTCGTGAATTTTCCTCGTCCTCAGAGCATGGGAAACAGGGAAGCAGTACGCTGGTGCTCACTCACTGACAATGAAGGAGACGGCCTGCAGTTCATTTGTCTATCCGACACAATGAGCACTTCCGCACTCCCATTCAGCGCACAGCAACTTGCAAAGGCAAATCATCCGCATGAACTGCCTGAGAGCGATGCCACATACCTGCATCTTGACCTCAAAGCCAACGGACTCGGAGGAAACAGTTGCGGACAGGGCGGTCCACTTCGTCAGGACAGAGTATTCGGTGCGGTCCACCAGATGGGATTCATCATCCGTCCAGTCAACGCATCTACTGACCTTACAGGACAGTCAAAAGTC
>JAZQPD010000024.1:0-16514 GCA_045628285.1 Bacteroidaceae bacterium
AAAAGGAATTATTATGCAACAGTATCTCAATCTTCTCAATAGAATCCTTGCTGAAGGCACCCGGAAGGGCGACCGCACGCGAACAGGAACAATCAGCGTGTTTGGCAACCAGCTGCGATTCAATCTTGAAGAGGGATTCCCGCTTCTCACCACGAAGAAACTTCACCTTAAGAGCATCATCTACGAGCTCCTCTGGTTCCTCAACGGCGACACGAACGCCAAATGGTTGCAGGAGCACGGAGTGCGCATATGGAACGAATGGGCAGACCCCGACGGCAATCTTGGCCACATCTATGGCTACCAGTGGCGCTCATGGCCGGATTACAACGGAGGCCACATCGACCAGATAAAGGAAGTCATCGACCAGATAAAGAACAACCCGAACTCACGCAGGCTCATCGTAAGCGCATGGAATGTTGCAGACCTCGGCAACATGAATCTCCCACCATGCCATATCCTCTTCCAGTTCTATGTAGCCGACGGCCGACTCAGTCTACAACTCTACCAAAGAAGTGCCGACACATTCCTCGGAGTGCCGTTCAACATTGCATCCTATTCCCTTCTCCTCATGATGATGGCACAAGTCACAGGACTCAAGGCCGGAGATTTTGTCTACACCACAGGCGATACCCACCTCTATCTCGACCACCTCGAGCAAGCCAGGCTCCAACTCACACGCGAACCGCGTCCGCTCCCGAAGATGAGAATCAACCCAGATGTAAAGAACATCTTCGACTTCAAGTACGAAGACTTCACCCTCGAAGACTACAACCCACACGACCACATTAAAGCAACAGTAAGCGTATGACAAAATCAATCATAGTGGCAATTGCCAGGAACTTCGCCATCGGTCTCAGAAACGAACTCCTCTACAAGATGCCGAACGACATGAAGCACTTCAAGGAGACCACCACAGGACACACCATCCTAATGGGAAGAAACACATTCTATTCATTCCCGAAACGCCCGCTCCCAAATCGGAGGAACATCGTCCTCGCACTTCCGGAGGAAATACCCGCAGACAAGGAAGGTGCAGAATGGTTCACCAGTCTCGATGATGCATTCAATGCTGTCTGCAACGATGGAGAAGTATTCGTAGTTGGAGGTGCATTCGTCTACCGTCAGTGCCTGCCAATGGCAGATAAGCTCTATCTGACCATCGTTGATGACGAGCCCGAGGAAGCCGATGCCTACTTCCCGACAATCGATTTCTCCGAATGGGAAGAACTCAGCCGTGAGGATTTTCCTGCCGACGAGAAGCACAAGCACCCATATTCATTCGTAACCTACCAGCGCAAGTGAACGACATATCCATTCCACTTCCGATGGACTTCGTCAGGCAGATGGTCAGTCTGCTTGGAGCCGATGAATTCAACAGTTTCTTCAAGGCAATGCAGCAACAGACTCCAACAAGCATCCGTCTCCGCTCCGGTGAATCATGTCCGTTCGAAAGCATCATCGAAGGTGAAGTGCCCTGGTGCAAGGGAGGATATTACCTTCGTGAACGTCCATCGTTCACCATGGATCCATTGCTCCATGCCGGTGCCTACTATGTACAGGAGGCATCGTCGATGTTTATTGCCCATCTTATCGGACAATACATCCAGAGCCCTGTCACGGCACTCGACCTCTGTGCCGCACCTGGAGGCAAGTCTACCCTACTCATCTCCCACATGCCAGAAGGTTCGACACTCATTGCCAACGAAATCAATCACAAACGCGCAAACATACTTGCCGAAAACATCAGCAAATGGCAAGGACTGATTCCGCCTCATGACGGCAGAAATGCCGTTCAGGCAATGGTCACCAATAATCAGGCATCCGATTTCAGCCAGCTCGGCAAGGAACAGTTCGACTTCATCCTCTGCGACGTTCCCTGCAGCGGTGAAGGGATGTTCCGTAAGGACTACGATGCCATCAAGGAGTGGAGCATTGATAATGTAAACATGTGCGCCAAACGCCAGAAGGACATCATATCCGACATCTGGAACTGCCTCAAGCCCGGAGGAATAATGATTTACAGTACCTGCACATACAACACACAGGAAAACGAGGAAAACATCCTCTGGATATCCGAGACGTTAGGCGCAGAGATACTGCCCTGCAATCCTCTGCCGGACTGGAATATAACAGGCAACCTGCTCAAGGGCAAGACATTCCCATGTTGCCGTTTCCTTCCCCACAAGACAAAGGGAGAGGGATTCTTCTGTGCCATACTGCGCAAGTTGCCGGACAATGAAAACATAAAGCCTACTGACACAAAAAAAATTCTCGAACGCACAAAGAAACTGCACATCATACCGACATGCCAGTTTCAACCGACGGAATCCACCTGCGAAATCAACCAGCCCACAGCACTCAAATACCTTCACGGCGATGCCATCACCCTGCCACAGGGGACTCCATACGGAATCGTCACCCTCACCTATCACTCACAGCCGATTGGTCAGGTGAAGAACATCGGCACACGTGCCAACAACCTCCATCCAAAGGAGTGGAGAATAAAAAAACAGATTTAGACAAGATTACGACAACAGCTACATCAAAGTAAAATTTGCATATCTCATGTAAATTTACTATCTTTGCAGCGAAAAGATTATTTTATTAATATTATGAATGTTTTTGTTAGATATTTTGACCATGAGACATTGGCCAAGAACATGGATGAGATAGTTGCCTTTCTTAATTCACTTGAAGATGTCAGATATGACGAGGACGATTTAAAGCACATTGAAGAGTATCTCCAGTCTTCAAACACCTATCCCTACCGCCTCAAGGTAAGTTTCAGCAACTACATATTGTTTCTGAAGACCGAGGCCAACAATATGGAAGGATTCAGACTCATCGAACAGCAGCGTCAGGCACAAAGAGCACTTGGAATTTCACCGGCTGCAGAAAAGAAACGCAATCTCCTTGAATTCCTCAATGAGGAGCATATCGGATGGTATGATGCCAGTATCATATTCAAGAGAGTCGTTCAGGTGCCCGGCACAAATAAGTTCCAATATCAGGATGCCCCGTTCCATGCCCGTCTGAGGGCAAACAGCGGAATGCATTGTTACACACGCATTACCGAACACCTGCGAAACCGTCAGGACGTAGATCCGCGTAGCCAGTTCCCAAGTGTAAAGAGCAACAACTTCACATTTGAATTCTTAGGAGAAAAACCGGAATAAAAGTCTCCTTACATTCCGTAAGTAGTTCTGAGAACCTTGAACTCAGTCCGACGGTTCAGGCTATTACAAACTTCCTGCTGATCCTCAGGAAGTTTTTTAATGTATTCTTCCGTAAGGGTATCACCCTCATTGAGGAATGTGTATTTCTCAGTAAGTTTCTTCCTGACGAACTTAGGACGCTCCTCACCATATCCCTTTGGTGTCATACGGTCCTCCTTCACCCCATGTTCAATCATGTAGTTCACCACCGATTCCGCACGACGCTGGGATAGGCGCTTGTTGTAGTCATCATTTCCTCGATAGTCACAATGGGCACTGAGTTCGATGGTGATGTTGGGATTTTCCTCCATCATCGTCACAAGTTGGTCAAGAGCCTCAGTGGAGGCTTCAGTAAGTGTAGCCTTGTCGAATTCGTAGAATATATTGTCAATAAGCACAGGAATATTGATTGGAGGCAGTGCAAACTGCAACGTAAAGTCGTGGCTTTCCCCTGCAGCCCTTTCAGGAAGGAACAGGTTGTTGCGGACATTGAGGTAACCCTTGCAAGTACCGAGGAATAAATACTTCACTCCAGGCTTTATCTCAAGAGTAAATGAACCGTCACTCTTCACACTGAGTTTCTCGTTCGTTCCGTCGTCGCCGACCATATATACCATCCCCTGAGGCAGTTCGTAGCCATCTTTCTCATATACCCATCCAGTGAGCGTCTGAAGGATTTCGGGCTTCTCGAAACTGTAAATGTGTTCCCATCCCTTTCCGTCATTTCTGCTCGAAGAAAAGAAACCCCTGTTATGAAGTCCCTCAAAAGTCATTCCGAAATCATCCATAGGCGAATTGAGAGGGAATTGCTGATTCGTTACTATCCAGCCTCTTGTTGAGTCGTTTCGAGCCATGAAAATATCAAGTCCGCCCATGCCCGGATGACCGTCTGAGGAGAAGTAGAAGTCACCATTCGGACGGAAAGACGGAAACATCTCATTGCCGGGAGTATTGATAGGTCGTCCGAGATTCTCTGCGCCTCCGAATCCATCGTCCATGATTCTGGCTCTCCAGATATCCATGCCCCCTACTCCACCATCCATGTCACTCACAAAATAAAGCCATTCGCCATCAGGGCTGACTGCCGGATGGGCATAAGTGGAGAGGGTATCCCTTGACAACTCACACTTTGTTGCCTTGCTCCACGAAGCATCACTACGTGTCGACTTGAATATCTCAGGATAGCGCGGATAGGATGGGTCATTGCTGCAACGGGTAAAGTACATTGTCTTGCCATCAGGACTTAGGCAACTTGCCCCATCGTCATATTCCGTATTGATTTCGGAGTCAATTTCCTCAGGTTGTTTCCATTTGCCGGCCTCGTCCTTCTTTGCCATGAACATATCAGCATTCTTCACACCCGTGACTCCACTTATATCCTCACCCATTGCCTGAGTACGGGTGGATGTGATGAGCAGCATCTCCGAGTCGTCACCATAGAGCATCGGAGAATAATCCGAACGGCGGGAGTTGAATAAAGTTTCCTTCTTTACAGTATAATCGTTAGGTTCAGCCTTCCATTGGGGTCCGAGTTCACATGAGAGAAGTCCGGTCCGACCCAGTTCACTGCCTGGTTCAAATGAAAGATAGGTGTTGAAGTTCTCCATCGCACCCTTATAGTTTCCCAGTTTGAGTTGTTGCTTTGCAAGATAGAGATATGCCTCATAAGGTACTGCAAACGAATCCGGTTGCTCTTCGGCAACCATTTCCTCCACCTTCTTTTCACTGTTTTTCTTGTTCCTCCGCGATGTCTTCCCTGCCGTTTTCTTCTTTACCACAGGAGTAGGTTTTATGAAACCATACCTCACCGCATTCTGATAAGCGGCAACCGATTTGGCCGGATAATTGATGAGACGGTAGCATTCGCCCATCTTCCATGCACGCACGGCACGTTTCGACTTATCCTTTGCAGGAGTACGTGAATATGATCTCTTGTAATAGGCTGCAGCATTATAGTATTCGCCAATAGCATAGGCTTGTTCTCCCTTCTTGAAGTCTATTGCCTCGTTGCGGCACGCACACAATACCAGCATGGAAATAGCCAGCACCCCACACATGAATATTTGGCGAATACTTGTCATTCAATAATCTTGTTTATCAATAAAACGGAAAAACAAGCGATTTATTGCCTTTGTCCCAGTTCAGTCCTCAAAATTCCTTCGGTAAGTACATCCTTCCTTCCAGCGTGAGCAACCGTAGGCAGTCCGGCCCTTTATTATGTGTCCCACCTTACATACCGGACAAGGGAGTCCCACCCACGGGTCACCACCCTCGGCTGTGACAGCAGGAGCAGGTGTTGCCTTTTTGGCCCTTGGCTTGGATGTACCGCTCTTTGGTCTGAATCCGGCAGGAGCATTGGAGGACGACTTGCGTTCCTTCTTCATCTCCTGTTGAGAAACCTCCACCGCCACATTACGGTTACTTGTATCCTTTCTCACCTGGTCTACGATTTCGGCAACCATCTGCTTCAGTTCGTCAAGGAATTGTGCGGCAGAATATTTCTTTTTCTCGATTTCACGCAGTTTCTTTTCCCAGCGGCCTGTCAGTTCGGCACTCTTGAGCAGTTCTTCGTGGATGATATGAACCAACTCCACACCCGTTCGGGTGGCTGACAAAGCCTTGTGGCTCTTGGTTATGTAATGGCGTTTGAAGAGTGTCTCAATTATGGCAGCACGTGTAGATGGACGGCCAATACCGTTTTCTTTCAAGGCATCACGCAATTCCTCATCGTCAACCAGTTTGCCGGCAGTTTCCATAGCACGCAGCAGAGTAGCTTCCGTATATGGTTTGGGGGGCGTTGTCCATTTATCCATCAGGGATGGAGCATGAGGTCCTGACTCTCCCACATTGAATACAGGCAATGTCTTCTCCTCCACATTGTCACCCTTGGATTCTTCCGTGTCATCCTTGGATTCCGTATTCAGTTCCGATTTCTCCCTCGTCATCACAACCTTCCACCCCGGATCGGTAATAACCTTTCCCGAGACCTTGAACTCTACATCGGCAGCCTTGCCGAGTACGGTCGTGGTAAGGAATTTGCAATCCGGATAGAACACGGCAATGAACGAACGAGCAACCAAGTCATAGACCTTCTTCTCGAAGTCTGTAAGTCCCTGTGCCGGTACTCCTGTAGGTATGATGGCATGGTGGTCAGTCACCTTTGCACTGTCGAACACCTTCTTGCTCTTAGGCAGTTTCTTGCCCTCAAGAGGTTGAGTCCATTGTTCATATCCTCGCAGACCTTTGAGGGTTGCCGGACATTTCGGATATATGTCGTCGCTAAGGAAAGTGGTATCCACACGCGGATAGGTGGTGAGCTTCTTCTCGTAAAGGCTCTGTATGACCTGCAGCGTCTGTTCAGCACTGAAACCGAACTTCCTGTTGCAATCCACCTGCAGGCTTGTGAGGTCATAGAGACGCGGAGGTGCCTCCGTACCCTTCTTCGATGTCACTTCCGTTATGGCAAAAGGAACATTCTTCACCTTCTCCAACAGTTCCTCACCCTCCTCCTGCGACGAGAACCTGCCCTTCGTCGCCTGGAATGTAGTATCTCTGAATATTGTTGAGAGAATCCAGTACTGCTCCGGCACAAAGTTCTCTATTTCCTCCTGACGCCGTACGATGAGTGCCAATGTCGGAGTCTGCACCCTACCTACCGACAACACCTGACGGTTCTGTCCGTACTTTATCGTATAGAGTCTGGTGGCATTCATCCCCAAAGTCCAGTCGCCTATGGCACGGCTGAGTCCAGCCTCATACAATGACTGGTATTCACTCTGGTCCTTCAGGTTGTTGAAACCCTCTCTGATGGCTTCCTCCGTCAGACTGCTTATCCACAGGCGTTTCACCGGACATGTTGCCCTTGCCTTCTGCATCACCCACCTCTGGATCAGTTCACCCTCCTGACCGGCATCACCACAGTTGATGATTTCGTCGGCAGCCTGCATCAGTTTCTCTATGACGGCAAACTGCTTTCTGATGCCGGCATCGTCCTTCAGTCTTATTCCGAATTTCGGAGGGATCATCGGAAGGTCCCAGATGTCCCAGTGTTTCCATCGCTCGGTATATTCATGAGGACCCTTCAGTTCACACAGGTGTCCGAAAGTCCACGTCACCTGATAGCCGTTGCCTTCGATGAATCCCTCCCTGGTATTCTTTGCACCGAGAACATTGGCAATGTCACGTGCAACACTTGGTTTCTCTGCTATACACACAATCATACCATCACCTCCCCCTATTGACATTGAATATGTTTGACAATCGCATCACGGCACTGCTCCATCAGCCATTTCGGTGTGGAAGTAGCCCCACAGATACCCACTGAGTCCGCATTGGAAATCCTCGAAAAGTCAATCTCGTCCGCAGAGGAAATCATGTGACTGTTCGGGTTCACAGCCTTGCACTCGTTGAACAGTTCCCTGCCGTTCGAACTCTTTGTCCCACTCACAAACAGAACCACATCATGCCTCTCTGCAAACTGGCGGATATTGGCAATCCGGTTCGATACCTGCCTGCATATAGTATCAAAGTAATTGAATGTCACGCCTGGTTTTATGTTCTGATGGATGTAATCCACGATTTCGCGGAATCCGTCCAACGATTTCGTTGTCTGGCTGTACAGGAGAATGTCTCTCGAGAAGTCCAGTTTGCGTGCATCATCCATACCCTCGATTACTATTGCATGACCTTCCGTCTGCCCCACGAGACCGATTACCTCCGCATGACCGAGTTTTCCGTAGATGACAATCTGGGCATCCGACTGTTCGTATGCAGCCTTGATCCGTCTCTGCAGGTTAAGCACCACCGGACAAGTTGCGTCGATGATCCTTATGTTATTCCTTTCTGCCTCCCTGTATGTCTCAGGCGGTTCACCATGTGCCCTGAGCAGTAGTTTCGTATCGCGCAACTGATGCAGAGCCTCGTGATCCACACTCATAAGCCCGAGTTGTCTGAGACGTTCGCATTCACTCCCGTTGTGTACGATATCTCCAAGGCAATACAGCGTGTCGGCAGAAGAAAGTTCTTCCTCTGCCTTCTTGATTGCCGTGGTTACACCATGGCAAAACCCCGACTGCGAATCAATCTCTATTGTCATACTTCAGGCCATCTGCCGTTATCCGTCCGCTTCCCTTCCTCAATTTCCCACTTTGCCGGTAAACGCCTTCAGGAGGAACTCGTTCTGTTCGTCCTTCGTCATGCTGGAATTGTCCAGCACCACTGCGTCCTCTGCCTGGCGGAGAGGATTCATCTCTCGGTGGGAATCGATATAGTCACGTTCCTCAACATTCCTGAGGACAGTTTCAAGGGTGAGTCCGTCTGCCTGGCCCTTTTCCTTCAGTTCATCGTAACGCCGCCGCGCCCTTACCTCCGCACTTGCCGTCACGAACACCTTCAGTTCCGCATCCGGAAACACGGCTGTGCCGATGTCGCGTCCGTCCATCACGATTCCCTTCTCCTTCCCCATTGCCTGCTGCTCGGCAGTCAGTTTTTCCCGCACAAATGGCAATGCAGCAATCGGACTTACATAGTTCGACACGACCATACCCCTGATTTCCTTCTCCACTACCTCACCGTTCAGGCAAGCGAGCGGCAGATTTGTATCCGGATCCAGCCGGAAACTGATGTTCACATCCCTCATCGCCTCCTTCAGTCCAACCTCGTCAATGTCACATTTGTCTGCCTCATCCGGATTCAGGGTGATGAACCCATGATTCAGGGCGTACAGCGTAACAATCCTGTACATCGCACCCGTATCCACATAAATGTAGCCCACCTCCCTGGCAAGCCACTTGGCCATCGTACTCTTCCCGCAGGAAGAATGGCCGTCTATTGCAACCACGATTTTTTTCATCTAAAACGAATATGACAGGTTTGCCGTAAGGGATGAAGCAGCCACATGGTACTTTCCCCAGGCAACACCGATTTTTATTTTCTTCACATTGATTCCCCCACCGATTGCCAGTCCTGCACTATGGCTCTTGTCGTCAGCCCCAGTGCGCATTTCCCTCGCCCGAAGGGGGTTATAGCTGATGGCGAGCCAAGTCTGCTTCGATGGGAATATATCACATCCTAAGGAGAAATTATGTAGGAATGTATTCTGCCAGTGCGTAATGTCAGTAAGCGTGAAAGTAAACCTCAGCGGAGCGTTCGTCATCTCCTTGCTCACTCCGAGAGCCAGGTTGAAAGGCAGAGCCTCACGCGTGTCCTGCAAGGCTTTCACCTGTCCTCCAAGATTCTGTCCCGTCAGACCTACCGACCATCCCCTGCCGGAATCATAGTAATGAAGTCCGAGGTCCACACCGATGGCAATACTGTTGAACTCACCATAGTTGCTAAACAGCATCTTTGCCTGCACACCGCCGCTCCATCTCTCACCAAGGAGGTAAGTGTAACCACCCTGCACATTGATGTCGCTGGCAGAAAACTCACCCAAAGTCTCCATCTGGGCAGTCGTCTCAATCATGGTCCCATAACTGAGAACCTGTGCGCCAAAGCCCAGAGTACTACGCTCACCCACCTGCTTCACAAACGACGCACCCAGTTTGCTTGTACTTGAGATATAGGAGGTGTAACTGAAGTTCAACGTATTGTCCGACACATAACTCAGCACGCCGGGATTCACGAAAAGCAGTGTAGCATCGTCCTCCGCTACAGACACCGCATTGCCACCCAGTGCCGCAGAATGTGCCGACGTAGGAACCTGCAGGAATTCATATCCAGTGGAATATTCCTGAGCAGACATCCGGCAACAGCCCAATGCACACACCATCATGCACACCACCACCCTTAGCAACATACCATTCATTTCACTATTCACTTTTCACTATTCACTTTTCACTCCGAGCGAAGCCAGGTAAAGTCTTTTTGCAGCGACAAACGAAGTCACCTCGCCGTCCAGCACCATCCGTTCCATTGCAGGAAGCATGTCCTTTACAACAGGATTGAAATAGAAACTGTTTCTCAGAGTCTCGTTTATACTCTCATACATCCAGTACTTCGACTGTTCGTTCCTTCTCTTCTCGAAATAACCCGATTCCTTCACAACCCTCACATAGTCCTCCACCATATCGACCACCTTGTCGACATTCATATCGAAAAAACCCGAATAGCACACCACCTTAGGATAGACACCACTCTCCGGTTTCGGGAAGAGATGCAGTGCATTGCGAAAATGACCTGCAGCCAGTTCGCACTTGTCCACATTATTGCCGTCAGCCTTGTTGATGGCTATGCCGTCGGCAATTTCCATTATCCCGCGCTTGATACCCTGCAGTTCGTCACCCGTACCAGCCAACTGTATAAGGAGAAAGAAATCCACCATCGAATGGCAAGCCGTCTCGCTCTGTCCCACTCCCACCGTCTCCACGATAATCCTGTCATATCCGGCAGCCTCACAGAGGATGATTGTCTCCCTCGTCTTCCTTGCCACACCGCCAAGCGAACCGGCAGTCGGAGAAGGACGAATGAACGACTTGGGATGAACCGACAGGCGTTCCATCCTCGTCTTGTCGCCGAGAATACTGCCCTTGGTCTTCTCGGAACTCGGGTCAATGGCAAGTACAGCCAATTTTCCGCCATACCGCTCCAGGATGTGAATGCCCAAGGAGTCGATACTCGTACTCTTTCCAGCACCCGGGACACCACTGATACCAATCCTCACCGACTTGCCCGAATAAGGCAGGCACTTCTCGATAACCTCCTGAGCAATTTTCTGATGTTCAGGGAGAGTACTCTCAACCAATGTCACGGCCTGCCCCAGCATCGACACATTCCCCTCAAGGATGCCCTTCACATACTCGTCGGCGGAAAACAACTTCGTACGCTTCTTCCTGAAGTTCCCCAAATGGGGGTTGACCATCAACTGCTCACTCACACCGGCATTCACCTGCAAGCCCTGATATTCTTCACTATTCTCCGGATGTTCCATATCTAAAAAACGACTTTTCAACTAATTTATTGCAAATTTAGCAAATTATTCCGACTAACACAAAATTTCCACCACAATATGCAATATTGTCCTTTCCCGCTCACCCCGTGTACCAATCGTTATCCATCAAGAAAAGGCTCTCGGATTCCCGAAAGCCCTTTCTCCAACCAGTCGGGATGAGGCGACTCGAACCCCCGACCCCTACGTCCCGAACGTAGTGCGCTACCAACTGCGCTACATCCCGATTGTCCACCAAACATCACCCACCAACAACCACGCGAGTGCAAAGTTACAACTTTTGCACCAAACAGAGAAATTTATTTACACATATTTGCACCAAACAGAGTTTTTTTTAGGTTCATCCGTAAAATGGAATGTTAAATCCACCACCGTTTCATTAAAATCAAAGATTTTCTTGCCGATAATTGCGGATTTATTAGTACATTTGCATGAAATTAGAATAATTTATACTTTAAATTAAGATACACATGTTGCCACTCATACTATTCCTCGTTCTGTCAGTCGCCTCCATAGTTTGGGCATTGCATACCAAAATACGCAGGCAAATGCTGCGTCCACAGGGCGACCGCAAACAACTTTCGCAGATGATGACGCACCACTATGGTGTCCATTTCCCCGAGTACCTGAACAACCGCCGTCTGGCGTATGCCCAACAGCTGATGCTCACCACACAGATGAAGATGACGCAGGTGGCAGAAGAGAGTGGTTTCGCTGGCAGCAGTCACATGAACCGCCTCTTCAAGCAGCAATTCGATTGCACACCAACTGCGTGGCTTAATTTTTTGTTGTCCGTACAAGAAAAATCTGCAAAATACTTGTAAATTCAAAATAACATTTATAACTTTGCACATAAAATTCAAATTTGCATTTTGAAAAACGCGCCAAGATGATTAATAAAGAAGTTATAAAACAAGTTCTCATTTCAAACCACAAGGACGTGGAGGGTTATCAGGTAATGCCCCGTATGTTACCTGACGATGGCTTCCCCTGTCGTGTGTTTGTTGGTGTTCGTCGTGCGGGAAAATCCTTTATGCTATATCAAAAGATACAGCAGATGCTGGCCGAGGGGCATGGGTGGGACGAAATGCTGTATCTGAATTTTGAGGATGACCGTCTGGCTCAGTTTGAATTGGAAGATTTCAACCTTATCCTTGAGGCACAGGCTGAGATGTACAACAAGCGACCGATGCTGTTTCTGGATGAGGCACAGAACGTGGAAGGCTGGGAAAAATTTGCACGCCGCATGGCAGACGACAAGTATTCCGTATGGATTACCGGCAGTAATGCCAAGATGCTTTCTACGGAAGTGATGTCAACCCTGGGCGGTCGCTATCTCTCTACGGAGGTTTATCCCTTCAGCTTTCAGGAGTATCTGCAGGCTAAGGGAGTGCCATATGATGAATTGTCTCTCTTGGGTACAGAGTCACGTGCCGCTGTGGTTCGTATGTGGAACGAATATCTGTTGTGGGGAGGACTTCCTGAGTCGGTCAGTCTAAGTGTAAAGCGTGATTACCTGAGCAGTACGTTCCAAAAGATTTATCTTAGCGATATTGCCAATCGTAATAAATTGGCGAACAGCAATCTGCTGCGCCTGCTGCTGAAGAAACTGGCAGAGAGTGTCTGCCAGCCAGTGTCATACAATCGTTTGTCGCATATACTCTCATCGGTGAGCGGAAAGATAACCATGCCTACCGTATCAAAGTATATCGAGTTCAGCGAATCTGCTTGGCTGCTCATGCGTCTGCGGAATGTATCGGCATCCTTTGCTGAGAAGGAAACATCGTGCAAGTACTACTTTATAGACAATGGAGTCTTGAATCTCTTCTTGTTAGGAGGTGAAACGATACTGCTCGAGAATGCTGTTGCCCTTGCCTTGTTCAGAAGATACGGACACGATGCCGACAACGAGCGGGTTTTCTTTTACAACGACAAGGTAGAAGTGGATTTCTACGTGCCAGAAGAAGAACTTGCCATACAGGTTTCATACAGCATCTCACAATCGGCAGAGACATTCGAACGAGAGGTTAAGGCATTGAAAAAACTTCCCAACGTGCTCCCATGCAAACGTCGTATCGTACTGACAAATGATGAATCAGGAACTGTTGAAGATGATTTTGGAACAATCGAGATTATTCCCGCATGGAAATGGCTACTGCAAAACAAAATAGTGGTATAAAGAAAATAAGGATTTACAAAAAGTCCGCTGAACGTACTTATTAACAACATATTACGCAAAATGCGCACATTCTGGCAAAGGCAAAAATCCAGAATGTGCGCATTTTTTTGCCGGAATGTGCGGATGAAAATCCAAAATGCCCTTAATGTTTTCACTATTTGTTCTTTCCTAAGGATTACATTTGATTGCAATAAAATGCAGAAATACAGGTCGAAATGTCAGTTTGATATAACACAAGTTATAAAGTTTTATAAAAAACACTGATTTCGAAGCTATTTTTGCTCATTTTTGAGATTTTTTTCATAAATTTGCGACCTAAAGACCGCTTCCTCCTTCGCATCTCGGCAATTGAAACACGTTTCATTGCACTCGATTTGTCGTCGGTTGCAAAGCAAAAATTATGCACTTTTGCCACTGCTAGTATGAAAACATTCAATACAGCGGGCACTTGCCGCCCGAACGAGCACTATATGGTGGACATCACCGAACGACTGGAAATTATCCGAAAGATGGTTGCCAAGGGTGACTATTTCTGCATCAACCGAGGCAGACAGTATGGCAAGACCACCACTTTGGAGGCATTGACAGGTTTTCTGGACAACGATTATAGCGTCTTCAAAATCAGTTTTGAGGATTTGTCTGCTGAGACGTTTGGTAACCTGGCATCAGTTTACAGTCATTTTTTACAATCTTTGTTGTTCAATGTTCGTCTCGGACTTACAATAATTGATGATGCGGCTACGCAAATATTAGAGAAATACGCGGACAAAGCAAGAGTTTCTGACATGGATTTTGCTTATGCAATTCCGATGCTGTGCAAAGCAAACAAGAAACCTATTGTGATTCTTATCGACGAAGTTGATCAAGCCAGCAATAACGAAGGCTTTGTCAAATTTCTCGGAGTGCTGAGAAATATGTTCCTCTACAGGCCAAGCCGGCCAACCTTCCAATCTGTCATCCTTGCAGGTGTCTATGACATCAAGAGCCTCAATTTAACGATTCAACATAAGTATTATGCCCCATGGAACATTGCTGTTCCATTTGATGTGGATATGAGCCTTTCAGCAGAAGGCATCAAAGGAATGCTTGATGAATATGAAGCTGATAACAGTAAAGGCATGAATACAGCAGAAGTTGCAGGTTGGATTCGTGACTATACCGGTGGCTACCCGTTCCTCGTGAGTCGTATCTGCCAAATCATAGACACACAGCAATACTCATGGGACAGGGAAGGCGTACAGAAGGCGGTTAATGCGCTATTGGATGAAAAAGGACCTTTTTGGGCTGAAACGCAACAGATCATAGAGAATGATTCCGAGTTGAAGGATTTGCTTAAATTCGTAACAGAAGGGCATTATGTCTGTTACGAGCCATACGCAAAGGGTATGAAAGCCGCTTTGGAACATGATTTCGTCAAGAGAATGAAAACTCCCGTTGAAATATCAAGTCCAATTCTTAATAGCTACATAGTCAGCTTCTGCTTCCGCTCGGCTCGTAGAGACGCTTGCCAGAGCAAGAACAAGAACAAGCAGTCAGGCTTGCTGCCACCAGTAGAATTGAATGATCGCACTTTGATTGAGGCGATTGTATAGGCAAATACAATATCCACCTATGCCACACCTCACCTCAAATCTCACATGTTAAGAAATTATGACACCAACATATAAATATAAACCCAGCAGAAGGGAATGCGAAACAATATTTGCCGCTTCTTGCGTTGAGAGTGCTGCCCGTGAGTGTGGAGTAGCTCCCGATGTGATGTATGAGCGAATGGCACGCATCCATCTCATTGAAGAATACATCCTTCCATGCTATGAGGTGTTGCATAGCGAAAGTCGCAAGAATGTCACAGCCGACATCATCAAGACAATGGAACTGTGGGAGAAAAGATTAAAAAACGAACAGCTATGATAGTCTATCACGGATCAACACATACAATCAAGCAGCCGCTTGCCAAAGCAGGTCGCCCGGATTTGGATTTTGGGCAAGGTTTCTATACCACAGACATGCTTGAACAGGCTAAGTTGTGGGCCGATCGTATGCATCGCCAGCGTCATCTGCCAGTCGTGGTGAACCTCTACGAGTTTGACAAGGAAAAGGCTCAGCACGACTATCGTTACCTTCAGTTCAAGGACTATGACCTCGAATGGCTTGATTTCATTGCTGCATGCCGTACGGGAAATCCTCTGTGGAAAGACTATGATTGTATTGAAGGCGGTATTGCCAACGATCGTGTCATCGACACCGTCGAAGCCTACATTGCAGGAAATATGGATGCCGAACATGCTCTTGAGGAGCTGTCAAAGCATCGTCCAAACAACCAGATTTGTATAATAAGCCAGCGTCTCATTGACGACTGCTTGAAATATAAGGATACACAATTATGTTAAGCGATTTACTCATGTGGAACAAGATAGGCCGAGTTGTAACGCGACTGGCAGAGATGCTCGATATTGACACAGCACGTGCTCTCGACATCTTCTACCGCTCTCAGGTATGCAAAGATTTGCACAATGCAGAAACCGAGCTCTATACCAGAGGCGACATCTACATCCTGAATAACTTAATCAACGAAATACGCCAGTAACCCCCATGCCACCCCTCACCCCACATACCAACCATCAGATAAGCCTGCTGATGGCGGGCGGAAGGAGTGTGTATAACCATTGGTTGGTGAGCAAGCCTGCCCTGAACATAGTCAAAGGGAATCCATCGGGGATAATCATTTTCTCTTCTCGCACAGCGAGTTACAAATAAATCAGCCACAGGCAAAGGAGTCTGCACATACGTTCTGAGAAAGGTTGTTAGCAGTGCAATATGACGATACTCTTTGTTCATTGATCATCAATGGTTCAGATAGACGTATGGTCATTCTCCCACGATTACTTTCCCGTCCTTCGAGATTCCTTCGGCGGAGATATACAGGGAAGAGCATGATGAGTTGTTCCAGAATTCAACTGTAGCCTTGCCGTCTTTGTCTGTCCAGATGTTTGGATTCCAGTAGATGGTCCTTCTGAAATCTTCCATTGGTGGAAGTACACTATAGTCATTCATCTGGAATGTCTCACGCTCGGTGTAACTCTGGAAATGTGTCTTCCTCAGTCCTTTCTGGCTTTCGGTCGATACTGTCGGATGTGTGTATAAAAAGACTGTCACCGCATTTGCTGTAGCGTCA
>JAZQPD010000025.1:0-2683 GCA_045628285.1 Bacteroidaceae bacterium
AGCTACATAAAGAATACAATTGCGCAGGTTGCAAGCAATTTCACCACAAACAGAATGCTTACTGATTACTGCAACCAGTATTACATTCCTCAGGCGGAGCGTTACCGCAGGCTTGAAGCCGATGACTGCAAGCTGGTGAAGGAGATTGCTGACTGGAAACATATGATGAGAAACGAATGGTACAACATCCGCGTACTTTCATACAGGAGACCGGATGCATCATATACTTTGTCTCCTCAGGACAAGGTGATGAGCGAGGTTGTAGTTGACCTTGGGCGTATCAAACCTGAACATATAGGTATTGAGATGCTCTTCACCACTGTAGATGGTAATGGTGTGAGCCATATCCAGGAGGTTTCCGAGTTCACTTTGGAGAGTGTTGAGGGTTGCGTTGCCACTTACAGGACTTCACTGCTCCCTGAGAGGACAGGTATGTATCAGGTCGGAACCCGTATTTATCCTAAGAATCCGTTGCTGCCGCACAGGCAGGATCTGCCGCTTGTGAAGTGGCTGTAGTTTGCACTGCGATGGATACGCAGGACACTGTCTGCAAAAGAAAATTCGCCTTTCCTGGGCGAATTTTCTTTTGCAGGCACTGCCTGCGTCACTTATGCGCAGTACAAGATGATTAATGCGTAAGCGTGGTCTGGAGCCAATGCCGCAAAACTGCTGCTATTGCTTTATCTATTTCTATTCCTGATAACGCGGGCGGGGCGATTTACTTTTTTCAGGCAGTGCTATGCGCTACACTTTGTATTAACCTGAAATCTCAGGGAAGGTCAGTTTGAACTCTGCCCTTGACACCGTTACGGCTCAAATTGTTTTAGGAATTGGCTCATATTGCTACAATTTGAGCCGAAAAATTACTATATTTGAGCCGAAACAACATATTGATATTATGGATAGTCTGTATTTAAACATCCTTAGATACCTCCAGTACCATCCTGAGTCATCGCGGTCGGAGATTATGGAAGGCATCGGGACCGATGCCAGTCCCGCCAGTGTCAAAAGAAGAATGGCTGACGCTGTTGCGGCAGGAGATGTTGTTGTAGTTGGAGCAGGTCGTGCCACGAAGTTCAAGCTGACTGAAAGGGCATTGCTCCTGATGCCTTTCGATATAGATACGTATTTCCAGAAGGAAGTCGATGAACGTGAAATCCACAAAGCATACAACTTTGAGCTTATTTCCGACTTTCTTCCCAAGGTGGAGATCTTTACCAAGAAGGAGATGCATACACTGGATGCCGCTCAGCAGAAGTTTCGCAAGTACATATCAGAGCTGACCGATAATGAGTACAGAAAGGAGATGGAGCGCCTGGGTGTTGACCTTAGTTGGAAATCATCCCAAATAGAAGGCAATACCTACACCCTGCTGGAAACAGAACGTCTTCTCAATAAGAAGATAACTGCGTCCGGGAAGACACAGGAGGAGGCGATAATGCTTCTTAACCATAAGGATGCTTTGAAGTTCGTACTTGACAATCCGGACTACATGGACTGCCTCACCATTCACCGGATCGAGGATATCCATTCCATCCTTACAAAAGATCTGGATGTCGACAAGGGTCTTCGCCGACGCAGGGTCGGAATCACCGGAACCAATTACTCTCCGCTGGATAACCAGTATCAGATTGAAGATGCACTGAAGGCGACATGTGACCTGATAAACGGCAAGAAGAACCATTTCGAGAAAGCTCTGCTGGCAATCCTGTTGCTGTCTTATATCCAGCCGTTCTCGGATGGAAACAAGCGTACGGCACGAATCACCGGCAATGCTCTTCTTATTGCTGGAGGTTGCTGCCCGATGTCGTTCAGGAGCGTCGACTCAATTGACTACAAAAAGGCAATGCTGATATTCTATGAGCAGAACAATATTTCCGCATTCAAGAAAATCTTCATAGATCAGTACATCTTTGCTGTTGAAAGTTATTTTTAGGAAATGATTGACTATTCAGAAATCACAGACGGTATCATTGCCGTTGTGGATGAGGGAACTCCCGTACTTCTGAGTTTCCCGAAGGATGTCATTTCTATGAGCGGATTAACACAAACTAATATTGAGCAGATATGAATCTCGGTTTCGTTCTGAATATTCCTGAAGAATGGAAAGCTATGCAGATTAGTTATGTTAATTCAGCTTATACGGTTCATTAAATCAGTCGAGGAGGTCCTTTACGTTGTAGAGCGGGCGGCGTTTGGCTTCAGCGTAGATTTTGCCAATGTAAATGCCAACTATGCCCAGTGCAAGCAGTATCACTCCTCCTACGAACCATACGCTGAGCATAAGGGATGCCCATCCCGGTACGGCGGTATGGACTATCAGCGAATAGACTACGTAGCAGGCTATGGCAAGGCTTACAAGAATGAAGATCAAGCCGGCGCTTACCATCAGGGTCAGCGGTTTGGTGCTGAATGAGGTTATACCGTCCATCGCCAGGTTGAGCATCTTGTTGAGCGTGTATTTCGAGACTCCGGCCTGTCTTTCAGATATCACGTCTTCAACTGTGGTTGAGTTGAATCCTATGAGAGGAATCATTCCTCGCAGGTAAAGATTGCGTTCAGGATAGTTTGCAAGCGCCTGGAGTACCCTGCGGCTGAGGAATCTGAAATCCGCATGGTTGTAAACCATGTCAACGCCCATTCCTTTCTGGAGCTTGTAGAAAGTTTCGGCACTCTTGCGCTT
>JAZQPD010000026.1:0-12542 GCA_045628285.1 Bacteroidaceae bacterium
AGGATGGGGTATTACAGGACGTTCACCAGGCAGTGGCCTCTACTTCAGTAAATATGGTAGTGGTGACAAGTACATGGGATCTATCGCAATCACTCCTTCAAATATCCGACTCACAAACCTCAAGTGGGAAAGAAATGAGACTTGGAACTTAGGTTTCGACTTAGGACTCTTCGACAACATGCTGAGTGCCGACCTCTCAATCTATACTGCCACAACAACTGACCTCCTGGTTAATGGTTATGCAATTCCTTCTTCATCTGGTTACACCTCTTTCTCTACCAAGAACACAGGTAAGATGAGAAACAACGGTTGGGAATTCAACATCAATGGTAACCGCTTCATCAAGGCCGGTAAGTTCTCAATGGACATGAACATAACATTTGCAAACAACCGCAATGAAATCCTCGAAATGGAGGAACCGGTTCGCGACCAGTACAACGACGAGTTCAACTACAGCAACGGACAGTATCTCTGCCGTATCCAGCTGCACAACCCACTCGGCTCTATCTACGGTTTCCGCTATCTGGGAACATACCAGTATTCAGAGTACTCTCCAGAGGAAATCAAGGGCGTAAGTGGTCCTGACGCACCGGTTGCACGTAACGAACAGGGTGATGTCATCCTCAACTCAGCAGGCAACCCTAAGGAAATGTACTTCGACTACGACAACACTCGCTACAAGTTCGTAGGCGGTGATGCCAAGTACGAGGATATCAACCACGACGGTCAGATCAACGAACTCGATATCGTTTACCTCGGCAGCTCACTTCCTAAGCTCACCGGTGGTTTCGGTTTCAGATTCTACTACGGACAGTGGTCTCTCAACGCACAGTTCAACTACCGTTTCGGCAACAAGATTATCAACACCGCCCGTATGAATATGGAGCAGATGGACAACAACAACAACCAGTCCCGTTCCATCAACTGGCGTTGGCATAATGAAGGTGACATTACGGAAATGCCTCGTGCTGCCAATACAAGTGCCAGCGGTGCAAACTTCAATGTTTACAACTACCTCGGTAGCGACCGCTTCGTAGAAGACGCTTCTTTCCTCCGTCTGAACTATCTGCAGATGTCTTACAACTTCAAGCCTCAGACAGCCAAGAAGCTCGGTCTCTCAAGCTTGCGTTTCGACCTTACACTCAACCGACTGTTCACTATCACTAAGTATTCCGGATATAGCCCAGAAGTCAATGCTGGTACATACAGCCCAGCACAGGACGGTGCTAAGACTCCGCCAAACAAGTCTTTCACATTCAGTTTAATGGTAGGATTCTAAAAAATGGAGGACAAGAATATGAAAAAGAAATTTAATATATCTCTGATTTTATCAGCAATCATTTCTCTCGGTACATTCACAAGTTGTGACCTTGAGTTGCTTCCATTGAACGAAGTCGTTCTGGAAAACTTCTGGAAGAACAAGGCGGAAGTGGAGAACGTAGTTGCTTCCTGCTATCTTGGTATGCAGCAGAACAGTTATCTTCAGAAGGCAATCATCTGGGGAGAGTGCCGTTCCGACAATATCACAGCCGGCGAGGGTGTTACAAGTTGTTCCGGTCTTCAGCAGTTGCTCAAGGGACAGCTCAAGCCGACAAACGAGACATGTGACTGGTCTGCAATCTACAAGCAGATTAATTACTGCAACACGGTACTCTACTATGCACCTCAGGTTGCAGAGAAGGACCCTAACTACACTCCTTCAGACCTTGCCATCACAAAGGCTGAGGTGAAGGCACTCCGTGCAATGAGTTACTTCCTTCTCGTCAAGACTTTCAATAATGTACCATTCTCTGACCAGCCTTCAATCGACGACAATCAGAACTACCTGTTGCCAGCATCCCCTGGCGACTCTATCATCGATGTTCTGATTGCTGACATTGAGGCTTGCAAGGACGATGCACCAATCAGGTACGCAGACGTGTACATCAAGAATACAGGCCGTATCACCCGTCCTGCAATGTACGCACTTCTTGCCGACCTCTATCTTTGGAGAGCATCCGACATCAATTTTGCAAGGCAGAGTGAATACTACGCAAAGGCAATCCAGTGCTGCGACCAGGTTCTGAAGTTCAAGATCAACGATTATGACGAGAACAACGGACAGGGACACTGGAAGAAGCAGGACTTCGACAAGTATGTCTACCAGCACTATGGCTATCCACTCCTTGCAGAGGAAACCAACCCTGGAACAAACGACGGTGGTCCAAGAGCCTACAATGCTATCTTCGGTACTTGCAACTCCTTCGAGAGCATCTTCGAACTGACTTACACGTCAGGAACCAACGAAGTGAAGAACACGGATGTTGCCAACATGTACGGAGGTACATCGAATGGTGGCGGAAACATCACTCCTTATGTCAGTGCAAGTGAATACATGATGCCTGATGCCTTGACTTCTTCAAGCAAGACTTACGCTCAGGACAAACCATCAATCCCGTTCACTGTGATGACTGACTACAGAAGTATCGTGAACTTCCAGTATTCTGAAAGTGGAAAGTACAACATCATCAAGTACACTACCAACGGAAACTCATCACTCGGTTCAGGTGGAACCAGCGGTCAGGTGGGTGCAAGCCAGTGGAGGACTCCTTCCAATGTCAGCGTCAGATCTTATGACGAGACTGTCCAGAGCTGGATTATGTACCGTATGACCGACGTCATGCTCATGCGTGCCGAGGCCGAAATTTGTCTGGCAGGACTTACAAACAAGGACGCAACTCCTAAGAACTATACGGAATACCGTCGTAACGGCTACGACCTCATTGGTGCGGATTCACTTCTCTATGATGATGCATTCAATCTGATTTCTGCAGTCTACATGCGTTCCAACCCGTCAGCACAGAACCTGACAACAGCAGCTCTTACGAGAAGCAACTTCACTACCTATGACGATTTCATCACACTCGTGGAGGTAGAACGTCGCCGCGAACTCATGTTCGAGGGCAAGCGCTATTTCGACCTCGTTCGCCGTGCCCGTCGTGAAGGCAATACTTCCCACTTTGCTCAGGCAGTGAGTGCCAAGTACGGTGAGGCCTCAAGAGCTGTCCTCATCAAGATGTCCATGATGGAGTTCATGTACATGCCATACCTCAAGGATCAGATGAAGATAAATCCTTATCTCCACCAGAATCCGGCATATTCAGAGGAAGATGAATACCAGAAAATCTAACAACTAACTAACCAATTATGAAAAAACTATATTATTTATTAATAATGTTCGCGATAGCGGCGACGGCAAATCTGGCGATAAGCTGTTCCGATGATCCGGGTGCGGAGAACTACTACACCTCGACAAAGGAATACGCGTCGGATTTCCTCACCAACCATAGCGGCACATTCAGCAAATTCATTGAGATTCTCGACAGGGCAACAGGCGAGAAGGGTACTTACCGTCTGATGGACCTGCTCGGAACATACGGGTCCTACACTGTGTTTGCTCCTACTAACGAAGCCATCGATGCGTTCCTTCAGTCGAAGGGAGTCAGTTCGGTAGCGGAGTTAAGTAAGGAAGACTGCGACACACTTGCTCTTAATCACATCATTGAGCAGGAATACTTTACTACTGACTACAATAATGGTACTTATCCTCTGCCTAATATGCTCGAGAGATACCTCACCATTACTTGCGACTCTGATACTGTCTCAGTTCCCGGACAGGTCCGACTGGCATTGAGAATCAACAAGAATGCACTTCTCTCTCATGTCGACGACTCTGTGAAGAACGGAGTTGTACACGTCCTCAGTAGTGTCATAAGTACTCAGAACGACATGCTCCCTGACTTAATTCAAAGGGACTCTGCAGTCTCCCTGTTCTATCAGGCAATGGAGGCAACAGGCTACTGCAATGTCCTTCGCGAGAATTACATGGATCAGGAGTACGAGAGGGCAAAGAGTCCGTCATTCGAGAAGGACTCTGTCGACTGGACAAATGATAAGCTTTGTCTTGCAACAGCCGTTGAGTACGACAACGTTGCATACATGAAGCATCGTTACAACAAGTTCAGCGCATTTATCGAGCCAAACTCGGTATATGAAGAGAAGTATGGTATCACTACGCTTGACGGCATCAGGCAGCTGGCCAAGGAACGCTATCAGCCAATGTATCCGGAAGATGAGAACGTGACAGACGAGACGGATCCTTGTAACTATCTGAATCGTTACGTCCGCTATCACTTCCTCCCGTTCCAGGCTACATATTATCAGTTCACATGCGTTGACGGACCTAACAGTACACTTGCAGGTCTGTTCAACCGCCGTAAGATTGATATTGCCGACTGGTATGAGGCTTGTATGGAACATTCAGTGATGAAGTTCTCCTTCCCTCTCGGTGCAGAATCAGGACTCTACATCAACCGCCGTGGTGTGATGAACCGTCCGGACGAGAAGGGCGTGAAGATTCGCGGTGCCAAAGTCGCAACTCCTGACCAGATGCCTGACAATATGTCACTCAATGGAGTTTACTACTACATCGATGATGTGATCGCCTACGATGAGCAGACTCAGAATGACATCATTAGTGGTGAACGTATGCGTATGGATGGTTCTACTCTTTCTCCGGACTTCATGACGAGCGGTGCACGTGGCCACTACACCACATCTACTATTGAGAACGGTAAGTATGGCCGTGGCGGACAGGGTGCAAAGGCAGCAAGCAACTGCAACCACTGTCTCGGTTTCAAGGGTGGATTTGCCAAGAACTTCGTATATTCTGACAACATCACTCACTTACACGTACGTAACCGTGTTCTCAGTTTCTGGTCATTCGAAGGCGATGAGCTGACGATTATCGGTCAGTTTGACATTGCTGTCAAGATGCCTCCAGTACCGGAAGGCGACTGGGAAGTACGTATCTTCTCTTGCTACGGATTCAACAACCGTGGTATCATCCAGTTCTACTTCGGTCCAGGTAAGGAAGTCAACGGAAAGATTGTCGGTGATCTCCAGCCATGTGGGATTCCTCTCGACATGCGTCCAGGTGGAGAAAATGCCCGCGTAGGATGGAAGTCTGACTCATCACTCGGTGACGAAGATGCCATCGCAGCCTTCGACAAGGCATTCCGCAACCGTGGATGGATGAAGGGTATGGGCTGTTACGGCTCTGGAGCAAGCGGTGAAACCGGTGGTGGAATGGGCACAGCCTTCCGTCAGCAGAACAACACCCTCCGCAAGATCATCACACGATTCCATTCTGATGGAAAGAGCGACTACTGGCTCCGTTGCCAGCAGAAACTCGAATCAGTTACCAATACAATGAACTTCGATGCATTGGAACTCTGTCCGAGCAGTGTTTACAATAATGAGTACTACGCAGAAGACAGATGGTAGTTTATAACATTAATAAGTATGAATATGAAAAATAAAATAAAATCATTGTTCATAGCCAATATCTCATTGTTCTCTGCAGCTTTGTTATTCCTTGGAGTAACAAGTTGCAAGGACGAATGGGATGACCACTATGACCCCAGCAACTCTGGCCTTACTTACGATGGTACTATGATGGACTACCTCGGCTCCCAGAGTGAAACGAGCGATTTTGCAGAAATCGTAAAGAAAGCCGGCTTCGATGTAGAACTCGCATCAAGTCAGATGTACACATTATGGGTTCCTAAGAACGGTACCTTCGACAAGCAGTACTATCTCGACCAGATTAATAATGGCGATAGTTGGAGAGTAATCAAGGAATTCATCAAGAACCACATGACAAGATACAATGTATCCTACAACTCTCTTGAGGAAGAAAAGGAAATCATCCTTCTCAATACCAAACTGAACTACATGACAAACGATGGAAAGTTCGGTGCAGCCAATATGTACAAGCAGAACATCAAGTGCAGGAACGGAATCATCCACATGATTGATGCGAGCGAACCATATCTCTGCAACCTCTATGAAGAGATTGAGAATGTCTATAGGGAAGAGAGGGCACGTCTTCTCGCAGAAAATCCTGACCTGACGGCAGATTCACTCTTCGCACTCGACACCTTCCTCAAGAAGTACAATTCCGACTCACTCGACATCAACCGGAGTGTTGAGCGTGGAGTCGACGAGAAAGGCAACAAGATTTATGTTGACTCAGTCGTAATCCGCAACAACACAATCCTGAAGGGACTCGATGCACTTCTCTACACGGAAGACTCGTCCTACAATGTCATCCTGCCTTCAATCAAGGCTTATCAGGAGCGTTACAACGAGGCAAAGAAATATCTTGTCTACAATCCATCAGAGAATATCGTCGACCCTAAGATGTGCGACTCACTCCAGAACTACTATGCAAATATGTTCGCAATGGTAGACATCTACCACAATGCCAACACAAACAAGGTTTGGAAGAACGACTCTACCATCTCCACTTCCTATCGCCGTTCCAACTGGGAAAGCCATGTCTACTATCATCCATACGATGCAGGCGGTATCTTTACTTACGGAACAGAGGAGCGTTGCAGTAATGGTAAGGCTTACTTGGTTGACGAATATCCACTCTCAATCTATGACCAGTTCTACAAGAAGATTGACGTACTTTGCGGACGTTCCCAGAATATCGACCAGACAACCAATGCCGGCGGTACTCCGCTCTATACTAAGAATGTTGACACAAGTTTCCCTTCATACTCCCTCAACCGCAATCTCAGGAAGATTGACGAGGAAGGAAATCCGTATGTAGAGGAAATCCAGGCAAACTATCTTGACGTCAGACCGACTACTTCTGCCGTTAACCCATACATTGCCTTCAAGATTCGCAACACCTTGTCTACAACCTACGACATGTATCTGGCATACTGTCCGATATGGGTTCGCGACTTCATGACCTATGAAGAGGCAAAGGAATATTCCGACGCGCTTCATGCCAGATATGAAGAGGCAGAAGCAAGGGGCGACAAGAATGCCTCAACCATTCTCCAGAACGACCCGCTGCGTCCTTACTACTTCCGTGTATATACTTACGAGCGTGCCAATTCAGGTGCCAACATCGGCTCTTATCCAACATCGGGAACTGCAATCAAGAATCCTGAGGATGGCAAGAACTTCTACACTACAAGAGTAGAGAACCATGTTGACACTCTCTTCCTCGGAACTTACGAGTGCAAAAATGCATACTACAACACAAATGCTGAAGGCATACTCGTACAGCTCCAGTCGAATGTGACTTCAAAGAATACTTCAGTTTATTCTCGTGAAATGTACCTCTGCAAGATCATCTTCAAGCCTCATGTAGATACTCCTGAAGAAGAGACAGCAGTTAAGTTTCGTAAACGCTAAATCATTTGCCTTATGAAAAAATTTATTATTCTGACTTTTGCTTTGGCTTGTGCATTTAGCGTATATGCACAGGACGTGACTGATGAAGCCGAGGCTCCAAAGAAACCTGAAAGAGTCAAGCTTCGCAAACAGTATCCGACAGTTGATGTGTCTGGTACAGTTATTGATGCCGTTACGGGAGAACCTCTTGCCGGTGTCAAGCTTCAGGCATACAACAACACATATTACACAGCCATGACAGGCGAGGACGGAACCTACACCATCAAGGTGCCAAAGTTCGTCACCTCACTCTCTGCTTCACTTGAAGGCTATGGTCTTTCAAATGTTGCAATCAATGGCCGTTCAGAGAATGTCAACGTAGGCCTCTACACAGATGCATACCTCGACCAGTACATTGCAAAGACTACCGGAAGCAAGGTGGTCTCATCTACAGGCTTCGCCAACACTGCATCCATCACTGCCGACCAGGAAATCCAGAACCGCCTCGGTGCAGACGTCCGCACCATCCAGCGCTCTGCAATACCAGGAGTCGGCGATGCAATGTTCATCAACGGCTACAACTCGCTCTATTCAAACTCCATGCCGCTCATCATCCTCGACGGAGTGATCTACGACATGATGTACGACCAGGAGCAGGTTCACTCCGGATACTTCAACAACCTCCTTTCTGCCATCAACATGGACGACATCGAGAAAGTTGAAGTACTCAAGAACGGAACTGCCATCTATGGCGCAAAGGCTGCAAACGGAGTCATCCGCATCACCACCAAGCGTGTCAAGAGCATGGCAACCCGCATCGAGGTCAATGCTGCAGCAGGCGTTGAACTCCAGCCGGACCTCGTTGACGTAATGGACGCAGAGGAATACCGCACATACGCATCAGGACTTCTCCAAACTACGGGAACAAAACTCACGGAGTTCAAGTTCCTCAACACCGATCCAAACTACTATTATTATAATATGTATCATAATAATACGAATTGGAAGGACGAAGTCTATCGCGAGGCAATCTCACAGAAGTACGGCATCACAATCTCCGGAGGAGACGACATTGCAAGCTACAACCTCTCAGTAGGCTACATGAATGCCAATGCAACTCTCAAGAAGAACTCCATGGACCGCTTCAACCTCCGCTTCAACACCGACATCGTATTGAGCAAGAAGTTCACTACCCGTTTCGATGCTTCCTACACCAACATCACCCGTAACCTCCGCGACGACGGTGTCATCCCTGACTTCAATTCAGAGCCAATCTCCTCACTCGGAATGCTCGCACTCGTGAAGTCACCGTTCCTCAGCCCGTACGACTTCTCCACAGCAGGTCTCGTATCCGACTTCATCTCTGATGCAGATACATACCTCAAGGAAGTCCTCGGATCCACAAGTGCAGTTGCCAACCCTACTGCAATCCTCGAGAACGCAGAGGCAATCAACAAGAACCACTCGGACAACACGATGATCAACATCGCCATCACTCCTAAGTTCCAGGTCAACCGCAACTTCTCACTTCAGGAGCATTTCGCTTATACTCTCCAGAGCTTCGACGAGCGCTACTACACTCCATTGATTGGTATGCCGGACTTCATCCTCAAGGGACGTGGAATGGTTTCGAATGCCAACAAGGCTCTCTACGCACGTCATAATGCAGTATTCAGCGACACACGTTTCGACTGGGCTATTCCTCTCGGAGCACATCGTCTTGATGCATTCGGTGGTGTACGTTTCCTCAACGACACATACACATCATCTGCAGAGGAAGGCTACAGTTCAGGTTCCGACAAGACTCCTAACATGACCACTTCCCTCAAGTATCCAAGTGCAGAAGGTAGCGACACGGAATGGCGTTCACTCTCCTACTATGCAAATGTAGACTACAACTACATGGAGAAGTACTACCTCCAGGCACAGCTCTCAGTCGAGACATCCTCCCGTTTCGGTAAGGAAGCCGATGCAGGTCTTTCACTCTTCGGAGTTAAGTGGGCTGTATTCCCTTCAATCCAGGGAACATGGGTAATAAGCAACGAGAAGTGGTTCCGTCCAAACAACGGAGTCAACATGCTCAAGGTAAATGCAGGTTTCGAGTCAGTCGGAAACGACAATGTCGACAACAGTGCAACCCTCACATATCTCACAAGTTTCAACATGCTCGGCCAGACAATTCCTGGACTTGCACTTGCCAACATCGGCAACACCAAGCTCACTTGGGAGACAACAAACCGGTTCAATGCAGGACTTGAAGGAAACTTCATCAACAACCGACTCAACGTACGCTTCAACTACTTCCGCTCAACTACAAGCAACCTCATCACCCTCGGAACCCTTGCCTATGCATCAGGTCTCAGCGACTACTGGACCAACGACGGTGCCCTCAAGAACGAGGGATTCGACGTGGCAGTAACGGGTAAGATTGTCAACACAAAGGCATTCAAGGTTGAACTCGGAGCAAGCCTCGGCCATTACAAGAACAAACTGGATGAACTTCCTGAAGGACAGCAGCAGTTCGTTACTGATGCATATGGAGCACAGATTCTCTCTCGCGTAGGCAGCCCAATCGGACTCTTCTACGGATATGAGACAGACGGAGTATTCGCTACATCAATCGATGCCAAGAATGCCGACCTCGGTCTTCGCGACAAGTCAGGCAACAAGGTAAACTTCCGTGCCGGCGACATCCGCTTCGTTGATCAGAACAACGACGGTATCATCGACGATGCTGACCGCAAGGTCATTGGCGACCCTAATCCTGACATCTACGGAAACATCTTCACAAACTTCCTTATCGGCAAGCACTGGAGTGTTAACGTAAGATTCAGCTACAGCCTCGGAAACGACATTTACAACTATCAGCGCAGCATCCTCGAAAGCGGATCGTTGTTCCTCAACCAGACCACTGCACTCAATCGTGCATGGATCGGTGAAGGACAGCAGACCGACATCCCACGCTATGAGTTCCACGACCCTATGGGCAATTCCCGTTTCTCTGACCGCTGGATGGAAGACGGATCATACCTCAAGCTCAAGAACGTAACGGTCAACTACAAACTCCCTATCACAAACGAATATATCCAGGGAATTTCAGTATGGGCTTCAGCCAACAACCTCTTCACAGTCACCAAGTACTTGGGCAACGACCCTGAGGTGTCTTGCAGCAACCAGTCCCTCTATCAGGGAATCGATGCCGGCTTCCTCAATTCAGGTCGCAGCTTCTGGCTCGGTGTTAAGATTAACTTGTAAAAAATGGAGGAAAAGAATATGAAAAGAATATTTAGTTTTGCTACAATACTTACAGCGATTATGTCGCTGAGCGTATTTACCACAAGTTGTGAAGATATGTTCACTGCAGAAAACGAATTGGTAACTGAAGAACTCGAACCTCAGGACACACTCTACAGTGTGATGGGTATCGTTCGCCAGATGCAGAAACTTGCCACACGCACAGTCCTCTTCGGAGAACTCCGTGCCGACCTCGTTTCAGCAACTTCGCGTGCTACTGAGGACATCCAGGAGATTTCTGCAAACAACATCTCTTTGAACAATGCCTACAACAACCCTACGGACTTCTATGCCGTTATCAACAACTGCAACATCTATCTTGCAAACGTTGATACAGCACTCATCACGCACAGTGAAGTCAAGTTCGAGAAGGAAATCCTTGCCGTCAAGATATTCCGTGCATGGACCTACCTTGAGATGGCAAAGATCTACGGAGAAGTTCCGTTCATCACCGAACCGAGTCTTACTTCAGCCGATGCAGAAGAGCAGACAGCAAATGCGCCGAGGAAGAACATGGAGTACATCTGCCGGTACTTCATCAAGGAACTTGAGGACTACATGAGCTACAACTACCGTTGGAGCAAGAACCTCGAACTCCGTCCTTCCTATGCATCCAACTATGCAGGAGCATCCATCGCCAACTTCTTCATCCCTGTACGCGTAATGCTCGGTGAACTCAACCTCTGGCTCGGAAGTGTCACCAAGGACGTTGCAGCCTACAAGCGTGCCGTCCAGTACTACCACGACTTCCTCACCTTCGCAGGCGAGGAACATCCTACAGGCTACGACCGCAACGCTAAATGGAATACACGTAATTTCGACAATAAGCCAGGCGACTCCTATGCTTCAGGCGACCGCTTCAAGATGGGCAACATCACAGGCAAGAACACCGACGTGATTGCATACATCCCTGTCGATACACTCGAGTATTACGGTAACACAAGCGCCCTCCGCGAGATATTCTGTGCAACGTTCACCAACGACTACTATTCACAGGTGGCACCATCTGCACGTCTGAAGGAAATCTCAGCAGAACCATGGTACTGCTATTTCGACTACAGAGGCCAGAAGGAACAGGACACTCTCTATGCTCCGCGCGATGTGAAGAAACTTGAGTCTGAGGCGTACCTCGGCGACCTTCGCTACTCTGCAGTATGCAACGTAGTCAGCGAACTCGACAAGTACCACGACTACAACAGCGAGCGCCAGTACATCCTCAAGTACACGGAAGGATCCAACCGCCTCCACAACGACGAGCGTCTCCGCTTCATCCCTCTCTATCGTGTGTCGATGATCTACCTCCACATGGCAGAAGCACTCAACCGCGCTGGATTCCCTGAGACAGCATTCGCAGTCCTCAAGTACGGTCTTACCGACGACCTGATGCACAACCGCGACATCATCTCACCGCAGGAATTCGAAGGCCTCCTCGCACTCCCTACCATCGGATACACTACATCCAACACCTACGGAGAAGCAAGTTCCGCAGCATTCTGGGACCACACAGTGTTCATCAACTACGACCCTACACTCGGTTCAGGACTCGGATCCGACCCTACTCAGGAAGGTAACCACAACCACGGTTCAGGCGACAGCCCACAGAATGCACACTACGTACTTCCTTACAACGAGACTATATGGGCTAAATACAACGGACTCGTTGCCGACAGCCTCTCGCTCACTAAGGAACTCCACGACTGGATGATGGAGAACCCAATCACATCTCAGTCATCACATGAGGACTCAGTGGCATTCTACGCAACTGTTGATGAATATCAGACAAAGATCACAGCCAAGTACGTTGCAGCAAATGAAGAATATCCAGTTGCATACGCAGCACAGCGTCACGAATACCCTGACTTCGTAGCACAGAAGATTCTCGAAGAGGAAGCACTCGAGGGAATGTTCGAAGGCTCCCGCTTCTACGACCTCATGCGCTGGGAGATGTTCTACGGAACAACCGACTTCCTCGCAACAGAAGTAGGCAAGCGAGAAGGCACAGCAGAAGGAGT
>JAZQPD010000027.1:0-5695 GCA_045628285.1 Bacteroidaceae bacterium
TGGCCGCTCTGTTCATCTGTCTTTACTGTGAATGTAGGGTCTTCTTCTGCCAGTTTTGCGAGACCTACAGAGAGTTTGTCGAGGTCTTTCTGAGTCTTTGGTTCTACTGCGATACCGATTACAGGATCAGGGAAGTCCATCGACTCGAGCACTACCGGAGCCTCTTCATCGCACAGGGTGTCACCCGTATGTATGTCCTTCAGTCCCACCACGGCACCGATATCACCGGCACATATTTCCTCGACAGGATTCTGGTGGTTTGAGTGCATCTGAAACAATCTTGAGATTCTCTCCTTCTTGCCAGAGCGGCTGTTGTAAACATACGAGCCTGCCACAACCTTTCCAGAATAAACTCGGATGAATGTCAGACGACCTACATAAGGGTCTGTCGCAATCTTGAATGCCAAAGCAGCAGTCTTGTCGTCTTCATCCGGTTTGCGTTCAACTTCCTCTTTCGTCACAGGGTTAGTACCTGTCACGTCTGGAGTATCGAGTGGAGATGGAAGGAATGCACAGATATAGTCGAGCAATGTCTGAACACCCTTGTTCTTGAAGGAAGAACCGCAAAACATTGGAGTCACCTCCATTGCCACCGTGCCCTTTCTCAAGGCAGCTATGATTTCTTCCTCTGTCACTGATGTCGGATCCTCAAAGTACTTTTCCATCAGGGCATCGTCAAAGTTGGCTGCAGTTTCGAGCATCTTGTCTCTCCACTCGTTTGCCTCATCTGCGAGTTCTGCCGGAATCTCCTCTACCGAGAAGTTCGTTCCCTGAGTTTCGTCGTTCCAGATGATTGCTTTCATCTTGATGAGGTCAACTACACCCTTGAAATGCTCTTCGGCACCCACTGGTATTACAATTGGGCATGGGTTTGCACCCAGCATTTCCTGCATCTGACGAACCACTTCATAGAAGTCGGCACCAGAACGGTCCATCTTGTTCACGTATCCAATACGAGGAACATTATATTTATCAGCTTGACGCCAGACTGTCTCACTCTGTGGCTGAACACCACCAACCGCACAATAGGCAGCTACGGCTCCATCAAGTACTCTGAGTGAACGTTCCACTTCGGCTGTGAAGTCTACGTGTCCCGGAGTGTCTATCAGGTTTATCTTATACTTGTTGCTGTTCCATTCCCAATATGTGGTAGTGGCAGCAGAAGTAATGGTTATGCCGCGCTCCTGTTCCTGAGCCATCCAGTCCATTGTTGCAGCACCGTCATGCACCTCACCGATTTTGTGAGTCAGACCAGTGTAGTAAAGGATACGCTCAGAGGTAGTAGTCTTGCCCGCATCAATGTGAGCCATAATACCTATATTACGCGTCAAGTGCAAATCTCTCTTTGCCATTTTGTTTCCTAAACAATCTTTTCTGTTACCTTATTAATATATACACGCGCACGCATTAGAATCTGAAGTGAGCGAATGCTCGGTTAGCTTCAGCCATACGGTGCATATCCTCTTTCCTCTTGAACGCACCACCCTGCTGGTTGAATGCATCCATAATTTCTGCAGACAGCTTCTCAGCCATGTTTTTGCCAGAACGCTTGCGAGCAAAAGAAATCATATTCTTCATTGAGATAGCCTCCTTACGGTCAGGACGGATCTCTGTAGGGACCTGGAAGGTAGCACCACCGATACGGCGTGACTTCACCTCCACCTGCGGAGTGATATTGTCAAGAGCCTTCTTCCAGATTTCAACTGGAGTTGCCTCGGCGTCCTTCATCTTGTTCTGAACGATTGTAAGAGCATTGTAGAAAATTGAATATGCCACGCTCTTCTTTCCATCGTACATGAGGTTATTCACGAACTTTGTTACTTTTACGTCACCATAAACCGGATCAGGAAGGATCACATGTTTCTTTGGTTTTGCTTTTCTCATTTTTTTTGATTTTTTGGTTGTTAATTGATTTAATTTTGCTTCAACCCACCATCGGGTTTACTCAACCGGTTTTGGTTTAGGCAGGGGTTTGTCGCAAGCCCCTCGCCTCTAACCGTCAACCTTGATTTGGGACTACTTCTTTGCCTTAGGACGCTTAGCACCATACTTGGAGCGACGCTGTGTGCGGCTTTCTACGCCGGCAGTGTCAAGAGCACCACGGATGATGTGATAACGTACACCTGGTAGGTCCTTTACACGACCACCACGAACGAGCACGATTGAGTGCTCCTGCAAATTGTGTCCTTCGCCTGGAATGTAAGAGTTAACCTCTTTCTTGTTTGTAAGGCGAACACGAGCGACTTTCCTCATCGCTGAGTTTGGCTTCTTAGGAGTAGTGGTATAGACACGAACACAAACACCACGACGCTGTGGACAACTGTCCAAAGCAGGTGATTTGCTCTTGTCTACCAATACTCGTCTGCCTTTTCTGACTAATTGTTGAATTGTAGGCATTTTGTTTGTTTTTAAATTATATTATTTATTTGAAAAATCATCTTCAATTCCTACCTTGCCCATCTCTCACCCAGACTCAGCGGGAGCCTTTATCAACCACTTCCGTGGCGCGCTCACGGGTTATTATAACCTATACGCTCGTAGGCGTACGCGCAAAAAGCGGTGCAAAGGTAGTAAAAAAATCTGAAACAGAGCACAAAATATCATAAAAAATCACCCTTTTTGACGGAAAAATCATCAAAAAAGGTGTTTTTTAGGAAACTTTAACGTTTTCTAACAAATTTTAATTGCTACGCATCACCCTTAGGCATACCAAACGGAGCAATCGTGCTTCCCTTCGGAGGCTGTTGCTGAAGCTCAATGGTACCAAACTGTTGTTCATAACTGCGCACCCTTTCCTGCATAGCAAGCAGCAGGCGTTTTGCATGTTCCGGAACCATGATTACACGCGACTGTACACTCGCCTTTTGCATACCAGGAAGGAATGATATAAAATCCATCACAAACTCTGTTGGAGTGTTTGCAACAACAGCCAAGTTAGAGTACACACCCTGAGCCACTTCCGGCTTCAGTTCAATCTGTAATTGTTTCTGATTTTCGTTTGCCATTTTTGTATTATTTTATAGAATTAACCCGTCAGTTTTATACCATTTATTCATTCGCATTAAGTGTAGCAAAACACTCAGTTAACGAATACCGTTTAAGAGCACTTTTCAATGCCCTTCATCTAGAGCAGGATAGAAGGAATTGAGTCCGTCATTAAGGAAACGGATGAATTGCTTCACGTCCTCGTCATAGCCGTAACTGCCATCCATCAAATTGCCTTTTGCATCGAGAATTACATAAAACGGTTGTGCATTTGCGCCGAACTTGCTGCTTTGCAGATAGCTCCACTTATCGCCTACCGTTCGCAATTTCCTTTCTTCGCCACCAGCATCACGGACTACCATCGTTTCGTCGAGTTTCGTCTTGTCGTCCACGAAGAGTTGAATCACCACGAACTCATTGTTGAGTTTCTCAGCCACCTCAGGATCAGTCCATACCGCAGCCTCCATCTTTCGACAGTTCACACATCCGTAACCTGTAAAGTCCACAAACACAGGCTTTCCCTCCTTTATGGCATAAGCCATCCCTTCCTCGTAGTCATGGAACTGTGCTTTTACCTCGTTGTCTACCAATCGCCAGTGCTGAGTACTCATCGGGGGAGTGAACGCACTGATCGCTTTCAGTTGGTTTCCCCACAAGCCTGGCACCATATATGCTGCAAACAAGAAAGATGCCAAACCGAGAATCCAGCGTACGGCTCCCGCCTTTTTCGGCTTACCCTCATAAGGGAAATGGTAAACTCCAACGAGATACAATCCAAGTGAAAGAGCAAGGAGAATCCATATTGTTATAAAGACATCCCTATCAAGTATGTGCCATCCGTATGCCATGTCTGCCACACTGAGGAACTTGAAGGCAAAGAACAGTTCAATAAACCCGAGCACCACCTTCACGGTATTCATCCAACCACCACTCTTCGGCATCGATTTCAGCCAGTTCGGGAACATTGCGAAGAGAGCGAAAGGAAGGGCAAGGGCAAGGGCAAACCCGAACATGCCCACTGCAGGACCGAGTATATTTCCCATTGTCGATACCTCCACGAGAAGGAACCCGATTATCGGACCCGTACACGAGAAACTCACAAGTGTGAGCGTAAATGCCATCAGGAATATTCCCAGCAATCCTCCTGTAGAGTCAGCCTTTCTGTCAATCTTGTTGCTCCACGATGATGGCAGCGTTATCTCAAACAGTCCAAAGAACGATAGGGCAAAGACCACCAGCAAGAGGAAGAAGAATATGTTGAACACCGCATTGGTCGATAATGCATTCAGTGCATTCGCACCAAACAGGCTCGTCACTATCAATCCCAATGCAAGATAAATCACGATGATTGACACACCATATATTATTGCATCCTTCACACCCTTCCTGTTGTCAGCCTTCTTACCGCCACGCTTCAGGAAGAAACTAACCGTCATTGGAATGATTGGCCACACGCAAGGAGTGAACAGTGCAAACAGTCCGCCCAAGAAGCCAAAGATGAATATCGACCACAGTGACCTGTCCGTGTCACCCACATCATTTGATCCTCTGACCAGTTCTTCGTAAGTAGTCACCTCCACTGGAGCCCAGATGTCTGCCTGAACATCGTCAGTCAGAGTCGTAGCCACAGAGTCCGAACTCAGAGAGTCACCCACCACCTCGTCACTCATCTCCTCTTCAGTCAGTTCGTCAGCCTCATCATTTGCGTCTTGCTTTTCATCCTCAGCAGCCGCTTCCTCATTCTCATCAGCCACCGTACCCGTGAACTTGAAGTCCACTGCAGTCGGAGGAATACAACTCACGTCGTTGCACGCTCCATATTCAAGATAGCCCTCAAGCAGGTAATCTCCCCCAGTCAGTTCCACCTCCTGAGTGAATGTTGCACTACCGATGTGGTAGAACACATTTGCGCCAAACATCTCCTCGAACACAGAAGTAGCCTTCGGAGAAGCCTTCAGTTTTCCGACCAGTCTGGCACCCTCAATCTTCTCCACGTTCAGTGTCGTCGGTGTAGGACCATCCTCCACCACCTCCACAGAGTACATGTGCCAACCGTTCTGAATGGTAGACTTGAACGTCAGTTCCGCCTTAGTGCCATCCACCTTCAGATCGCAACTCACACCCACAGGCTTCGGCTGAGCAGCACACACCAGTCCCACAAGCCACAACAAACAAAAAGAATATAGTTTCATAAACCTTCAGTTTGACCTTAATTCCGCAACACTATTGCAAATATAACTTTTTTACACCCTGAGCAATAAAAAGTTACCCAGATTTTTTCATGCCACAAATTTCACCTAACTTAGTGTTGCGATTAGAAATCAAGCAAAAATCGTAACAAGACATGGCAAAGTTACGAATAAGTGAGCGAAAAACCAAATTTATTTGAGTTTTTCCGAACGAGAGTAACTTGCGGGAGCATAGCGAGCGATAGTTACGAATAAGTGAGCGAAAAACCAAATTTATTTGAGTTTTTCCGAACGTGAGAATTCGATTCTCTGAATCGCTTGGTTCATCCAAGAACTTGCGGGAGTTTCCTTCCTATCTTCTCCATCGCTTCAGCATGGGGAAGAAACCTTGCATCATCTGTTTGTACTCATCCTTTGTCATTGGTTGGGGCATGTTCTTGTTGACTCCGTCGACGAAATGTGAACAATAGTCAATCATCTCGTCCATAGTACATTCCTTGGTGAATTTGCCGTCGTTGAAG
>JAZQPD010000028.1:0-10852 GCA_045628285.1 Bacteroidaceae bacterium
CCAGCTATGATGACCGGTTCCGTATGGCAGAACTGGCTACATATAATATAAAAGGTGTCGTCCCTTCCGACTTTGAACGTCAGTTGCCTCTGCCGTCCTATACGATTACCACCCTTCGTCACTTGCAGACAACCTATCCACAGCACCAGTTCTCCCTCATAATCGGGGGCGACAATTGGGAACGGTTTGCTCGCTGGTACAAGTCGGACGAAATCCGCCGCGACTTCGATATCCTCATCTACCCTCGTCCAAGTACATCTCCCGTGGTTCTTGAGTCCTCAGGAACTCCCCATCGTCAACTCCTCCTTCACTGCACACTCCACGACATCAGCAGCACAGAGATAAGGACCCGCCTTGCCCAGGGCGAGTCCGTCAAGGGACTTCTGAACTATCGTGTCGCCCAGTACATCCGCAGGAAAGGGCTGTACACATAGTACATTCATCATCCTTATAGCATTCACCCACCATCTTTATAACGCTCCCCCACTATCCCGTTTACGGTCTGATAGTAGGCCGTGAGCGCAGTTGTGGCTGTACATGAGCTGAGAAGTCACCCTGATACAACGCACGATATTATCCATAAGAATGCACAAAATCACCCAGACATACAGAGGCATCATATGTCAAGTTATTAACATGACACGTGTCAAGCTATTAACACGACACCTGTCAAGTTATTAACTCGACATCTGTCAAGCTAATAACACGACAGATATTATCTCCGTTTGTCCAGCTAATAATCTCCGTTCGTCCGACTGATTTCATCAGCACGTTCACCAGATATTCTCCGCTCGCCGGCTATCTCTTGTCCGCTCGTCTGCTGGCTCTTGTCCGTTGTGTCGTACATTGTTGACCGTTCTGGTGATACAACTCTTCCATTCTCACCATACAAGAAATCCTCTCACGCAAGCAGGATGCCCAGGTGAGAGGAACGTTTTTATTGTGATGGTCGGCTATCTCATTCTGTCTATAGGAATGCCTTTATGGCCTCGTAGACTTCGGCTTCGCATTTGTCAAGGTCATCGTTCACGATGTTGATGTCAAACTTGGGTGCTTCACCGATTTCATATTCTGCGCGGGCGATACGTATGTTGATGGTCTCGGGCGAATCGGTGTTGCGTGATTCCAGACGCCGGCGGAGTTCTTCGATACTTGGAGGAAGGATGAAGATTGACAAAGCACGATTGCCATACATGTTCTTGATGTTTTCGCCTCCGTTGCAGTCGAGATCGAAGATGATGTTCTCGCCTTGGGCAAGTTGTTTTTCTACTTGTGACTTGAGTGTGCCGTAGATAGTTCCGTTGAAGAATTCTTCATGTTCCACGAAAGCACCCTCACTGATGAGGTGGAGCATTTCCTCGCGGGTCTTGAAGAAATATTCCACTCCGTCCTTCTCTTCTCCACGTGGGGCACGACTGGTGGCTGAGATTGAGAACTGAAGGTTGAATTCAGGATGCTCGTTTCTCAACCAATTGATGATAGTGGACTTGCCTGTTCCGCTTGGGGCACAGAATATGATTAGTTTTCCGTTCATTGCATTAGTTTTTCATTCTTTCAGCGCTTCCCAGCCTTGGGCCTTGAGGTCGAATTCCTGACCGTCGCGGGTGATGAGGCGCTGACCGAGTTCTTTCTTTGTGACATAGCCAATGAGTTTGACTCCTTCTATTGCTTCTACCTTGTCGTGGTCGGCAAGCGGTACTGTGAAGAGCAGTTCATAGTCTTCTCCTCCATTCAGAGCGCAGGTGGTGAGGTTCATGTTGAATTCCTCTGCTGCTACTGCTGTCTGATAGTCAATAGGTATACGCTCTTCATAAACTCTGCACCCGCATTCCGATTGTTTGCAGATGTGCATGAGTTCGCTTGAGAGTCCGTCGCTGATGTCCATCATGGCTGTAGGACGGATGCCTGCATCGCGGAGTTTTTTGATGATGTCCCTGCGTGCTTCCGGCTTGAGTTGGCGCTCCAGGAGATATTCGCGCCCTTCGAATGCCTCGCTTGAGGAGTTGGCTTCTATTTCTTCAAGTGATATGTTCTTCCCTCCTTCCTGAATTTTCTTCTGCGCCTCCTGATACTGTGCTTCCCATACGGCCTTTTCGCGTTCGAGAAGTTGGAGTCCCATGTATGCAGCACCTAAGTCACCGCTGACACAGATGAGGTCGGTGTCCTTTGCTCCGTTGCGGCAGATGGCTTTTCCTTTTTCTATCTCGCCGAGACAGGTGATGCTGATGGTGAGTCCCGTGAGTGAACTGCAAGTGTCGCCACCTACGAGGTCCACTTCATGCTCCTTGCATGCCAGCAACATACCTGAGTAGAGCTCATCCATATCTTCAACTTCGAACCTCTTGCTGATTCCGAGACTGACGGTAATCTGGCGTGGTGTACCTCCCATGGCATATACATCGCTGAGGTTGACCATCACGGCCTTATAGCCGAGATGCTTGAGGGGAACGTATGTGAGGTCGAAATGCACTCCTTCAAGTAACAGGTCGGTGGTGACAAGACTTTCTTTCGGTGTGTCGCTGCCATTCTGATAATCTATGATGGCGCAGTCGTCTCCAATACCCTTGATGGTGGAGGAGTTTTGCGGTTTGATGTCTTTTGTAAGATGACTGATAAGTCCGAATTCACCAAGTTCCTTTATCTGCATAGTCCTTTATGATTTTATTGAATTGTTCTTGCTGGTTGTTGAGTATGCTTGCTTCTACTGATACTACCTTTATTGGCAATTGGCTGACCGTAAATGCCTGGAGTTTGGCGGCATCCTTCTCTGTGGTGATGATAATCCTGTCTGCTGCCTGCTGCCTGATTTGGTCTATGTCGCGTGACGAATAGTCGTGGTGGTCCGGGTAGCTGATGGCAACCACGTCGTTACCCATTTCCTTCAACTTGTCCTCAAGCGGTTTCGGATTGGCTATTCCTGTGACGAGAAGCACGGATGAATCCTTTGGCAACTCGGAATATTCATAGGAGGAATAGAACAACTGTTGCCAGTGAGCCGGTTTCATCTGCTGCTCTATAGCGTTCTGTTCAGTCGGCGACAGGTTCAGTGGGCATTTTGTGATGATTATCAGGTCTGCTCTGTCTGCCCGTTTGTGGAATTCCCTCAGTCGTCCTGCAGGTAACAGATGGTCGCGATAGACGGGTCGGCTATAGTCGGCAAGCAGGATGCTGAGTCCTGCCTTGACCTTTCTGTGCTGGTAGGCATCGTCGAGGAGGATACATATCTTCCTCGGATCTTTGTCGGCCTTCAGGATGTCGGAGAGTATCTCAATACCATGACATCTGTCCTCGTCAACTGCTATCAGCACATCCGGGAACTTGCTATGCATCTGGTATGGCTCATCGCCAATCTCTGTGGCAGTAGTACCATCTTTTGCCACAAGGAAACCTTTTGTCCTCCGTTTGTATCCTCTGCTCAGTACGGCAATCTTATGTGTGTCCTTGAGCAGGCGGATAAGATATTCAGTATGCGGAGTCTTGCCCGTTCCCCCCACTGTGATGTTTCCCACACAGATAACCGGCACATCGAATGACCTGGACGACAGAATTCCGCAGTCATACATGATGTTGCGGATTTCTGTCCCGATTCCATACAGCCAGCTGAATGGCAGGAGTAGTGGTGTATATGCCGGTTGGTTCAGATGGGTGTTCCTTTACAGGTTGAAGTTGAGTTTATATGGCATTGCTGCCTTGATGCCAGGCTCTGTAGTCATCTGACGTACAGAACGGAACATGTCGTAGTATTCACCGAATGTTGCGCTCAACTTGGCGTCAGCATAACTCGTGCCTTTCACCTGTTCCATAAGTTGTTCAAACATGCTTGCTTTTTCTGGGTATGTGGCAATCGTGTACTTATCCAGTTTTGCCTTTTTCTTTGCTACTGCTATTGCATCGTCGAGGCTTCCGAGCTGGTCGACCAGTCCAATCTGCTTTGCATGAACACCTGTCCATACCCGACCTTCGCCGATGACCTTGATGGAGTCCTGCTGCATGTGCCGACCGTCGGCGCATCTCTTGGTGAACAGTTCGTAACCGCGATTGATGTATTTCTGGAGAACGGCACTCTCATCGGCTGTCATAGGACGGAAATAGTTTCCGAAATCACCGTATTTGTGAGTTTTTACGACCTGTGAGTGGACACCAATCTTCTGTTCCAGCAACTCGCTTGCCTCAGGGAACATTCCGAAGATTCCGATACTTCCCGTCAGGGTGGTTGGTTCTGCAACAATCCAGTCGGCAGCACATGATATGTAGTAGCCACCGCTGGCTGCATATCCACCCATAGATACTACGACAGGCTTCTTTGCCTTGATGTTCATCACCTGATGCCATATCTGCTCGCTTGCGTAGGCACTTCCTCCCGGAGAGTTGACACGAAGGACAACTGCCTTGACATCTTCATCGTCTGCAAGGTCCTTGAGGTCACGGACGACGTCTTTACCTACAATCATCGTCTCCTGTGAGAAGTTGAGTCCCTGCTGCTGGTCCTGTACGATTTCTCCACATGCATAGTAGACTGCTATCTTGTCCTTGTTGCCTTCCTTTGGCTTTGCATTGGCATTCTTTGCGACATCTTTGTAGGTTATGGTGTTGTAATCGTCTGGTTCATCGACTTTTGCCATGTGTGCAATCACACTTGGAACATCGTCGGAATAGATGACCTTGTCAACAAGCTTAATTTTCTTCAGTTCCTCAGCCTCCATGAATATTGATGCGCTGTCGGCTGCTGCATTGAGGGCTTCGACTGATATGTTTCTCGACTTGCTGACATCGTTGCATATCTTGTTCCATATTTCAGTATCCATCACGGTCAGTTGCTCACGGTTGGCATCGCTGATTTCATTCAGAATATAAGGTTCTACGGCACTCTTGTAGGTACCGACCTTGAAAATCTGCATTTTCACACCGACCTTGTCGAGGATGTCCTTGAAGTAGAGCACCTGGTTTGCCATTCCTACCCAGTTGACCATTCCCTCCGGATTGATGAGGATGGAGTCGGCTGTACTGCACAGGTAGTATTCGCCCTGAGAGTAGTTGTCTCCGTAGGCAACGATGAATTTTCCGCTTTTCTTGAAGTCTACGAGTTGGTCGCGTATGGCCTCAAGGGTTGCTGGTGTGCTTCCGGAGAGGGAACCGGCTTCGATGTATATGCCCTTTATCTTGTCATCTTCCTTTGCGGCTTTGATGGCAGATATGATTTCGTCAAGTCCCATGATATTGTCGGCAATGGAACTGCCGAAAAGGGTTGCGAACAGGTTCTCCTCCGCACGTTCTTCTGTGGTTCCGCTGAGTTGGAGAACCATGACGGAGTTGTCGCTGACTTTTACTGTGTCTGTCTGCATGGATGCCATTCCGATAAGTGAAATGACAGACAGTACTGCAAGAATGAGGCCGACCAGAATGAGTCCGGTTACTGTAGCCAAAACATATTTAAGGAAATCTTTCATAATTATGTGTTTTGTTGTTATTTGTGATAACGTGTATATTCACATGCTGCAAGCAGCCATGCTCCGGTTCCGAATGGTGCCTGCGACTTGGCATCTACTGTACGGGTCGGGTCTGGTTTTTCACCTATTGGCTGAACATAACCTATTGTCCCGTCTGGCTGGAGTGCCACTTCGGTGAGGTATTTCCATGCCTTGTTGATTACTGGTGCAAATTCACTCTTGCTGAGAAGTCCGTTGTTCACTCCCCAGAGCATTCCGTATGTGAAGAATGCCGTGCCGCTTGTCTCGTAGCCGGGGGCATCATCTTCGCAGAGCATGGAACGGCTCCAGTATCCACCCTCCTGCTGGCACTCTGCCACGGCCTTTGCAAGTTGCTGAAAACGCTGGACATAAAACGGACGGTGCTTGTGGTCCTTTGGCATGTCCTTCAGCACCCGTGCCAGCCCTGCCAGAACCCATCCGTCGCCTCTTGCCCAGAAACTTTTGCCTTCATTGCATGCCGTCTTTACCTTTGGCCACACGTACTTTCCGTCTCGGTAGTAGAGATGGTCATCCTTGTCAAACAGAAGGTCATCTGTCCATTTGAAGCATTCATATTGCTTTTCTAGCAGTTTCTCGTCGTGAGTGATTGTGTACAACTTGGTGAATATTGGCATTCCCATATAGAGGGCGTCCGACCACCACCAGTAGTCGTCAGCCTCTGTTGATGCCTGATAGTTCATCACTTCCAGTGCGCGGTCTATCCACAGCCTGTAGTCGGGGGAGTCAGGGGTCTTTCCTGTCATCTTGTAGAGGTCAATGTATACCTGGAAGCATATCTGCCAGTCGGCAAAGAGCACGTGGTTGTGGTCTTCGCCGTAGGTCTTGTATTCCCATTTGCTTATGTCTGTCTGTCGTGCACCTTGCCATTTGTTGTATTCACACCATGCAATGGTGTAGTCGAGATACGCCTGCTCCTGGGTAAGTTCCATTGCTTCCATATTGCCGGTGAAATAGGCTGCGTTGTCCCAGAATCCACTGCATTGGGGCTTGTGGGTTGCTTGCCATTTGTCGTTCACTTTGCGTATCATGGAGATTACGTCTTCGTTGCCTTTTGCTGACAGGTTGGCAAGAACCATGATAGATAGGACTGTAAAGATAACTTTTTTCATATTTGAATAGGTTTTAGATTAAGTTTCAGTGCTTCATCCAGCATCATTTCTTTTGCAGGCTCATATTCGTTGGGTATTTTCCCGTCAAGGATGGCATCCTTTATCTTGCTTTTCAGCAGTCCTACCTCCCTGCATGGGGGAAGTCCGAACATCTGCATTATTTCGTCACCGCTGATTGGTGGCTGGAAATTGCGGATACGGTCTTTTTCCTCGATGTCTACGAGCTTCACTCTCACTAGTCTGAAATTCTCCATGAACATGGCTTTTCGTGTCTCGTTCTTTGAGGTGATGTCTGCTTCGCAAAGCATCATCAGGTCATCAATGTCGTCACTGGCTTCGAAGAGAAGTCTCCTGACTGCGGAGTCAGTCACTTCGTCATCTGCTATTGCAATGGGGCGCATGTGGAGGTCTACGAGTTTCTCTACATACTTCATCTTCTCATTCATCGGCATTTTCAGTCTGCGGAACACCGCTGGGACCATTTTGGCTCCGATGAAATTATGGTTGTGGAATGTCCATCCGAGCAGTGGGTCCCACCTCTTGCTCTTTGTCTTTCCTATGTCGTGAAGCAGTGCTGCCCATCTCAGCCAGAGCGAACTGTCTTGATGCGACACGTTGTCAACGACCTCAAGGGTGTGATGGAAATTGTTCTTGTGACCTTTGCCGTCCTTTACTTCAACAATGTCGAGAGCTGTGAGTTCGGGGAGAATGATGTCGAGCAATCCGCATCTTTGCAAGTTCATGAAACCCTTTGAAGGATTGGATGTGAGCATTATCTTGTTCAGTTCTTCGGAGATACGTTCACCGGATATGATTTTTATCCTCTCTGCATTGCGGACAAGCGCATCGAACGTCTCATCATGGATGCCGAAATTCAGTTGTGTGGCAAATCTGATGCATCGCATCATGCGCAGAGGATCGTCGCTGAACGTGATGTCGGGGTCGAGTGGGGTGCGGATGATTCTGTCTTCCATATCCTGCAGACCGTCAAACGGGTCTTCAAGTTCCCCAAACCGTTTGTCGTTAAGGCAGATTGCCATTGCGTTGATAGTGAAGTCGCGCCTGTTCTGGTCATCCTCGAGCGTACCGTCTTCAATGACTGGCTTGCGTGAGTCGTGTGAGTAGGACTCACACCTTGCTCCTACAAATTCCAGTTCTACGTTCTTTATCTTCAGTTGTGCAGTGCCGAAATTCTTGAAGACCGACAGGCTGGCTTTCTTTCCTATTTCGTCCTTGAGCGCCTTTGCAATTGCAATACCCGGTCGCTCGATGTTCTGCTTCTCGTCGTGTTGACGGTTGATGGCCACAAAGTCAACATCTGTTGACGGTCTTTCGAGGAACAGGTCCCTGACAAATCCACCAATCACATAACAATCCAGTCCCAACCTGTCTGCTGTCTGGGAGATAAGTCGGAATATGGGCTTGTCTATCGCCTTCTTCAATTCTATGTCCGTCAACTTTTTCACTATATGTCCTCACTAATAATGTTCAACTTGCAAAATTACAAAAAAAATAGGTTGCACCAAAGTTTTAGCACAACCTATTTGTCATTTTCTGAAATATTCTCAGTTCATTGCCACTGACGGACAGTGAATCATTGTGTTATACAGAAGTCAAAACCGAAGACATGCTGCTTGAAAGTCTCATTTGCGAGACCGTTCTTCCAGAAGAATACGTATTCGCCTGGTTCAAGTGGCTCTTTGAATGATATTTCAAACGTATTGTTGTTTATTTCCTTGATGTCGAAGTCAACAATGACGCGGCCTTTGGCGTTTGTTCCGGAGAATCCTGCGACACCCCATGAGGCTCCGTCGATAAATAGGCGGCGGTTCTTCTTTGTCTTCATCTTTACAACCTGGAATTCGTTGGGACTCTGGATTTCGTTCATGATGCCGTAATACCAGTTGTCTGCCTCTTTCTTGAAACTTTCCGGGTCGTGCTTGGGCAGATAGAAGCGGAATACAGGCTGAGTGGTCCTGACAACATTCTTTGATGATTCTCCCATAATACAGAGTTTCTCGATGTCTTTTCCTGTGGATGCGAGAAGTACAGTTCCTGCCCCGAGTGCAGCACCTACTCCTGAAGAAGGAGCATCGCCCGAGATGGCAGAACCGACTGCCACACCTGTAACTGCGGCAAGTGCGAGGGTTCCGAGACTGAATCCCTTCTGCTCTTTCTCGAACTGCGAGCGATAGATTTTCTGAGGTTTGTCGCCGTTGCCTACGTTCCACCAGAGGACTCCTTCATAACCGTTGTCTGCCTTTGCGATTTTCTGGATGTATGTGGTGAGGGTGGCATCAGCACCTGCAGCCTTGAGCTTGCGCATGAAATCGATGCTGTAGTTGATGGTGCGGGTTGAACTGGTTTCTATTGCACCGATGATTTCTTCGGAAGTGAAACCTTCGCCGAGCAGTTCAAGGACTGTGGCATTGGACATTTCATCGTTCTGTGCATTGGCGGCAACGGATGTTGCAAGAGCCATGCAAAACACTAAAAGTATCTTTTTCATATTCATTCCTTATTTGGTTATTCTTCTCTTTGTTATTCTTCATTCAGTTTCTTCGACATTCGTGCCATGTAGCTGCCGAGGATGCATATGGTAAGCAGCGGACGGGTATATACGGCAGCCATAATCTGGAGGATTGGTTCCTGGATGTCTGTTGGGTATTCCGCCTCAAGTGGCAGAAGTGTTACGATGATGGCAATTGCAATGGATGCCAGGATGACTATCCATGAAATGGTCTTGCAGAGTGCAAAGTCCTCCCATTTGCAGAGGATGACCGTCAGACCTGCTACTGCTACGAACGAAAGGAGTGGGTGTGCGTAGGTGTGGGGCAGGTACGTTAGTTCAGGGTCAAGTGATGCCGTCATGGCAAATGTTGCTGCAAGCATGATGATTGTTGACTTGAAGAACTTGCTTGACTTTGCCTTGTTGCTGAGCGCATAGTAAAGTGCCCATATAAAACACAGAACCTCCATGATGTGGATTATTAACAATGGAAGGCTGAAATACATGACGGCTGTTACCACTGTGCGAACAACTGTCAGGAGTCCGAGTATTGCCACGATGACAATAAAGAATACGGAACTTTTGTCGAGTTTCTTTTGCATAGTTATGAGTGTTGATTATGATTTGTTGCAAAGATAGTGTTTTTTTTCGGAAAGTTGTTGGAGTTTCTGCTTTTTTTATAAAAACAGGCTGCATTTTCGGTGCAGCCTGTTTCGCATTTATTGGTTTTCCTGAGTTCAGGATAGTTATTCAGCACGTAGGGTGTAGCGCTTGAAATCTGTCACTGTCAGTTCCTTGTCTGCATTCTGGAGGTACTGGGCAACGGAAATCTTGTTGTCATCGATGTAAGCCTGCTCGAGGAGACAGTTCTCCTTGAAGTACTTGGACATCATACCCTTGGCGATGTTCTGAATCATTTCAGCAGGAAGGCTTGCTGCCTTTTCTTCTGCAACCTGCTGCTTGATCTGCTTGGCCAACTCGCCCTGTTCTGCTGTGATCCATCCCTTTTCTGTATTTGAAGCGATGTGGTCGTCGCTGTCAACATGTGCAGGGTTGATGCCAGCCTTCTTGAGTGCATTCTCTACTGCCTTCTGAATCTGGTTCTGCTTTGCCTTCTCGATGGCTGCATCGAATTCAGCATCCTTAATCTTCTGAGGAACTGCTGCCTCGTTGAGGGCAACTGGTGACATTGCTGCAATCTGCATGGCAACATTCTTTGCAACTGTTTCGTCGCAAGGCTTGTTGAGGGCTACGAGGGTGCAGAGGAAGTTCTGGTTCATGTGATTGTATGCACAAACCATGTCGCCTTCTACTGTAGCATAGCCGTCAAGCTCCATCTTCTCGCCAGTCACACCTGAACGCTCTGTCACGAGATCAGGAACCTTCTGGCCGTCTATAGTGAGTGCGTTAACCTCATCAAGAGTCTTGCACTTGTTTGCTACTGCTGCGTCGATGATCTTGGTTGCGAGAGCAACGAAGTCTGCATTCTTTGCTACGAAGTCGGTCTCGCACTTCAGGGCAATCATTGCAGCGAAGTTGCCGTCAACTCTTGCGAGTACGCAACCTTCTGCTGCTTCGCGGTCTGAGCGCTTTGCTGCAACGAGCTGTCCTTTCTTGCGGAGGATTTCCATAGCCTTCTCTACATCGCCTTCTGCTTCTGTAAGAGCCTTCTTACAGTCCATAAGACCAGCCTGAGTCTTCTGGCGGAGAGCGTTTATTTCTGCTAATGTAATAGCCATAATTAT
>JAZQPD010000029.1:0-29617 GCA_045628285.1 Bacteroidaceae bacterium
AAAGTCCGGCGCTTAATGCTGACATCATGGCTGGCTATGGTCTTGATGTGACTGACTACACGATGACTGAAGTGGTCAGGCAGAAGGGTGAATCGGGCATTCTTGCCAATGCCACTTATCTGCGCGAGATGCTCACGGAAAGTCCCTATGACCTGCACATGCCTTCAATCCATTTCTGTAAGGATACGAGGAATATGCCTGGGGATGAACTCGTGGATGCAATATCCGACTCCTATGACCGTTTCGGCATTGAGGAGACAGCCATTGTGTGCCGTTCCAACAAGCGGGCCAATATCTACAACAGGGGCATCCGGGCTCAGATACTGGAATATGAAGACGAACTGGAGAGTGGCGACATAATCATGATTGCCAAGAATAACTATTTCTGGGCAGAGCGTCTGGAGAAGGAAGACCAGAAAACTCCTTTCCTGGCAAATGGGGATATTGCGTTTGTGAAACGTGTGCGTCGTGAGCGTAAGCTCTATGGTTTCAGGTTTGCAGACTGCGAACTGACCTTCCCGGACTATGATGACATGGAGCTGACGGCTACGGTGCTGCTTGATACTCTTCATGCCGATGCTCCTTCGCTGACTGCCGAGCAGGGTGAGATGCTGTTCAACAAGGTGATGGAAGATTACGCAGACATCAGGAACAAGCAGGAGCGGATGAAGAAACTGCGTGAAGACCCGCATTTCAATGCCCTGCAAGTGAAGTACGCCTATGCGGTGACCTGCCACAAGGCTCAGGGTGGACAATGGAAGAATGTGTTCATTGATCAGGGATATGTCGCTGAGGACATGATAGGGGAGGAGTACTATCGCTGGCTGTACACGGCCTTCACCCGTGCCACGAGGAAAGTGTATCTGGTGAACTATAAGAATAGTTAACAGTTATCAGTTAACAGTTAACAATGAATCATAAGTTATCAATTTTTAATGATAATTTATCATTATTCATTCATTGTTAACTGTTAACTGATAACTGTTAACTTCGAGCGTAGCGAGTTTAACGGAAACCACCGCCGCCGAAGCCGCCGCCCATTGGCATTCCGCCGCCCATTGGCATTCCACCGCCCATTGGCATTCCGCCACCCATTGGCATTCCACCGCCCATAGGCATACCGCCTCCGAAACCACCTCTTCTGCCGAAGCCGAATGATCTCATGCCGCCAAATGCGTTGAAACGATAAGTAGCGCGGAGCATACCGTACTGGTAGATTGAGTTAGTGCGGCTATCGCTACGCATCATGGCATTAATAGTACGAGAGATGTTGCTCTGTTCGCCGAGGATGTCGTTTACTTCAAGCATGAGAGTGAGGTTGCCACCGAGGAGAGTCTGTGAAATCTGTGCGTTCCAGAGAAGCTCGTTTGTGTTCATCTCGTCCTGTGCATAACCTCTACGGCTGTTCATTCCTATATCAGTTGTGAGTGTGAGACCGAAGTTAGTTGTGTACTGGAACTCTGCACCGTAACCGAACATCCAGGTGTCCTGATTGCCTGCACTGGAGATGTCGTTCTTGGAATGGTTATAATTTACATTTCCGTTGAGTGAAATTTCGAAGAGGTCACGTCTGTATGAAATACTGATATCTTCACCGAGCCCGAGAGTCTTAGTCGTAGACTTTACGTTTTTGTTATCGAGGAAGGTGTAGCCAACATTGTTGTTATAGTTCACATTAGTGAAAGCATCGAGAGTATAATACAAGTCTTCGTCGAGTGAGATGTTGAATCCACCGCCACCCATTACGTTCCATGTACCGTTGATATTCTCAGGAGTAGTCTTACGGATACCGGTTATTGGATCGTATTCGACGATATTAGAAATATTGTTCTGAGTGAAACCACCATTTGCGAAACCGAAGAAACTGCTCTGTGTGTCTACATTATATGTGTTGTAGTTGAGGCTGATATTGTGGTTGAATGAAGGCTTCAGGTTAGGATTACCTACTGTAATGTTAAGAGTATCGTCGTCGTTTGTGATATCGAGAAGGTTTGTGAGACTTGGCTGATTCATCCTTCCACGGTAGTTAACGCGCAATTGCGTCTGGCGATTTTTGTTCCAGCGGTATTCGATTCTTGGTGCGAAGTTGAACTGATTCTTGGTTATATGCATAGGATTATCGCCCTTTACATAATCCAGGGATGTCTTGATTGGGATGAAATCCATACCTACGCTGAAGTTTGCATGATCTGTGACTTTGCGCAACGAAATTGATCCAGTATGTTGATATGTTGTGTATTCAGAACTTTGACAGAGTTTCTTTGCCTCATCGCTAATATCTTTGCCAAGTAGGTCGAATTGATTCGTCAACATGTAATTAATGATGCCGTCAATGTCGTAGCGGTAATTAATGAGAGCCTGATTTAATTTTTCATAAGCGAGGTCATGATAGATAAACGCCTGACGGTCATTTTTGTTATAGTTGTAACCGTAGCGGTATCCAAACTGCAGGTATGTTTTGTAGCCTATAGGCTCACTATATGTGAGTTCTGCTGAAAGATTACGGGTTCTTGTCGGGCTTGTGTTGTAACGGTTGTTGATGGTATTATTATTTGGACCGAATGTAATCCGGGCCGCTGAAAGCTGCTGGCTTTCGCCATTTGTAATTGTACCATTCATGCGGAGTGTAATGTTGCGTCCATCATCATTGAGCTTGCGGTTGGCCTGAAGGGTTCCGTTGAAGTTATTGTTTGTACTATATGATTGCTGACGATTGATGTCTTTATTGACGATAATATTGAGAAACTTTTCCGGAATGTCTGTCTCGTCAAGGAACGCATCGTTGAGCGGATTGTCGGATACTGCATTAGGATCATCATTGAAACTTGCATTCATACTATTTGAAGATCCTCTGTTGCGTGAATAAGTGTAGCTTGGACGTAAAATGATGTTAGTCATTGAGTCTGGTTTCCATTCAAGGCGGAACTGTGTGTTTAAGTTCATGTTGCTGCCATAGCTTTGGCTGAGACTTTCCTTAAAAGAACGTATGTTCTGAGAAATGAAGTTCTCAGTGGATGTCTCGTTTCTGCTGTCGCTACCATTGTAGTTGTAACGTATGCTACCACCAGTTTCCAGCTTGTCGCCGGTAGTTGCGAAGTTGAAACCAACGTTCTTGCTTGAGCGAAGGCCACCGCCTCCGAAGCCACCGAAGCCACCGAATCCACGGCCACCGCCGCCTCCGAAGCCCATGTCGTTGACGTTGTTCATGCCGCCGAGGAGAGTCAACTGATATGTATCAGCAAAACGCATTACGTTGGCACGACCAGCATATCTGTGCTGAGTACCAGCACCGCCATTCAACTGACCGAACCAACCATTGCTCATGCCCTTCTTTACAGAGAGGTCGAGCACTGTCTCGTCCTCACCGTCGTCGATGCCGGTAACGCGAGCCATATCGCTCTTTCTGTCGTATGACTTGATGTTGTCGATAATGTCAACAGGGATGTTCTGCATAGCCACCTGAGTGTCGTTGAGGAAGAATTCCTTACCGTTGACCATGATCTTGTTCACTGTCTTGCCATTAATGGTAATCTGACCATTCTCGTCAACCTTAGCACCTGGCAACTTTCTTACAAGGGCCTCCAGGGTACTTCCGGCAGGAGTACGATAAGCGCTGGCATTGAAAATGATGGAGTCGCCAGACACCTTTACTTTCGCTGCGTTGGCAGTAACCTCTGTCTGAGCCAGCATCACGTTGTCTGGGCTAAGTGTGATGAAGCCAAGGTCTGTGTTCTTCTTAGCCTTACTGATTGAGAGCTCAAGGTTCTGTTCCTTTGTGATGTAACCCACATAGGACACCTTCACCTTATACTTACCTTTCTCGAGGTCCTTCACTGTGAAAGAACCGTTTGCGTCAGTTGCGGCACCGCTGACGAACTTGCCATCCTGGGCATTCACAATCTGCACGGATACACCGGTCATGACTTCGTTAGTCTCCTGGTCAACGATGATACCGCTGACTGTGAACTTCTGTGCATTTACCGCCATTGCCATCATCATACAGATGGCGATCATCATAATTTTTTTCATAAATGTTACTATTATTTGAATTTGTTATTGTTCTGTTTGTAGTCGGCCCCGACGGGCATTCTGTGTCAATACTTAATTGTTTCACCAAATTTAGTTCATCAATATGACTGCAAATTTACGAATAAGTTTAAGCAAAAATGCAAAAAAAAGTGAAAAAAAGTCGTATGACCCAACTTTTGCCCACCTTGCATCGTTCGTCCGTTCAGTTGTTTGCACTTGCCGGCCCGTGAGTGAGCATTCGCATTTGCATCAGTGAACGCTTGCCCAGTCGGGCTTGTGTGCTCGCATGGTCGGGTTTGTGTGCTCATGGAGTCGGGTTAGAACGCACGTCTGGTCGAGTTCGAAGTGAGCCGTGTTCTGAAAGATAACTATCTTCCGCCTGTAAGATAACTATCTTTCGCCCGTAAGATAACTATCTTCACCCCGAAAGATAACTATCTTTCCGAATAAGCATCCGTTCGAGTCTGACCATATCTCAGCTCGAATGCGACTCAATGACAGTTGTAGCGTGACTCATTGACCGTTCGGACAGGGTCGTGCTACCGTATGGACAGAACAGTCCTTCCGTCATTGTGTGGCTGTGCGAGGGGAAAGGGCATAAAAAAAGAGCAGCGTGTGCTGCTCTTGTATTATTCTGGTTGTGACTGCTGATTAGAAGCCGCCGCCACCGAAACCACCCTGCTGGAAGCGTTCCATCATCTTCTTCTGGTCTTCCTCGTAGAGCTTGTACTGTTCCTCTGTAAGAGTTTCCTTCAAGAACTTAGTCTGAGCTTCCTGGCGCTTGCGGAATCCTTCCATGTCGAAGCCGCCCTGGCCACCTTCCTGCATAGCCTTCATCATTTCCTTTGTGCTCTTTACAAAGTACTCTGTAATCTTGCGAGTCTGAGCTGTGTCAGTCTTGCATACTTCCTGAATGTGCTGTGCCTGCATCTTAGCCATGTCTTCTGGATTGAACTGTCCACCGCCAAAGCCCTGTGCGAATGCACCTGTTGTCATCATGAGGGCAACGATTGCCATGAGAATCTTTTTCATACTTAACGAAATTTTAAATTGTTAATAAATAAAGTTTACTATTAAATGCGTATCTTGTTTTTCTCTTTGACGTCTTTTTTCTGATAAGGTTTAATGATAATTGATATTTTTATTAGTTTATCAGTGCTATTGCGTAGGCTGATATTCCTTCCTGCCTTCCAGTGAATCCCAGTTTCTCGGTTGTGGTCGCCTTGATGGAAATGTTGTCGGGGGTAGTACTGAGGCAGTCTGCCAGGATTTGTTGCATCTCTGGAATGTGTGGGTTTATCTTTGGCTGTTCTGCGCAGATAGTTGCATCTATGTTGCCGATGGTATAGCCTTTCTCGCGAATGAGCCGATAGGTCTCGCGAAGGAGGATCTTGCTGTCGATATTGTGGTAGCGAGGGTCGGAATCCGGGAAATGATACCCAATGTCCCTCATGTTTGCGGCTCCGAGAAGGGCATCGCAGATTGCATGGATGAGTACGTCGGCATCACTATGACCGAGCAACCCCTTTCCCTCTGGGTGTTCCAGTTTGATGCCGCCGAGCCATAACTCGCGTCCTTCTACCAACTGGTGTACATCGTAGCCTAATCCTATTCGCATGGTTTGATAGTCTTATCTCTTCTTGCCGAGGATATCACCGATGCCGTCGAGGTCGAAGGCAAGGGAGAACCGGAGGGTCTGGTCGAGTGGGTTTGTCTGGGATGCAGAAATGATGTAGCCTGCATCAAGCGAGAATACATTCATCTTGAAACCGGCACCGATGGTATAGTATTTACGGTTTCCTTTGTTTGGATGCTCGTAGTGGTAACCGGCACGTACAAAGAACTGATTATTGTAAGCGTATTCAAGACCGACACTCCACTGTATTTCCTGAAGTTCCTCCTTGAATCCACCCGGAGCATCAGAGAATGACTTGAATATGCCGGTGATAGGGGATACATTGTAATAACCCTGATCCATCAGCCATGATGTGTATCCGGAGTAGTCCTGCTCGTCGGCACCTGTCTCTTCTATGTACTGTTCCATTGTTGGTCGGGTAGGGACAAGGAGTTTGTTTGCATCGGCGGCTATGGTGAGTGTGTTGTATTCGTCGATAGGTATGAGGAGCGATGTTCCGAGCCTGAGGTTGGTAGGAAGGAATTCGCTTGTGTTGCCATCATCATAGGAGAGCTTTGAACCAATGTTGTTGATGTTGAGTCCCCATCCTAACTGGCTTTCGTGCTGTCCGATATTGACGTAACCATTGTGGTACATGGCAATGTCAGCTGCAAAGGCAGAACCCGGAGTGACTGAATCATCCAGCTTATAGCCAAGGTCGGAATATATGAAACGAAGTCCTACGGCAGCAGAGAAGGTCTCGCTCAGCATTCGTGAGTATGCAACATCGACGGCCATTTCGTAAGGCTTGATTATATCGGCGTCAACTTCTACTTCTCCGAGAGAGAAATAGCGGAGTGATGCAGAGAGGGCGTCGTATTCACCGATGCGATAGTATCCTGTGATGTTGGCAAGGTCGATATCGCTTGTAATCTGGCGCAGCCATGGTGTGTAGTTGAGTGAAATTCCACCTCTGCTTATGCAGAATGGATATTTTGCAGGGTTCCAGAACTGGGAGTTGACGTCAGGATCGGTTGCAGCACCGACATCGCCGAGACCACCTGCACGGGCATCAGGGGCAATGGCAAGTGAGTTGGCTCCGTGGTATACTGGGTTGAGCTGGTTCTTGACATCTTGTGCATTAGTGCTGATGGTCAGTAAGGATACTGGCGCAAGCATTAGTGCTACCATTCCTATGGAACGGCAAATATTGATTGGCATACGATTGTCTTCTTTCTTTTTTCTGTCCATATATTCCGATATCTTTCTTACAATAACGTAAAAAAGAGTATTTTATTATTTAATTAAGATTTTTTTAGTTTCTACCGGAGTCCGCAGGATATATATTCCCTTAGGCAGTTCCGTCTTGTATCCGGTTCCTGTTCCGCTCCATACTTCACGTCCTGAGGTATCGAAGAGTGTAGCTGAGTCATAGTCGGCGATAACCTCGAATGTGACTGTCATGGAGGAAGAGTTGTTGCGTATGTCCCATGCCCGTATGAGCAGTGTATGTTGGCCTATGGAGAGTGAAGGAATCTGATACTTGATGCTCCCGCTTATGTATGACCCTGTGTCATATTTGAAATAATTGTTCAGACTATATGTCTGTGAAGGGTCGTTGTCGATTGCAAGGGTGATGTCGTGCCCGATTCCGTTGCCTGTGGTGTTGATTCCGTCGGAGTCACAAAGTTGGATGAAGACTGTAGGCATTTGTGGTTTCAACCTGGATGCCTCGAAATGGCTTTCGATTGCGGGATTGATTCTGTTAGTAAATCCCTCATCGCTGAGAACGAAATCGATAATGGGTCCGGATGTGAGTGTGTCCTTTTTGAATGAAGGGTCGGTCCCGTTGAGTGCGAACTGTTTGAAGCTGCCGTTGGCTTCAGTCTTTCCGTCCGCTGAGACCGCATAGAGGTTCATAAGCGAATTTGCTTCCGAATAAGTGATGTCAAACGGAACTTTGAAAGTAAAGGTGAACTGGCCGTTTACTATGTTGTCGGAACCTGCATACAGTATTTTGTTGCGCTGGTTGAAAACAAATGGATTGGTGCTTTCCCCTGCGTTATTTTTGCATACAATGCTTTCCTCACAGTCAAACACGGTTGGATATATTGTACCGGTAAGTGTGTCGTTGTGTTCTGTCTGCTTTCCGTTTGAGCCTGTAAGATAATAGATATGACCTTCGACCGTCACGGTAGTTCCCGCACCGATGGTGATGACGGTGTCTTCGGAGGCTGAGAACGGATGGCCATTGAATCGGTCAATCTTTATCTTGCGTGTTGGCTGGGTGAGATGTATTGCTGGATCGCCGAGAAGAACGAAATGGCATTTGTTGATGGAATCACGAAAGGATGTCAGAGAAAGGTTTGCCTTTGCCATCTGGAGGGCCTCACCGATAGTGTAACCATCTGAGGAAAGTGCGTATTTCATGAACAGGCGGTTTATGGCTTTGTTCTGGGTGGAGTAGACAGTACGGGTAGTAGTGATGACTCCCATTGCTCCTCCCTTGTCGTTGAGCATTGCGGTCTCACCGATGTTTTCGGTGTTCATGTCGAATGGTGATACGTCGCAGGCGGCTTGTACCCACAGAGGCATGCGGGGTGAATCCCACCTTGCAAAGTCGTTGCGTTTGAGGACTTGCTCGTGTGACAGGCAGTAGGCTGCGCCATGACCAGTGTAGTTCATTACAAGTGCTCCTTCTTCCATCTGTCTGTTGATGTCGTCGTAGGTTGCCGGATATGAATTGCCGGTACCAGTCTGTTCACGGGTATATGAATCCCAGTAAATCTTTCTGACTCTCATGTCCGGGGCGGTTTCCCTTACGATGGATGTGACGGATTCTGCATCCGACATGTGTATGTTGGCATTGCCGTCATCAGCCATCATGCAGATAGTGTTTCGCCATGAACCTGCCTCCTTATTATATATGTAAGGTATAAGTTTGTTGACCACTCCTCTTGCTTCTGCTTCTGTCTTGACTGGTATGCGGCCAACACCACAATCAGGCCGGTCGGATGCAACTATCTTTCCGTCATTGTTGTCGAGGAGCGAGAAATACTCCTCAAGTACGTATGAGTCGGTGTGGCTGACTGAATTATCCGATTCATAGCAGAGAAGGTAGTCATCAGGTGTGGTTCCTCCGAATGAGGATGTCACCATACGGTTGTCCCAGATACCGTCACCGAACAGACAGAGGTTCTTTGGTGCACCAGCCTTATTGGCAGACTTGTCATAGAGCATTTTCATGAATCTGCGATAGGCTGTGGCATCGGGTGTGCCCGATGAAAACTCATTGTAGACCTTGTCGGCGCTGACGACAATGCACTTGATACCATCATGATCCTCGTGGGCATCAGCCAATCTCTGAGCTTGGGTATTCAGTCTGCCATTTGCAGGTGTGATGATGACAAAGTCAATATTGTGCAATGCACGCAGATTCTGATTTTCAATCTTTCCAATGATTGTAGGTTCGGGATATGTTGCATTCACGTTCACGGCAACGAATCTGTCGTTTCCTGTAGATTTGGCACTGACTGAATAGATGCTGCCATTCAGGGTTCCCGGGATTTCTGTCGTGGATGTAGCCTTGGTGATTCGCCATACACGAGTGTGCCCGTCTGCTCCACTGACATTGTAAGTTATGTTTGCCTGATCGATCTGACTTGGACGGAATACGAGAAACTTATCGTCTGCCAGAGTGAGTTTCCTTATATAACTGGCACGGATATAGTCAAGATGCCCTGCAGTACCACTGGCTCCTTTGTGTGCCAGCTCTATGGTGTCGTTTACGGCATGTGCGTTCTGCCAGTTGAATGATTCCGATTCAACATCCGCATATATATAATCCCGCAAGGCACTGAATGAAAGTGTTCCCAGTTTTGTCTTGTTTGCAGTAACACTGAGTGTGGAACTGCTGCTGCCTGCTGCAGAGAAGTTGACGTCGAGTCTCACTTGACCACCGGCAAAACCCGGTAAGTCAAGTTTGTATCGTTTTGTGGACTTACCGCCAAAATCATATCTTTCAAAAAAGGTCCTTCCCGTATTAATGTAACTGAATTCGTCCGTTTCAATAAGAGCGTGCTCCGGATATGTATCTACACTTGTTGTTCCCTCAACATTTTGTTCTTTACTTATTTCAGCTGGGGCATTGTCGGATTCAGTCAGGAAATAACAGACTGAGTTGGAGTACGGATTATTTCTGTGGTGAAATGCTATCTGGTTTGTTCCCTTGGAAGGTACTTTCCAATCTTCAGCATACCATCTTGTCGTACCGCATCCGTAGAATAACAGCGTTCCATTATCGTTTCTCCATACCGGTATTTCCTTGATGTCATTGTCAATGTGCTGGATATTTGATTCTGGTAGGAACTCAAGCCCGTAACCATATAATTTTACTTTTGCCGGTTCCTTAAATCCAAGTGCGGATAATTTGTTCTTCGACAGTTGGTAGATACCTTCCTTGTCTATGGATATCTTGACCCATTTGCCTGTGGAGAATGCTGACGAATCAGGTACCTGGCCTGATGCAAATACAGGAATGAGGCATAGGAGAACTGACAGCAATATACGATGTACATTGCCAATCAGACTGCCGTTGTTTCCTGATGAGTGTTTCATTTTATATTGAATTCCAATACTTTCTTGTCTTCCAGATATGCGGTCAGATGTTGATTCTCGGTCACGGGACCTATTCCTGCCGGTGTACCCGTGAAAATGAGGTCTCCAGTCTTCAGGGTGAAGTAATTGCTTACAAACGAAACAATCCTGTCGACGGAATGTATCATATCTCCTGTCCAGCCGCTTTGTACTGTTTTGCCGTCAATGTCGAGATGAAAGCGAATGTCGCCAATTCCTTTCTTCAGTTCCGACACTGGAATCCATGTGCCGACTGCAGCAGAACCGTCAAACCCTTTGCACAGGTCCCATGGCAATCCGTTGCTTTTCAGTTCAGCCTGAAGATCTCTCGCCGTGAAGTCAATTCCCACAGTTACCTCATCGTAGTAGCGATGTGCGAATCGTTCTGAGATACTTTTCCCAAGGCGGTTGATCCGTACTACCAGTTCTGTCTCATAGTCGAATCTCTGTGCGAAGTCCGGTATGAAAAAAGGTTTGCCTTCCCTCAGCAATGCAGACTCCGGCTTGGAGAAAATCACCGGATCCTGTAATGATAACGGATTATTAAGCTCTTTATTGTGTAAGGGATAATTCATCCCTACTGCAAGTATCTTCATAGGTTGATGTGTAAGAGCCTCAATATGTCGTTCCAGGTGGCAAACACCATAAGGGCAATGATAAGCCAGAATCCTACCAGCTGAACTTTCTCAAGGAACTTGTCAGATGGTTTCTTGCGAGTGATCATCTCCCAGATGGCGATGACAGCATGACCTCCGTCGAGAGCAGGGATAGGCAGGAGATTCATCACACCGAGGGCAATGGAAAGGAATGCTGTGAGCATCCAGAACTTCATCCAGTCCCAAACCTTAGGGAATATGCTTACAATGCCGACGGGACCACCGACACTTTTCGCACCCTTAGCGGTGAAAATGTACTTGAGGTCGTTCACGTATCCTGCTACTTGTTCGCATCCGAGATTAATTCCTGCAGGTATGCATGTCAACAAATTATATGTCTGCGTAGTTATCTTGTATGGCATGGCTTTGTTCTGGAATCCAAGACGGAATTCTTCCGTGAGAAGAACTTCTCTTTCTTCTCCGTTTACGGTAAGGATTACCTGCCGGGCTCGTAATGTGTCGGCTGCGATGGCATCGCTGCCTAATTTTGAAGGAAGTGCCGTGAGGTAGTTTGTGAGGTCGTTGAAATCATTTATGGCCGTGCCATTTATGGCTGAAATAATATCACCTTTCTTCAATCCGATTTTCTCTGCCGGACTTCCAGGCAGGATGCTGTCGATATTCAGCGGCATGAGTTCCTGTGCATATACAGGATCGAGCATGTCAAGCATATTCATCTTTGCAGGGAGTGTGACGACAACTTCCTGATGGTTGCGGAGAACGGTTACCGTCTTGGCATTGGAGATGTCGCGGATGCATGCTGTGTTCCATTTCTTCAATGGTTCGCCGTCAATCTTGAATATGATGTCACCATCACGGAAACCGTCGTTCTTGGCAGCCTCACTGAACTTGAAACCATAAGTCATGTTTTCTGGCTCGATATAGCTTTCTCCCCAAACGCATAGAATCATCGAATAGAGTACAAAGGCCGTAATGAAGTTCATAATGATTCCGCCCAACATAATGATAAGACGCTGCCATGCTGGCTTTGTGCGGAATTCCCATGGTTTAGGCTCTTGCTTCATCTGCTCAAGGTCCATGCTCTCGTCAATCATGCCTGAAATCTTCACATATCCACCAAGCGGAAGCCAGCCGATTCCATATTCAGTGCCTTCATATTCGTATCCATCTTGGATTTCCTTTCCGTTCTTGTCTTTTATGAACTTTTTCGTGGCAGGTTTCTTGCCTCTGAGTTTGCGGAACCAGTTTGAATATGTGCTGAATAACTTTATGTTCCATGCATCAAAGAAAAGATAGAATTTCTCTACCCGTACCTTAAATAGCTTGGCTGCAAGGAAGTGTCCGCCTTCGTGGAGGACGATGAGCAGCGCAAATGCTGCAATGAGTTGAACTATTTGAACTAATACATCCATATTTGTTATTGTCTTTTTTCGTTGTGATATCTATATCGGTTAATACTGTTTGTGAATCATTTGATCAATTCGCTGGCATATCTCCGTGCCTCATTGTCTGTCTGGAGGAAATCTTCCAATTCCGAGGCAGTGCTGAACGAGACGTGATTCATAGTCTTCTCTATTATTTCACTAATCCTTGTAAATGAAATCTTGTCTTCTATGAATGCACGATTGGCTATCTCATTGGCTGCATTGACAATACATGGCACGTTTCCTCCTTTATTCAATGCCTCGTATGCCAGGGCAAGGCAACGGAATTTGTCTGTATCAGGCTTTTCGAACGTGAGGTCCTTCATCTGGAAGAAATCGACACGGTCGAAGGATGATTTCAACCGGCGTGGATAACTGAAAGCATGTTGTATCGGCAGTCTCATGTCGGGAACGCCAAGTTGGGCCTTCACCGCTCCATCCTCAAACTGTACCATAGAATGAATGACTGACTGTGGATGAACGATTACTTGAATCTGTTCCGGTCTGACTCCAAAGAGCCATCTTGCTTCGATGACCTCAAATCCCTTGTTCATCAGAGTTGCAGAGTCAATGGTTATCTTTGCACCCATGTTCCAGGTAGGGTGGGCGAGGGCATCACTCTTGGTGACTTTGGCAAGTTGCTCTTGTGAGCAGGTCCGGAATGGTCCTCCGCTGCATGTAAGCAAGATCTTTTCAATCCGGTTGCCCGGTTCCAGGCACTGGAAGATGGCTGAATGTTCTGAATCTACGGGGAGTATCGGTACTTGATTTTCAGTAGCAAGCCGGTTAATGAGTTCTCCGGCTACTACCAATGTCTCTTTGTTAGCCAGTGCTATTACTTTTTTTGCCTTGATGGCACTGATAGTCGGACGGAGTCCGGCAAATCCAACCATTGAGGCAAGAACGATATCCACATTGTCATCTTCAACAACCTGGCACAAGGCATCTGCACCGGCAAATACCTTTACAGGCAGGTCTGCCAATGCATCTTTTACTGTGGTATAGTGCTGTTCGTTGGCTATGACCACCACTTCCGGCTTGAATTTCCTTGCCTGGGCAATAAGTCTGTCAACATTGTTGTGCGCAGTGAGGACGTATGCTTCGTATAGGTCATTGTGCTCATCAATTACATCCAATGCCTGACAACCTATCGAGCCGGTGGAGCCTAATATGCAAATTCTTTTCTTTTCCAATGTAATTAATTTAAATCCAGAAGTCCCGATGGGAGATCCATGATTATTATCTTCTTCTCGTAATCAATATCTGCAATAAAGTCTTCGTTGGCAGGGATGAGGACATCATCTTCAGTCACAAAGAGCCAATTGTCGGTAGCGTCGTTTATTGAGGCTATCTTTCCCACGACATTGTCACCGTCTTGAATCGTGAATCCAACAAAGAAGTACAGGGAAACCATATTCTCATCACTCTCGTTCTCGTCTCTCTCATAGTAGACTTCACTTCCTAACAATTGTTCGGTTTGTTCTATGGAATCAATGTCTTCGAATTTCATTAGTGCGGATGAGTCAGAGCGAAACCGGTATTCTTCGATGAAGAATGGCACAAGGATGCCGTCAATTTCACAGATGAGGTATTCTGCATCATTTCTGTCGAAGATGTCGTCGTCGAAGGAAAACACGACCTCGCCTTTAAGTCCGTGTGCTTTCGTTATCTTGCCGATTCGGTATACATCTTCCCTGTTGATCATATCCTTTCAATTTTTGCGCCAAGTGCCTGCAGACGTTGCTCGATATTCTCGTATCCTCGGTCAATCTGCTCGATGTGGCTGATGGTACTTACTCCCTGGGCACTCATTGCTGCAATCAGAAGTGCAATACCGGCACGTATATCAGGCGATGTCAGTCGGGAGGCATGAAGGGGTGTCTTGTTGTTGTGGCCGACTACTACTGCCCTGTGTGGATCGCAAAGGATTATCTGTGCCCCCATGTCGATGAGTTTGTCAACAAAAAACAGCCGGCTCTCGAACATTTTCTGATGGATAAGTACTGACCCCTTTGCCTGTGTGGCTACAACCAATAGGACGCTAAGCAGGTCTGGTGTGAGTCCTGGCCATGGCGCATCTGAAAGGACCATAGTACTTCCGTCCATGAATGACTGTATCTCGTAATGGTCTTGCTGTGGAATTAGCAGGTCATCACCGTTCCTGTTGATTGTGATGCCCATTCTTCGGAATGTGTTCGGGATACAACCTAAATTGTCATAGGACACATTCTTTATTGTAATTGCACTTCCCGTCATGGCTGCCATACCTATGAAACTTCCCACCTCAATCATATCTGGCAGGATGGTATGGTCGGCACCGTGTAATGTTCTGACACCTTTTATGGTAATAAGATTCGATGCGATACCGGATATGTCCGCTCCCATCTGGTTGAGCAGTTTGCATAGTTGCTGGATATAGGGCTCGCATGCGGCATTGTATATCTGGGTTGTTCCTTCGGCCAAAACTGCAGTCATGATGATGTTTGCCGTACCTGTTACCGATGCTTCGTCGAGTAGCATGAATTTTCCTTTGAGGTGTTCCGCCGTGATATTGTATACACCTCGTGAAGAATCATGATGGAATTCTGCTCCCAGTTCGTAAATGCCCTGGAAATGGGTGTCGAGGCGCCTTCTGCCAATCTGGTCGCCTCCCGGCTTTGCGACACATGCCTTTTGGAATCGTCCCAGTAGCGGACCGAGCAACAGTATGCTTCCGCGCAATGAGGAGCATCTTTGGATAAATGCATCGCTCTGCAGATATTCCATGTTAAGGTCATCTGCCTGAAAGCACATGTCATTGGTCAGTTCAACCTGTGATATCAGCGGTTCGGCTTTTGTCACTTTAACGCCCATCTCTGTCATAAGACAAATAAGGTTGTTGACGTCAAGTATTTGCGGAATGTTACGTATGATTACCGGCTGATCTGTCAATAATACTGCAGACAAAACCTCCAAAGCCTCATTCTTTGCTCCTTGAGGTGTGATTTCTCCACTTAATTTATGTCCACCTTCAATTACGAATGAAGCCATACTTAGAATTGATAGATGAATGTGGTATTAATTCTGTTGCCCTCTCCATGAGTTTCAAGGTTCATGAATTGATAGTTCTCTCGTGCGCCATTGGTATATTCAAAGCCGATTGAGCAATAATTGTCGATTGCCCAGAAAAGGTTGAGAGCACTGTATGTTGAGTATTTGAAATTGTCGTTTACAAGCATATCGTCATCCTTGTAGGCACGAACCCATCCGATTACCAGATTTGAGGACAGACTGCGGCTCCATTTGTAGCTGCCTGCAATGTAGCCGCCTCCGATAGCTACCGGTTCCATACTGTCGTATGCCAAAGTCTCGTCATTCCAGTCAGTTGCTCCCATGTCAATGCCGAGGTTGCTGATGTCGTTGATGTAACGTGAGATGCCTTTTCCGTAATAGGCTTGTGCAGAAGTCTTTAATCTGTTGGAGAGTTTCAGAGAACCACTTAATGATGCACCCCAGCCTAATTTATGTCTTGTTGCGCCTTGATTAGCCTTTGCCTCTCCTTTCTCATGCCGCCAGAATGATAGGTTCCTAATCAATCCTGCTGCCTGAACATGTCCGCTGCTCCATTTGTATTTCGCTTTTCCTACGAAGTCCGGCATGGATTGGTTGTCGGATTCAACTCCTAAATCCTTCATGGTATCATTATTCCAATCCGGCTTTTCGGCAGAGAGTCCGAGTGTCCAGTTTTTTCCCAAAGGAAGTGTGTATCCAATCAGTGGTTGCCCCATGTCGACTTGTGTGTTCGGGCCTTTCAGGTCAACTGTCCTGGCTCCTGCTTCCAAGTCCATGAAGAAGGAATAGACTTTTCCGATTGTCAGTCCGTCAAGTGAGACGTAAGCTTGACTGAGTTTGATTACCTCTTCATCGTTGGCGAAAAATTTTACGTATGCTATGATATTGTGCTTCCCAAGTTTGCTTCGTGCCTTGACGTGCAACTCAGAACTGCTGGCAGACAGACCGAATTTGTTGGCATCATCACTTGGAATACTCAGGTGGCTTGCAGAGAATTTCGGTGCGTTGCCTATAGGAGAACCAAAGAAATCGAAATATGCTGAAGCACGGATGGTTCCACCTATACCAATGGCGAAATCGTCTTTTCCATACATGAATCTCGGGTCTCCCAAATCTGTGTACGCTTTCTGAAAGTAACCTAATTCCGGATTGTACTGATTGTCTGTGATTTTCTCATCAGTTTGAGACTCCTGTGCTGACATATTATTGCTTGCCAGAAAGAGTAGCGTGGAAAAATATATGTATTTTTTCATAGAAGGAGGTATTATTTCTTTTTCTTCTTTTTGACTTGGCTCATAGAAATGTCCTTGAGAATCTCTGCGTCTGGTATAAGATCAATTTCGTTAGGGAGTAGTTGGACTTTCCCTTGTGTTAAGTCTGCGAGGTCATCCAATATCTTTTCATCGCTTAGAGCATTGGGGTTCCAGTTTGCAAGATTCCTCTTCATTTGATTGGCAACGAGACGGATGAGGACGGTCTTTTCGTTTCCATCTTCCATTGATTGCAGCACTTTTGTCGTTTCTTCTGCCAATGCGCCATAATGAGGCTTGCGGATTTTCTTCTGAGGGAGTTTGAGGCTTTCTCGCTTATTTACCCGTTCAAACAGGTTCTCAATTTCAACAGGATAGTCAATGTCGAGTTCGTAGTTTGCCATAGCAGCAAGATGGTTCCAAAGTTTCTGAGTGATGTCTTCTTTCGAACTTTGCTTCCCATACAGGTTTGATAACAGCCTTATGATTGTGTTTGCGCATTGCTGCCTTTCTTCTCTGTTCTCAATCTTTTTTGCATAATCAACCATTTCCTGAACACATCTCCCATATTCAGGCAATATCAACTTCTGTTTTTGCGTATTGTAGTCCATAAAATTTAAATATGCTAATAAAGTGCAAAGATACGATTAAGCGAGCGAAATACAAAATAAATCGGCATTTATTTTTATTTCCGAGCGTGAGTATCTTGCGCAAGCAGAGCGAGCGATATACAAAAATAGGTTTATATAATTTAATGTTTGCGCGCGCGAGGCGAGGCTCCCTACCTACAGATGCTCACATCTGCTACTTCCGAGGCACACATGCAGTACTTCTGAGATGGTCAAAAATTACTACTGACGTTTCGGGCATTTACTACTGACGTGTCACCCATTTAGTACTGACGTTTCGGGCAAAACGTCAGTAGTAATTTTTGACCGTCTCAGAAGTATCATTTGCCAGCATCAGAAATGCCACTTGTCTGCGTCCGCAGTACCACTTGCCAGCATCAGCAGTAGAGGCTGGCACCGACTTGAATGCCGCAACCGTTCATGCCGGACAGGTGTATGGATGTAGGTATTTGCCCATAGTCTGGGAAAACGACATTTGTTCTTAAAAATCATCAATTTTGATAATTTGAACCAAAGATATGCCCCTTTTGGATACAGGGTTTTACTGGTGTGGTGATAATTTTTCACGTCATTTATTGTGATATTAAAAAAAAACACTAAATTTGCGTCTGATGAACAGGATGATAGACATACGCTCTGTAAGCACCAAACGGGAAATGGACGATTTCGTCCGTCTGCCGAGAATCATCTATGCCGGCAACAGACATTACGTTCCAGATCTCGACTGTGACGTCAGGAATTTCTTCAATCCGAAGAAGAACTCGGGACTGCAGTTTGCCAAGGTACAGGCATGGGTGGCATATAGGCGTGATTCTGAATTTGTCGGAGGATACGGAGAACCTGTAGGGCGGATTGCTGGAATCATCAATCCTCATGCCAACGGGAAATGGGGTGTCAGGAACGTAAGATTCGGTTTCATCGAGTTCGTTGACGACATGGAGGTGTCGGCAGCACTCATCAATACTGTGGAGCAATGGGGCAGGGAACAGGGCATGACGGAAATTCAGGGACCGATGGGGCTCACTGACTTCGACAAGGAGGGAATGCTCGTCGAAGACTTCGACATGATGGGTTCGATGACCGCCATCTACAACCACCCTTACTATCCTCTCCACATGGAAACGCTCGGATTCGAGAAGGAGGCTGACTGGGTGCAGATTCAAATCCGTGTTCCGCCGGCACTTCCTGAGAGATTCGTAAGGATGGAAGAATTTGTCAGGCAACATTACGGCATCCATGTGAAGAAACTCACGAAGTCACAGATATTAGGTGATTACGGCAGGAAGATATTCCATATTCTCAACGAAGCATACTCTCCTCTCTTTGGATTTGCTGCACTCACGCCGGAACAGATTCAGGACTTCATCAAGATGTATCTGCCAATGGTAGACCCTGACCTCATTACCATACTCGAAAACGACAGGGGCGAGGCAATCGGAGTGGCTGTGTCAATCGGCAGTCTGGCTAAGGCTTTGAACAAATCAAAGGGAAGGCTCATGCCTTTCGGATGGTATCACCTGATGAAATCGTTTTTCTGGAAACACGAAGACACTGTAGAGATGCTCCTCATAGGTTTGCTTCCGGAGTATCAGGGTAAGGGTATCAACACGCTGTTCTTCAACGACCTGATTCACTATTACAACAAAAAACACTTCATTTATGGAGAAACCGGTCCACAACTGGAGCACAACATCAGGGAAATTTCACAATGGAAACTCTTCGACCCAAAATTAGTGAAAAGGAGAAGATGCTATTGCAAGAAGTTATGACGATATGAACTATTCAATAACCTCAAGACCATTAATCTATGAAAAAGTTAAACTTAATCGCAGCAGCAATGATCATCACATCATGCACAAGGACTAATCCGTTTCTTACCGAATGGGACACACCTTATGGAATCCCGCCGTTCGATGAAATCACTACAGAAGACTACATCCCAGCCCTCGAGGAAGGAATCAGACAACACAATGAGGAAATCAAGGCCATCACATCTTGTGCCGAGAAACCTACATTCGAGAACACCATCGTTCCGCTCGAACTGTCGGGCGAACTCATCAGCAAGGTTGGCGGAGTCCTCGGAAACATAGCGGAGACTGACCGTACCGACGAACTCGACTCAATCATGGAGGTATTCGTGAAACTCACAACTGAACACGAAAACAAGATTGCTTTCAACAAATCGCTGTTCAGGCGCATAGAAAAGGTGTACAAAGCCGACCAGAGCAAACTGACACGCGAGCAGCAGGTTGTGCTGAAGAACTACTACGACGAATTCGTGCTCAACGGCATCAACCTCCCAGCAGCAATGCAGAAGCAACTGGGCGAGATAAACGCCGAGATAGCTTCCAAGGCTCAGAAAATCGGCAACAACATCCTTGCCGAGAGCAATGCCTTCAAGGAGGAATTCGGAATCAGTGTGTCAGAATATCCTGATGCCATGACATTGACGGAAGACCGTACACTCCGTGAGAAGATGCTCAAGGCATATACATCCAGAGGCCATAACGGCAACGACAACGACAACAGGGAACTCATTGCTGATGTTCTCCGTCTGCGCCAGATGAAGGCACAGATGCTCGGATTCAAGAACTATGCTGCCTACAAACTCTCCGACAACATGGCCCACGACCCGGAGACAGTCGATGCATTCCTCGACGGCATCATGAAGGCTGCGGTGGCAAAGGCCAAGGAGGAAGTGGCTGACATGCAGAAGATAATGGACGAGGACATCGCTGCCGGCAAGGTGGAGGCAGGAAGCAAGATAGAACCTTGGGACTGGTGGTACTATGCCGAGAAAGTGCGCAAGGTGAAATATGACCTCAACGAGGAACTCACGAAACCTTACTTCAAGCTCGAGAATGTGGTGAAGGGAGTCTTCGCTGCAGCAAAGACACTCTACGGGGTGAACATGGAGAAGATTGAAGGTGTACCAGCCTACAACGAGAAGGAAGTGACGACATACAAGGTGACAGCCGACGACGGTTCGCTGATTGGAATATTCACTACCGACTATTTCCCTCGCGCAAGCAAGAGAGGCGGTGCATGGATGAACAACGTCCGCAGCCAGTATGTCGACGCTCAGGGCAACGACATACGTCCTATCATCGTCAATGTAGGCAACCTGGCTGAGAATCTCTCAATCGACCAGGTTCAGACAGTGTTCCACGAGTTCGGCCATGCTCTCCACGGACTTCTCACAAAGTGTACCTACAAGAGTGTGAGCGGAACAAACGTGAAGCACGACTTTGTGGAGATGTTCTCGCAGTTCAACGAGAACTGGGCATTCCAGCCTGAACTGCTCAAGCAGTACGCCCTCAACGATAAGGGTGAGGTAATCCCAGCCGAATTGGTGGAGAAAATCAACAACTCACTCCAGTTCAACCAGGGTTTCATGACCACGGAACTCTGTGCCGCATCCATCCTCGACATGAAATGGCATGAGTTGGAAGACCTCGAGAATGTTGACATCGACGAGTTTGAGGCAAAGGTAAGCAGAGAGATGGGTCTCATACCTGAAATCGGTCCGAGATACCGTTCAACCTATTTCAACCACATCTTTGCAAGTGGATACGAGGCAGGCTACTATGCATATCTCTGGGCAGAAGTACTCGACAAGGATGCCTTCTCCATCTTCAGGCAGAGCGGAGAGGTGTTCAACCTCGAACTGGCAAAGAAATTCAAGGAAACATTCCTGGAAAAAGGCGGAAGCGAGGAACCTATGGTCCTCTACAAGTCGTTCGCAGGCAGGGAGCCCGACAACACGGCATTCCTGAAAGCAAGAGGACTGATGTAATTAGTTAACAGTTAACAATGAAGAATGAATAAGCCATTAACCATCGGTGTCGACCTTGGCGGCACCAACACAGTATTCGGAATAGTAAACCCTCAGGGTGACATACTCTGTGAGGGAAGTATAAAGACCAAGGTATACTCCACTCCGGAGGAATTTGCAGATGCCGGAGTGGAATGTATAAAAGGATTGCTTGAATCCCACAAGGAGAAATTCGGTTTCGATGACATCCGTGGAATCGGTATCGGTGCACCCAACGGCAACTACCTCTCCGGTTGCATAGAATTTGCAGCCAACCTGCAATGGAAGGGTGTCATCCCGCTCGCCCAGCTCTTCAAGGACCGGCTTGGACTTCCCGTCTACCTCACCAATGATGCCAACGCGGCAGCAATAGGCGAGATGAAATACGGTGCAGCCCGAGGCATGAAGGACTTCATCGTCATCACTCTCGGAACGGGAGTCGGCAGCGGTATAGTAGCCAATGGTCAGCTCATATACGGCCATGACGGATTTGCCGGGGAACTGGGACACATCATCATGATCCGCGGAGAACAGGGACGTCCTTGCGGATGCGGACGGAGAGGATGTCTGGAGACATACTGCTCTGCTACGGGAGTGGCCCGTACGGCGAGGGAAATACTCGCCACCACCGACAAGCCGAGCATACTCCGCGAGAAGGATCCGGACGATATTGAGTCACTCGATGTCAGTATCGCAGCAAGCAAAGGCGACGAGGTGGCAAAGGAGATATTCCAGTACACGGGTGAGATGCTCGGAGCAGCATGTGCCGACTTTGCGGCCTTCTCCAGTCCCGAAGCATTCATCTTCTTCGGAGGACTGGCAAAGGCCGGCGACCTCATTATGAAACCGATAGAGGAGTCCTATAACCGCAATGCCCTGAAAATCTATCAGAACAAGCCGAAATTCCTCATCTCGGAACTTATGGACAAGAACGCTGCCATCCTCGGTGCCAGCGCAATTGTAGAGTAGATTATTTATAATTTTGTAAGGAACTCGACTTCGATTATACGGAGAGCCTGACCGGAACGGGAATTGGTACGGTCGAGTTCGTTTGCCTGACCTCCGGCAAGTTCAGTAGGAACAACAGTTGTTTCCTTGGATTTGTCGGAGGTTTGGCTTGGTGAACTGGCGATGCGAATTGTATATGTGTCGCTCAATACAGGACGAGGAATTTCAAGGTGCACATACCCGAGGCTTGTAGGTGTCACACCTTTCCATACCAGTGAATCACCGGCAAACACCTCAAGCGGATATCGGTTGTTGCGCCATCCTGACAGTTTTATGCAGACATCATCAACCAGCGCAGGACGCTCGAGTGTGAAGGTTATCTCCTGTCCGCCCTTCCATTCCGACAGTTCATTGTCGTCGAAGGCAAACCGGGCATTGTCGTTGTTCAAGTCAGCCTTCACAGCCTTCACGGAAACTCCAGTCTTGGTCTGGGCGTAGGATGGAGTCAGAGGCTGTTCGCCCTTGATGAAATGCGTGATTGTATGGGCACTAATCTGTGATGCAAAATTCTTTGATGCAGGTACACTCTCCAATGTTATTGTCTCATCGGGCAGTCCTTTGGCACTTGCAGTCACGGTAATTCTTCCCGACTTGAGCGTACTACGGATGAGAGCCCTGTTGACTCCGCACTCCACCGGCAGGTCCTCGGAGAGGACATAGTTGTCTCCACGTCCGGTAGCGATTCCACCACGCCACTCTGCAGGACCGTTGAGAGAGAAATGAATCATCCTGTCGTCGAGCGGACAGCGGCGTCCCTCGGAATCCACCACTTCCACCTGAAGAAGAATCATGTCGGCACCATCGGCAACGAACGGCATAAACTCTCCCTTCTCAGGATATGGTGAATGGATGGCAGTCAGTTTCAGGCGTTTCGCATCGCCGGTTGAGGCAATGCTGTGGCGGCTCTGTTCCTTCCCGTCTTTGTCATAGCTTACAGCTTCAAGAGTTCCAGGTTCCCACTGCACCTTACGGAATGTGTACAGGAATCTATAGTCCCTGACAGGGCTGATGTCTAGCCTGCGACCATTGAGGAACAACTGCACGCTGTCGCTGTTGCTCACCACATATACGTCCTTCATGAAGTCCGGACGGGCATTATAGGTAAGTGACTGTGCCAGTTCCGACTCGTCGTCGTAGTTCCAGTGACCGATGATGTGTGTCTGCCACTCATCATCGTTCTCCACCCATCCGTGCCACATTACCTGATTGGCAAAATAGCCGTCCTTCTCAATCCGCATGGCATCGGTGGCTCCGCTCGTACGGTAGTTCACGCTTCCACGATGATGGGTATTGGTGTCGCTGAACACAATCTTCACACCACCGCTGCTGACACGGGTACCGGTTCCCGGGCGTTCCCTCCAGTAGTCATACCAGCGGCGAACCCACTCGATGGCAAGCTGGTCCTGATTATGGTGCCACTCCCTCGAAGGCTGGTTCTTATAGAGAGGTCCGTCACCTTCCTTGTGATACGGATAACTGTGCTCGTCCCAGTTCTTGCGCAGACCCTCGTCGCGGCAGTACTCCATTGCCCACATAGGGTGCTTGGCACTCTTGTTGATGTAGAGCATCTCACCGCCATACTCAGCCTCGTTGATGTCGAGCATCTCACGGCTACCGACGGCACGACCGCCATAAGGGTCATACATGTCGCGGATTGCCTTGAGTTCGTTCATGTGCTCACGGGATATACTCTCGTTTCCTCCTTCATAGAAAAGGATGCTCGGGTTATTCCTATTATATATAATGGCATCGCGCATGAGTTCGGTACGCTGTTCCCAACGGCGGCCCTCAACATCCTTCTCGGCATCTCCGGCAGGCATTGCCTGGATGAGTCCTACTCGGTCGCACGACTCAATATCCTGCTTCCAGGGAGTGACGTGCATCCATCTTACGAGGTTTGCACCACCCTTCACCATCAATGCATTGCTATAGTCACTGAGCCATGCCGGCACACTCATTCCGACTCCGGGCCACTCGTTGCTCGTACGCTGGGCATAGCCCTTCATCATCAGAACCCTGTCGTTCAGCCATATCTTTCCCTCCGCAAAACGGGTCTTCCTGAAACCGGTAGTCACAGTGACAACATCCTCCGAACCGTCCCGGCCATTGCGGATGGTTGACTTTATGTCGTAGAGTTTTCCATGACCCCAAGTCCACCAATCGACTCCCTTGGCCTTGCATTCCACACTCAGAACCTTCTTCTCGCCTGGCTGCAATGTGACACTCTCACCGGAAACATCCAGGTTGAGTTTCTCATTGCTCATTGTCAGCCTTACCTCGGCAGACTCCTTACTGTCGTTTTTCACCTCCGCTTCCAGATGAATCAGTGCGGAATGGGCAGCAATGTCCATGTCGGAAGCATAGACATACACGCCCTTGGTTCCCAAATGACTGTAGAGTGGCAAGGTTTGATACACCTCAGGGGTGATGTGGAGCCACACATTCTTCGGGATTCCGCCATAGTTGGCATTGAAGTTCTTGTTGTTCCACTGGTACGGCGACTTCGACCCCACCTCATGGTAGTTCCAGTCGTTGTCAGTTCTCACTTCCAGGAAGTTCTTGCCCGTCCTGACATACGGAGTAAGGTCGAATCCGCATGCCATCACACCATTTTCGTGGATTCCGAGACGATGACCATTGATGAAAAACTCACCAGCCTGTCTCACTCCCTCGAACTCGATGAACACCTTCTTTCCCCGAACCTGATGCTTCGACAATCTGAATGTCTTTCTGTACCATACCACACTGTCCGACAACTGGGCAATATCGTTCCTGTATGCTTCATCCTCATTCCATGCTCTCGGAAGAGTGACAAGCCGGTCCGACGAACCAATCTGCCAGTCGGAGTTGAAATTCACGTGGTGCTGTGCCGACACGGTCAGTGTCCCCACGAAAATAAGTGCAAGCAAAAATAATTTCTTCATTTTCCTGTTAATTATAGTTAGTACTTTGGATTATTCTATCATTTTTCCCAAAAAAACGATTTAATTCACGTTATTTTGCGCAAAGGTAAGAAATATTTACTAAATTTGCATTAAATTTCAAAAAAATATAAAGATATGAATTTCACATTATCGTTCGGAAAGTTTGTCAGTAATGTAAGAGTTGCATTAGGACTTGCAACAACCGTATTCCTTGCCAGCACAGCTACTTCCGCTCAAGCACAGGACATTGAAAATGTAAAACCTGTAAAGAATGTCATCGTCCTGATTCCGGACGGCTGCTCACTTGCCACAGTCTCTGCCGCCCGCTGGTACCAGTGGTACATGAACCCAGACATCGAGAAACTCGCCATCGACCCGTATCTGTGCGGAACGGTGCGAACCACCTGTTCCAATGCACCTATCGGCGACTCGGCACCGACCACATCGGCTTACATGACGGGTTACAACAGTCTGGCAGGATGGGTTTCCACATACCCGGTTTCCAAAGGAAAGGATGACATATACCCTATGGATCCAGCCAAGGCCTATCAGCCACTGACGACCGTACCTGAAGCCGTCAGGATGCTGGAGGGAAAGTCCATCGGACTTGTTTGCACATGCTATTTCCCCCATGCCACTCCTGCCGATTGCTCTGCACATTCCTACAACAGGGACGGACTGGACATCGTTGCATCCCAGCAGGCTCACAACGGAGTGAATGTGCTCATCGGTGGTGGAACCCGCTATCTGACAAAAGAAATGGAAAAATACCTCACAGGTAAAGGTACATCAGTATTCAGGAACGACATAGACGGAATGCGCAACTGTACGAACGACAACATGTGGGCGTTGTTCCGTTCAGGCGACATGACTCACGATCTCGACCGTGACCCTTCAAAGGAACCGTCACTGGCTGAGATGACTGAGATTGCCCTTGGCAAACTGTCTGCCGATCCCGATGGTTTCTTCCTCATGGTGGAAGGAAGTGAGGTGGACTATTGTGCCCACGACAACGACCTCATCGGTATGGTCACCGAATTCCTTGCCTTCGACAAGGCCTGCAAGGTTGCACTCGACTTTGCAAAGAAGAACGGTGAGACAGCGGTTGTCATTCTTCCCGACCACGGAAACAGCGGACTCAGTTTGGGGCGCAGAGACTGGGGAGGATATGCCACAATGCCTATGGACAGGCAGTTCGGAGCAATGGCTAAGTTCAAGGCCACTTCCGGGGCTATTGCCGACAAGCTCAACCGTGCTCCATTCGAACAGGCACAGGATATCTTCAAGGAATGGTGTGGATTCAGCCTCAAGGACAATGAGATTGAGGCACTCAAGAACAACAAGGACTACCGCAGCAGTCCCATCAAGAAGGAAGACCGCAAACCTGACCCTAAGTATAATAGCAGTTTTTCACGTATGATAGCGCAGTTTATGACAGACCGCACAGGATTTGCCTTCACTACAAACGGACACACGGGCGAAGACGTATTTCTTGCAGCCTATCATCCCGATGCAGCAAGCAAGCCTTCCGGGATGCTTACTAATATTGAGCTCAACCACTATCTCTGCAGTCTTTACGGACTCAGGCACGACACACTCGACAGCCTGACCGCAGTCAACTTTGCACCTCACTCACAGGTGTTTGACGGACTGAAATACGAAGCCACAGATTCCATACTCACAGTGAAATACAAGAAGCACAAACTGGAGGTTCGGCCCAATACAAACGTAGTCGTTCTCAACGGAAAGACGGAAGAACTCAACTCAGTCGTAATCTATGTCGACAAGAACAAGACATACTACCTTCCAAAGTCACTTCGCACCCGCATTGAATCAAAATGACAAAGTGATTTTACATTTCACAAACTTACAATTTACTATTAATTTATGGTCTTTTCCTAAAATAATTGTGAATTATGAATTGTGAATTATGAATTTTTAGTAACTTTGCATAGCAAAAGGTCAGTCCGGGCAATCCGGTACTAAGCGAATTATTTTTTAACCAATTAATAAAATCATGGCAGATAGAAAAGAAAAGCTCTTTTCAGAGTTTCTGGCGCCTTCAAAGCAGGAATGGATTGACAAGATCAATGTAGACCTGAAAGGTGCAGACTATGAGAAGAAAATGGTTTGGAGAACCAATGAAGGCTTCAGCATGCAGCCTTTCTATCAGAGAGAAGACATCAAGGATCTTGCCTCTGTAAACTCTCTCCCTGGACAGTTCCCATACGTCCGCGGCAACAAAAAAGACAACAATGTATGGTATGTACGCCAGAACATCGCAGTTGAATGCCCTAAGGCAGCCAACGAAAAGGCTCTCGACATACTCAACAAGGGTGTCAACTCCCTCGGTTTCTGCATTCCTGCAGAGATGGTGACAAGGGAAAACATCGAGACATTGCTGTGCGGCATCTGTCCACAGGCCGTTGAACTCAACTTCAACACATGTCTCAGCAAGTGTGTGGAACTTGCGCAGATTCTCACCGAGGTATTCGCTGCAAAGGGCTGTGAACTCAAGGAATGTTTCGGTTCCATCAACTTCGATCCAATCCAGAAGATCCTCAAGGCTGGAAAGGACGCAAGTGCCCTTGTGGCAAAAGGCAAGGAACTCATAGAGGCTCTTGCATCACTTCCCAAGTACCGCTGTCTAACCGTCAACAGTCTCGCACTCGTCAATGCCGGTGCATTCTGCTACCAGGAACTCGGTTATGCTCTTGCATGGGGAAATGAATACCTCCAGCAGATGGTAGACGCAGGTGTTCCTGTCGATGATGCAGCAAAGAAGATCAAGTTCAACATGGGTGTAGGAGGCAACTACTTCATGGAAATTGCCAAGTTCCGTGCAGGCCGTATGCTCTGGGCTCACATCGTCGACGCCTACAAGCCTCTCTGCCAGCATGCCGACAAATGCCCTAACCATTCGGAGGAAGGTATGTGCCGCTGTGCATGCAAGATGAACGTATGCGCTACTACAGCAACTTACAACCAGACTATATTCGACAGCTATGTCAATCTTCTCCGCAGCCAGACAGAATCAATGTCTGCAGCTCTCGCAAATGTCGACTCAATCGTTGTCACTCCGTTCAACAAGCCTTACGAAGCACCGACAGACTTCTCTGAGCGTCTGGCACGCAACCAGCAGCTCCTTCTCAAGGAAGAGGCACACTTCGACAAGATTGTCGATGTATCGGGAGGTTCCTACTTCGTAGAAACACTCACAGAAGCCCTTGCACAGCAGGCATGGAAACTCTTCCTCGAAGTGGAGGAAGCAGGCGGTATGCTCAAGTCAGCCCTCGAAGGCAAGGTTCAGGAAACCGTCAACGCAACCAATGCAACCCGTCATGCCAACGCAGCCAAGCGCAAGGAATTCATGCTCGGAACCAATCAGTTCCCTAACTTCACAGAGAAGAGCGAAGGCAAGAAGCCACTCGCTTGCCAGTGTAAATGCCAGTGCAACTGCGGCGAAGAGTCAGCAATCCCTGCACTCAAGTTTGACCGTCTCGCATCAGAGTTCGAGACACTCCGTCTCTCTACAGAGGCAGCAGCAAAACAACCGGTTGCATTCATGCTCACAATCGGCAACCTCGCAATGCGTCAGGCTCGTGCACAGTTCTCTTGCAATTTCCTTGCAGCAGCAGGCTACAAGGTAATCGACAACCTCGGATTCCCGACAGTGGAAGAAGGAGTGGAAGCAGCAGTGAAGGCAGAAGCCGACATCGTAGTACTCTGTTCTTCCGATGACGAATATGCAGAATATGCAGTACCAGCATTCAAGGCTCTTGGCGGCCGCGCAATGTTCATCGTAGCCGGTGCACCGGCATGCATGGAAGACCTTCAGAAGGAAGGCATTGAGAACTTCATCCACGTTCGCAGCAACCAGCTCGAGACTCTCAAGAAGTATAACGAAACACTTGGAATCAAATAATTTACCATTTACAGATTTACAATTTACCATTTATTTAGACATTTAATCATTTATTTAATCATTTTATGACCAAAGACGAGCTGAAGGAACGATTAACAAAATTTGCGTTGCGAGTCATTGCATTGGTAGACAAAATGCCTAATTCAATTGCAGGAAACGCTATCGCAAAACAAATCATTCGTTCTGGCACATCTCCATCAGCGAATTATCGTGCAGCATGTCTCGGGAAATCAGATAAAGATTTTGTAAATAAATTAAAAATGGTAGAAGAGGAATTGGACGAAACTTGTCACTGGATTGAACTTATTATGAGAAGCGGAATGGTGAAGCCTAATCTGTTGGAAAACCTGCATAACGAAGGCGTTGAACTATCGTGAATCATAACAAAAACAATCGTAAGTACAAAGACCCGTTTGGATTCCGACAAAATGTCTAAATAACAAAATGGCAAGAGAAATGGTAAATCGTAAATAACAAAATGGCAAAATAAATGGTAAATCGTAAATGGTAAATCGTAAATAACATTATGTCACGAATTAACTTTAACAACATAGACATCCATTCAGGCATTGCTGCAAAGTGTGGCAAGGAATGGCAAAAGGAAGCTGAGATCACTGCCAACTGGAGAACTCCTGAGCAGATTGACATTCAGCCTGTATATACTAAGGAAGACTTGGAAGGCATGGAACACCTCGA
>JAZQPD010000030.1:0-2510 GCA_045628285.1 Bacteroidaceae bacterium
GCGGAAGGAAGGAGTGATGCGGGCATCATGACTGACTGACAAGCAGCAAGATGCCGAAACAAAACCAAAAGGGCTGAAAAGAACGATATCACCCATATTTGAAAAATTATTACTTATTCGGTGAATTTATAGAACCCACCTATATTCTTATTGAAATCAAATTCTTATCCTAACTTGATGCGGAACGCAGCAGCAGTCTTCAATGATGCACCCTCGGGATAGATTAGTTCGAGGCCTTCGTCCTTCAGCTGCCACTGTATTTTGCCTTTATAACCGAGCAACTTCACATCCTTGATCTTTGAGGTGAGTAATCCCCTCCCCTTTGACATAGAGTGGATGATGATCTTCTCGCCTGCGGAAGGAATGTTCATGGTAAAGACATAGAGTGCATTGTCCTTACCCACTACAAAGCGGATGTCCCGGGCATTGAACCTGAAGTTTGCCTGACTACGCCCCAAGCCTCCTCCAGGTAGTTTCTTCAGCTTACCATTGACTATTTCACCCTCGCCAAGCGCCTTCCATGCCTTGCTGCCATAGACGGCACGTCCGTTGATATCCATCCAGTTGCCTACCTCTTCCAACATCTTCCTGCAGTCGTCTTCGATGCTGCCATCAGGACGCATAGGGATGTTGAGTGCCACGTTGCCATCGCGAGAGATGGCCTCAATGATGAAGCGAATCACGCTGCCTGAGTCATAGACGAAGTCGGGTGCGTAGAACCAGTCGCCAATGGGTGCTTCGCGAATCCATGGCTGGGAGGTGTTGATGGTGTCGGGAAAATCGAATTCAGCCGTGTTGACAGCACCATTGGTAGGATGGCGGAACTTGATGATAGAGAAGCCATCCACCTTACCTTTGCGCTTGAGCTGACGGTTGTAGTAGTCAGCCATCACCGTCTGCATGGCATTGCACTTGTAGCCAGTTCCTGTGCCATGCCCGCAGAATGGTCCTTCCATAGTTCCGTCGGTATAGATGAAGTCGGGATCATAGTTTTCTGTTACATCCATTATGCGCAGTGCCCATTGCTTGGCATACCAGTTGGCATAGTTAAGGTGATTGCGGAAAAGTCCATCTTTTGGAGGTGACCATGGTGAATAGGCGGCAGAGTGAACCGTCTCGTACTCACGCAGGTCAATGCCATAGAGCAGTCGAGGGTCGTAGCCTTCCCACCACTTGCCCTTGCCGTCCCCCAGTGTCAGATGTCCATCGTATGGCACACCTGCCTTCGGACCCTTTGTGTCACTGCTGAAAGCCGTTTGCCACCACCACCATGTGTATTCGTGATGGAAGGTCACGCCAAAGCGCATCTTATACTTATGACAAGCATCTGCCCATTCACGCAGCAAGTCACGTTTCGGACCGATGTTGACTGAATTCCAAGGTTGGAACCTCGAGTTCCACAAGTCGTAGTTGTCGTGATGAACACCCTGTATCATCAAGAATCTTGCACCCGATTTTTGATAAAGGCGAGTAAGCGCTTCCGGGTCAAGTTCCGTAGGGTTCCACGCATGTAGTACGTCCTTATATCCGATTTCCGATGGATGACCATAGCGCTTCATGTGGTTTTGGTAGGCACGATGATCCTCCTTGTACAGATGGCGTGCATACCAGTCGCCACTTTCGCCTGCTGCCTGAGGACCGAAGTGCACCCAGATGCCAAATTTTGCCTCTCTGAGCCATTCTGGCGTGCCGGGATAGTTGGCTTCAATTGATTCCCATGTAGGCTTAAAGGGACCGTCTGTGATAGGAAGGTCAATTTGCACTTCGTCAAAAGCATTGATGTCTCCCATCTTCTCTGTATCCACGGGTTTTGCCGTAGCGGTAGGGATAGGAGGAAGCATGCTATTTTCCAGAATCAGACCATTCCTGTCTGATTTGTAATTTTGCGCCGTTGCAAGAGTTGACGTGCACATAAGTATGGCACAGAAAAAGGTTCTTGTTCTCATACGTATAATTAATTTTTGCAGGGAGTTAATAGAACCCACCTATATTCAGTGCAAAAATAATACTTTTTTTCTAAATATGCAAAAAAAGGTGCATCCCTTTCGGAATACACCTTATAATATATAAGAGATTGGTCTTATACTTATTTTACCTTTTCAACAACGGCCTTGAATGCCTGTGGGTTGTTGAGAGCGAGGTTAGCGAGTGTCTTGCGGTTGATTTCAATTCCGGCCTTGTGGAGAGCTCCCATGAGCTGAGAATATGACATTCCTTCAAGACGAGCTGCTGCGTTGATACGCTGAATGCAGAGAGCACGGAATTCACGTTTCTTATTCTTACGGCCTACATATGCATACTGAAGTCCCTTTTCGTAAGCGTTCTTTGCTACTGTCCAGACGTTCTTGCGTGCACCAAACTGACCTTTAACACGCTTTAAAATCTTCTTTCTTCTTGCTCTTGAAGCAACATGATTTACTGATCTTGGCATAATTTTGATTTTTTGTGAAAGTTAGCGGTCTTGCGACTCTTGCTGGCTAAACATTCGATTAAACATTGTTTGATAATTC
>JAZQPD010000031.1:0-8533 GCA_045628285.1 Bacteroidaceae bacterium
GATGTTCGACAACATCGCTGAGGGTTATGACGACCTCAACCACAACATGTCGCTCGGAGTGGACTCCCACTGGCGCCAGTATGTCATCGACTATCTCGAACTGGGGGGAGTATGGCCCAGCCGCATCCTCGATGTGGCTACGGGGACGGGCGACCTTGCCATGCTGGCTGCAGTACGGCTCGAGCCCGAGGAGGTCATCGGTATCGACATCTCGGAGGAGATGATGAAGATTGGCAAGGAGAAAACGGAGGCTGCAGGTCTCGGCAATGCCATCAGGTTTCAGAACGAAGACTGTGCCCACATGAATTTCGCGGACAGTTCGTTCGATGCTGTCATCTCTGCCTTTGCGCTGCGTAATTTTGAAAACCTGCAGCAGTGTCTGGACGAGATGTATCGGGTCCTCGAACCGGGAGGAACGATTGCCGTCATCGACCTCTGCAATCCGAAGCATTTCCCGATGAAGCAACTTTTCGCTGTATACCAAAAATTCATCATGCCTCTCGTAAGCCGACGGTTCATAGGCGACAAGGAAGCGGCATCGTACCTCAACGACTCCATGCGGGTCGTTCCATCGGGCAAGGACATGGCACGGCTGTTTGAAAAGGCGGGGTTCCAGAATGTCGGCTATAGGGTATTGCAGTTCGGCATGTGCTATCTTTATACAGGGATAAAGTAGTGAAATAAAAATGCTTTACGGATTGATAGGCAAGGTGCTGGGACACTCGTGGTCGAAGGAGTGGTTCACTGAGAAATTCCATAGGGAAGGAATTGATGCGCAGTATCTCAATTTCGAGATACCGTCCATTTCCTGTCTGCCGGAGCTTGTTGAGGCAAATCCGTCGCTTCGGGGATTCAACGTCACCATTCCCTACAAGACCGAGATAATCCCCTATCTCAATGCCATTTCTTCCGAGGCAAAGGAAATCGGGGCTGTCAATGTAGTGAAGATTGACAAGGACACGCACGAACTGACCGGCTACAACACCGACGTGACGGGATTCGACGAGTCGATAGCCCCGCATATACTGCCCTGCCACCAGCATGCGTTCATCCTCGGTACGGGAGGAGTTTCAAAAGCCGTTGCCTATGCATTCCGGCAGGCGGGAATGAAGTACACTTTCGTATCACGCCACAAGCGACTCGGCTGCATCACCTACGATGACCTGCGCGAACTCTTCAAGATACTGCCATCGGGCGAAGGATGGCAACGGGTACTTACCCGGAACCCGCCAATCATTGTGAACTGCACCCCACTCGGCATGTATCCAGACACCGATACCTGTCCCGACATACCATATCATCTCCTTACCGGACAGAGCCTCCTCTTCGACTGTGTCTACAACCCCACCGAAACCCTCTTCCTTCGCAAGGGAGCTGCTCAAGGTGCCATCGCAGTAGGCGGTCTGGATATGCTCCACCTCCAGGCCAGGCACGCATGGGAAATATGGAATGAATAAAAAAATTCATCTGATATTTGGGTATCTCGTAATTTTATCGTACTTTTGCGCAGGATGAGCAAAAATTTCATTGGTTACATAAACAGACTAACAAATATATAATTAACTATATGAGCAATATCAGTCCGCTGGCGTTCGTAGATCCGAATGCCAAATTAGGTGAAAACGTGAAGATCGGCCCGTTCTGCTTCGTGGACAAGGGAGTAGAAATCGGTGACGGTACAGAATTGATGAATAGTGTGACAGTTCTCCGCAACACCACTATGGGCAAGAACAACCTCGTCTTCCCAGGTGCTGTCCTCGGTGCAATCCCGCAGGACCTGAAGTTCAAGGGCGAGGAATCGACAGTGCAGATAGGCGACAACAACCGAATACGTGAGAACGTGACTATCCACAGAGGTACTGCCAGCAAGGGCACTACCATCGTAGGAAGCAACAATCTCATCATGGAAAACGCACACATAGCCCACGACTGTGTGTTCGGAAGCAACATCATAATGGGCAACTCCACTAAACTGGCAGGCGAGGTGATTGTAGACGACGGTGCTGTCATCAGTGCAGTGGTACTGGTTCACCAGTTCTGCCACATCGGAAGCGGATGTATGATTCAGGGTGGTTGCAGGACAAGTATGGATATTCCACCTTATATTATTGCAGCACGAGAACCTATCGCCTATTGTGGCGTCAACCTCGTAGGACTCCGACGCAGAGGATTCACGCCAGAGATGATTACCAACATCCACGATGCCTACAGAATCATCTACAGCAGTGCCTTCACTGTAGCCGAGGCAGTAGAGAAGATAAGGGAGACTATTCCTATGAGTCAGGAAATTGAGTATATCATTAACTTCGTAAGCAGCTCAAAGAGAGGAATAGTCAGATAACAATTAATGATAAGGACCATTAGCTATTAGCCCCAAATACAACGATAATGATTTACAGATTTATAGTTATCTCTGACGAGGTCGATGATTTCATGAGAGAAATTCAGATTGACAGCGATGCGACATTCCTTGATTTCCACAAGGTCATCCAGGATTCATGTGGATATGAAGAGGGACAGATGACATCGTTCACCATGTGTGAGAACGGATGGGAAAAGGCAGAGGAAATCACTCTCGAGGACATGGGTAAGGATGCTTCCGAAGATACTTATGTCATGAGCGAGACAAAACTCAGCGAATTCCTGGAGGACGAAAAACAGCATCTTCTCTACACCTTCGACCCACTGGCTGACCGTATATTCTTCATAGAACTGGCTGAAATAATCACGAGGAAGACTCTTGCAGCACCCAAGGTGACGAGAAAGCAGGGCGAGGCACCCCAGCAGACCCCTGACTTCGTCGAACTGATGGCAAAGAATCCAGTAGGCCTTGACGATGACATCTTTGATGACGATGACCTGTATGGTGACGGAATCGATGACATCGACCTTGCCGACCTTGACATCAGCGACGGAAACCCTTATGATTAGTTAGCAGTTAACAGTTAAAAGTTAACAATGAATGTAGAATTATTAATGAGTAATCTATATGATAACAGGAAATCTGGTTCAAGATAAAGCGATTGACTTTGCGCTAAGGATTGTCAAACTATACAATTATTTGAAGGAGCAAAAACAGGAGTTCATCTTGTCCAAGCAACTACTTCGCTCCGGAACAAGCATTGGTGCAAATATCGCAGAGGCTGAATGTGCATTCAGTAAGGAGGAATTTCACGCAAAAATGGGGATTGCGTATAAAGAATGTGCTGAAAGCAAATATTGAATTAATTTATTATTGAAAGCAGAATACATCACTGACATACAGGCTCAATCATTATTATTGGATTGCAACGAAATCCTAAAACTCCTGGCATCTATCAACAAGACTGTCCAAATCCAAAAAGAAATAGCCAAGCAACTTAAGAGTAATTAGCCATTGTTCATCAAATTGTTAACTTATCATTCATTTTTAACTATTAACTGTTAACTGTTAACTAAATCAAGTATTTCTTGTAGAGATACTTGATTACAGTCGAACCAATGAATGTCCTGGTCCTTCTGGAACCAGGTCATTTGTTTTTTGGCGTAGACTCTGGTGTTTTTTTGCATTCGGGCAATGGCGAAATCCTGTGTCCAGTCACCTTTGAGGACCTGTATCATTTCCTTGTAGCCAACGGTATTGAGCGCATTGGGAAGTGTACGGCTGTCGTCAGGAAGATATTTCTCATAAAGAGTCCTCACCTCGTCGAGGAAACCATCATGCATCATCTGTCCGACACGTGAGTTGATTCGTGAAAACAACTCCTCGCGTTCTCTCCGAAGTCCCACCTTGACAATGCGGAACGGACGGTCTTTCTTCCTGTTTGTGCGGAACGAGGTGTAAGTCCTGCCCGTCATATAGCATATTTCGAGTGCATGAACAATGCGCTGAGTATTCCTGTGGTCGGCTATCTCATAGTATTCAGGATCGAGCAAACGCAGTTCCTCACACAGACGTTCGAGTCCCTCTGCCTGAAGTTTGTCCTTCATAAGCTGGCGAGTCTCCTCATCTACGGTAGGGATATCATCTATGCCGTTGCAGACAGCATCGATGTACATCATACTGCCTCCGACCATAAGATGAATATCGGACTTGGACGGATCAGCATCCTGTGATGCTATCAGACGAAGTACGTCTTCCTCGTACTGGGCAGCACTGTAATAGTCGTTTATGTCGAGGGTGTCAATGAAATGATGGCGCACCTGAGAGAGTTCGTACTGAGAAGGCTTTGCCGTACCAATATTCATTTCCCTGTACATCTGGCGTGAATCAGCAGAGATGATGTCACAATTTAAGAGCTTAGCAAGTTTGATGCCAAGCTCTGTCTTTCCAACTGCCGTAGGTCCAAGAAGTACGATGAGAGTAGTCATTCCCTCAGTTTTCTTGCAAGTACGTTATTGATAGTGTGACCCGGTTTCACCGCAATTATCCTGCCCTTGATGGGACGGCCTACAAGGGCGAGGTCGCCGATGATGTCGAGGAGTTTATGTCGTGCCGGTTCATTCTTCCATACAAGCGGACGATGATTGAGATACCCTAACTTCCTCGCATCCTGATGAGGAACACCCATCTTGTCGGCAAGCATGTCGTACTTGTCCTGAGGAAGTTCGTTCTCATAGATGACAATCGCATTATCCAAATCACCGCCTTTGATAAGTCCGGCTTCAACGAGTGGGAGCAATTCGCGTACAAACACGAAAGTACGGGCAGGAGCGACATCGCCGAAAAAGTCATCGAGGCTCTTCAGTTCTGCCCCTTGACTGGCAAGCCATTGGGAATCAAACGTAATCATCACACGACATGTCATCTCTTCATCAGGAATGGCAATGAGGAGCTCACCATTAGGACCCTTCACTTCGATTCTACGCTGAGGAATGACTAGATAGTTCTTTTCTGCATTCTGTTCCTGAATTCCTACTTCATATATCTTCTGCATGAACATGATGGCACTGCCGTCCATGATAGGCATCTCAGGACCATCTAGTTTGATGAGAACATTGTCGATACGACTTGCATATAGTGCAGCCATTGCATGTTCGATGGTACTGACTTTCACGTCACCATTTGCAATGACAGTTCCGCGCTGAGTCTCAACTACATTGTCAGCAAGACAATCAATAATCGGTTGACCCTCGACATCAACTCTCTGAATCTTATATCCATGATTTTCAGGTGCAGGACAAAATTCCGCGTGTATGTATCGGCCCGTATGAAGGCCTATGCTTTCTACTTTAAATGCAGACTTTAACGTTATCTGTTTCATAATTAATGGTTAGTTTCCTTTCATCAACTCATCAATTTTCTTTTGCAACTCACTGACTTGTTTCACGAGTTCCGGCAAGTTCTTATATGCAGCTGCACTACGTGCAAAATTGTGATGTTCAAGTGCAGGATACCCCATGACGGTAACATTACCCTGTTCTATCATCCTGCCTCCTGGAATGCCGCTCTGGGCACCTGCATTAGTCCTGTCGCCGACCTTGATGTGACCAGCCACACCAACCTGTCCGCCAAGCATGCACCATTCGCCAATCTTGGCACTTCCAGCAACACCTGCCTGAGCCGACATTACTGTGTTTGCACCAACCTCTACATTATGGGCAATCTGAACGAGATTATCCAGTTTTACACCCCTATGAACGATTGTACTACCCATCGTAGAACGGTCCACACAGGTATTTGCACCGATTTCGACATTATCCTCGATAACGACATTTCCAATCTGAGGAATCTTCTCATATCCGTCAGGCGTAGGAGCGAATCCGAAGCCGTCGGCACCAATCACGCAACCGGCATGAAGAATGCAGTTGTCGCCAACCACACAATCGTGGTAGACCACTGAGTTGCTGTACATCTCAGTATTCCTTCCCACCTTTGCACGGGCACCCACTGTAGCATGAGGATGAAGGACGGCCCCATCACCTATCTCGGCGTTGTCGCCTATTGCAACGAAAGGCGCGAGGTAGACATCCTTGCCGACCTTAGCCGTAGGAGCAATGTATGCGAGAGGATCAATCCCAACCCTCTTCGGCTTCATTGATTCGTAAATCTGCAGCAGACGTGCAACACTCTCGTATGGATTCTCCACACGGATAAGGGTTGCACCGACCGGCTGGGCAGGCTTGAAAGCATGGCTGACCAACACTACAGAAGATTTCGTTTCATAGATGAAGTGCTCGTAATGGGAGTTTGCAAGAAAGGAAATTGCGCCTGGCCTGCCTTCTTCAATTTTAGCGAAAGAATTCACAACCGCCTCAGGATTACCTTCTACCGTACCTCCGATTAACTGAGCTATCTGTTGAGCCTGAAAGTCCATAATATGCCAATTTAATAATTCTGGGGGACAAAGTTACGATTAAAAAACGAAAACGAGAACGAAAACGAAAACTTTTTGCATAATTCATTGAGTGGGACACCACTGCACATCACTAAAAAAAGCGATAGAAATTCATCCATTTTATATCAAAAATTTGTTCGATAAAATAAATTTTGTTAACTTTGGAGCGAAAATACAATCTACACTAACTAAGGAATAAAATTATGAAATCAGTCAACACCATTATTTTAGTCTTATGCCTCGCAATGTGGGCACCAATCTGCAATGCACAGAACCAGGAAAGTAACAAACAAAATATGGAAAAAGTATACAATTTCATCAAGGCCTGCAAAACCTATTACATTGCAACGGCAGAAGGTGACCAGCCTCGCGTACGTCCCTTCGGCACAATACATCTGTTCGACGGCAAACTCTACATTCAGACTGGAAAGAAGAAGCGCATCGCCAAGCAGTTGGCGGCAAATCCAAAAGCTGAACTATGTTGTTTCGATGGCAGCAAGTGGGTGCGCCTGTGCGGAGAACTCATCCCTGACGAGAGGGTGGAAGCCAAGAAATCCATGCTTGATGCCTATCCGGAACTCAGGAGTATGTACAACGAAAACGACGACAACACAATCGTATACTACTTCAAGAACGCAACGGCATGGTTCAGTTCCTTTACCAGCAAGGACGAAGAAGTGAAGTTCTGAATGAAGTATGAAGTATGAAAATTAAGGGACGTTTTTTCCTATTAATCTGTATGATGATGCTGACAACAAGCACCATCATTGCAGCCAACAGGGTCACGAGTGTGCAGCAAGTGACGGAGACAGTCACACTTAGCGACGACATAGACTACATCATCAAGGATGCCGACAGCCCGTTTGCCATAACCGGCAGTATCAACATCACCAATACGGATCATGCCGTACTCATCTTCAAGAGCATCAAACCAAGCAAAGTCATCAAGTCATATCTTCCCTTTATATATATAAAAGGTGAACAGGCAAAGAATGACGTCAACTGCCAGGTGAAGATGTACTCCAACGGAGCCATTGTGATGCCCTACGCAAACGACATAAAACCACTGACGGTCTATTCCGAGCCAAACTTCGGAGGCGAGGCAGTCAACAGTTTCGGTCTTGAGAACTCAGGTGGTTTCATGAACTCTCTATCCGCCGCCAAACTCAACAACGCCATCCGCTCGTTCAAACTGAAGAGAGGATACATGGTGACCTTCGCCCTCGGAACCGGAGGGTGGGGCTACAGCCGCTGTTTCATTGCCGATACCGAAGACCTTGAAGTCGCTCAGATACCAGCCAATATGGACGCAAGGATATCTTCATACCGGCTCTTCAAATGGTACGACGCCAAGAAGAGCGGACTTGCCAGCGATACACGTGCCGAGGCCACAGGTGCTACGAACGCATCATGGTGTTATGATTGGGGGACAGGTACCAACCGCCTCCCAGACACGGAATGTGTGCCGAACCACATCTACGAAGACTGGCCGTCACCGGCATCATGCGGTAGTGTGACCTATTCCTGCCACATGAAGACCAATAACGAGCCAGGCAACTCCTCCGACGACCATCCACAGGACGTGGCTACAGTGCTCGCAAACTGGCAGAACCTCATGCGAACAGGTATGCGACTCTGCTCGGAAACCTCACACGACGGCTCCATGAACCATCTTCAGGCATTCTGCGACTCCATCGACGCCAACGGATGGAGATGCGACATCGTAGACCTTCACTGCTATTGGGACAGCGGGCAGTTCAACAACCTCACATGGTACAGCGACAACTACGGAAACGGCCGGCCGATATGGATTTCCGAATGGCTCTGGGGCGCATCATGGAACAACAACGGAATATTCGGAGCTGTATCGAACCGCGACGACAACTCCGCAACTACACAGCAAAAGAACTACAACGGTACGAAGCCGATTCTCGATGTACTCAACTCCAACCCACGGGTAGAACGCTATGCATTCTGGAACAGCGAGCGGAACTGTTCAAAGATATACCTCAACGGCAAACTGACGAAACTCGGAGAATACTATGCCCAGATGGATCCGGGAATCGGTTTCAGGAAGAGCAACGAATTCATCCCGAAAGTGGTGTTCAAGGCACCTTACGACATGAAGGGCACATACAACAAGACAAAGAAGACACTCACCCTCACATGGTCAGACAAGAACGGCGACATGCTCGACTCAATGGTAGTGGAATGCA